>CALBSQ010000360.1 GCA_937967325.1 uncultured Chloroflexota bacterium
ACTCCGTCAGGAGGGCATAGGCATCGTCGCGGTTCACGCTGTCACTAACCTCATCCATTGCTGCACTATGGCCGGCTACGCCGACCGCTTCACTAAGGCGCCAGCGAGTAGCCACATCACGCTCAGCATACGCCACGCCGCGCGACCATACAAGTTGGTACCGGCCTCAGGTTGAGCCACACATACCGCAGAAGCCGGCACGGTTGGTGCAAGACCTCCTGATGGACCTTCGGCCTCGGCGTGTGATGCTTCTGCCGGCTGGCGTACTGCCGATAGCACCTCCGGCTCCGATTCCGGTACACTCCGATGGAACCGAGCATCGTATGGACCGAATAGGGAACGACGGACGTGGTACAGACCGCCGAGCGCTTGCGGCAGCTCCCCCCTTACCTGTTTGTGCAGATCCGCCAGAAGGAGCGCGAAGCCAGAGCGCGCGGCATCGACGTCATCAGCCTCGGCGTGGGTGATCCCGATCAGCCGACACCAGACCACGTGATCGACGCCCTCTGTGAGGCGGCCCACGACCCGGTCATGCACGTCTATCCCCCGGATGAGGAGCGGGGCATGGTTTCCTTTCGCGAGGTCATCGCGTCTTGGTACCAGCGTCGCTTTGCCGTCGAGGCCGACCCCGACCGAGAGGTCCTGGCGCTCATCGGCAGTAAGGAGGGCAACCACCACGTCGCGCTGGCCTATCTCAACCCCGGCGATGTCGCGCTGATTCCCGACCCCGCCTATCCCGCCTACCTGGCCAGCGCCATTTTTGCAGGCGCTCAGGTGGTGCGCGTGCCCATGGACGCCGAGCACGGCTGGCTACCCGACTTCGCCGCGATTCCCGCCGACCTGGCGCGTCGAGCCAAAGTGCTGTGGCTCAACTATCCGAACAACCCTACCGCGGCTGTGGCCGGCGAGGAGTTTTGGCGCGCCGCCGCTGCCTGGGCCAGGGACACCGACACCCTGATCGTCAACGACTGCCCCTACAGCGAGATTGCTTTCGACGGCTGCCGCCCAGCCAGCCTGCTCAGCGGCGGTCTGGACGCTCCCGTCGTGGAGTTCAACTCCCTGTCCAAGCCCTACAACATGACCGGCTGGCGCATTGGCATGGCGGTCGGCAACGCCGACGTCATTTCGGCGTTGCGCAAGGTCAAGGAGAACACAGACTCCGGTATATTCGGCGCCGTGCAACGCGCTGGTATCGCCGCCCTGTCCGGTCCACAAGACAATATCGCTCGCATGATCGCGATCTATCAGGCCCGTCGTGACCAAGTGGTAGAGACGTGGCACGCCATCGGCTTGCCGCTCCAGCCGCCCAAGGCGACCTTCTACGTGTGGGCGCCGATTCCAGCGGGCCGGACCTCACTGCAGTTTGCTGGGGAGCTCCTGGAGCAAGCCGGCGTCGTGGTCACGCCGGGCATCGGCTACGGGAACCAGGGCGAGGGCTACGTCCGCATGTCCCTCACCGTCCACGACGACCGATTGCGCGAGGCGATGCAGCGCATTCGCAAGCTGGGCAGCCTTGAATAACGGGGAAGAGCACTCGTGAGCGCCGGCACCGTGTCTTTGCGCATAGGGCTGCTCGGCCTGGGCACCGTCGGCGGCGGCGTCGCCGAGTTCGTCCAGCAGCGCTCCGGTCGCTTGACCGAGCTGTTCGGCTGCGAGCTGCAACTGGGTCGGGTCTTGGTTCGAGACTTGGCCAAGCCGCGCACGGCATCCGTGCCGCGGTCACTCCTTACCGACGACCCGACGACCATACTTGACGACCCGGAGGTGGCGATTGTCGTCGAGGTGCTCGGCGGCGAACAACCGGCACTGGCCTACATGCGACGGGCGCTCCAGCAAGGCAAACACCTCGTCACCGCGAACAAAGAGGTGATGGCGAAGCACGGTCGCGAGCTGTTGGCTCTCGCGGCGGCGAATAACGTGGACGTCTACTATGAAGCCAGCGTAGGCGGCGGCCTACCCCTGATCGGACCATTCAAGCGCGACCTGCTGGCCAACCGCATCAGCGGCGTGCGGGCGATCATCAACGGGACGACGAATTACATCCTGACACGCATGGCCGAACACCACACGACATTCTCAGATGCGCTGGCTGAGGCGCAGGCGCTGGGATTCGCGGAGCCCGATCCGCACAACGACGTCAGCGGCATCGATGCGGTGTACAAGCTGGCCATCCTGTCCACGCTGGCCTTCCACTCGGAGGTCACGCCGGATCAGGTGTACTGCGAGGGCATCACGCGCCTGGACCCGCGCGACTTTCGCAACGCCGCGGCGATGGGCTACGCCATCAAGCTCCTCGCCATCGGCCACGATCGCGAGGACGGAATCCAGGTCCGCGTCCACCCCGTGTTGATTCCAACCTCGCAGTTGCTCGCCGGTGTCGGCGGCGTCTTCAACGCCGTCGAGCTGGAGGGGGATCTGGTCGGCCGGGTGCTGCTCTACGGCCGCGGCGCCGGCGCGTTGCCTACCTCCAGCGCCATTGCCGGCGACCTGATCGACCTCGCGCGCAACATCCGGAAAGGCATCAGCAATCGCACCGAGGTAACCCTCGGCGTCCGCCGCCCCGTCCTTTCCATCGAGGCGCTGGAGACCCGCTATTACCTTCGCCTGCAGGTGCTCGACCAGCCCGGAGTGCTGGCCGAAATCGCCGCCGTGTTGGGCAAGCTCGGCATCAGCATTGCCGCGGTCAACCAGCAGGAGGTTGATGAGGCGCGCAAGAGCGCGGAGATCGTGATCGTGACCCACCGCGCGCGGGAAAGCGCCATGCTTGCCGCGGTCGCCGCCTTCCGCGATCTGCCGAGCGTGCTGGAGCTGGCCTCACTCATTCGCATCGAGGACGGGGCATAGGGAACTCGGCTGGTGGGCTGTACCGCTGTGGCTCGGACCGGAGGAATCGGTTCGCCCCCGGCTGGAGGATGTCCGCTCTGCCCCGCCGCCAGCCGGTCGGGGCCCGGCCTTGCCGCTGTGTTCTCTTCCGACCGGGTTGAACGTCACGGGCAACGCGACGACGCCACGGAGATTGAGGTGGTTGCGCTGCTGGATAGCGCCGGGGGCGCCCGTTAGGTTGGCAAAACGGCGCAGGATGGTCTCAATAGCGATCTGCCCCTCAACACGAGCGAGGGCGGCGCTAGGCCAAACCCTGGCGCTGCGCGTAGGCGGCGGCAGCGGCGCGCGAGGGCAGCCCAAGCTTGGCGAAGATGTTGGCAAGATGCCGGGCCACCGTATGCTCGCTGAGCACAAGCGCCGCGGCGATCTCGCGGTTGGTCTTGCCGGTCGCCACGAGGCTGATCACTTCCTGCTCGCGCCGGGAAAGCGGTGAATTGGTACCCCGCTCGCCGGACGTCACCGGCGCTGACGCGGCGCTGCCCTTGGCAGTGCCACCTCCGTCATCTGATTTCGAGGCGCCGTCGCTACCGAACGGTGTCGTCGCGCGGGCTAGCCGTTGCGCCAGGTCGGGAAGACGCGTAGTCGTTCCAAATTCCTCACTCAACTGAATGGCTTCGCCGTAGCGCGCTTGGGCGCCGGCGCGATCGCCTTGTGCGAGGGCGAGGTCACCCAGCGCCATCAGAACGGACGGGAGAAAGCCGCGATAGCCAAGGTCCGTCCAGATCGCCAGCGCCTCCTCGAAGTTGCGCCGCGCACCGGCCGTGTCGCCCGCCCCGGCCTCGAGCTGGCCGAGCATTTGATGGATACTGCCGATGCCGACACGGTGTCCGATGCTTTGGAAGAGGCTATGTGCCTCGTCGAGTCGGGCACGGGCTACTGCCAGGTCGTCGTCTCTTTCTGCCAGGTGCAGTAGCGCCCGCCCGAGCAAGAATGCATCGCCGGTCTGGCGGGCGGTGGCAGCGCTACGCTCCAGCAGGCGCGTTCGCTCGTCCACATCGCTCACCAATGCCAATACCATCATAGCCAAAGCCCGTAGTGACGGCTCGTCGAGCTCTTCTGCAATGGCGAACGCCTCCGCAGCTCGACGCTTCGCCGTCTCGCGATCGCGCAACTGCCAGCCGAACCAAGAGGCGATCAGGGCCTTGGTCCAGACGGCGTCGCGCCCGCTTCGGAGGACGAGGAGCCCATCTGTCCAGCGACGCGCATCCGCGAAGTGCCCGCGCGGTCGCCAGAATCACCATAGCGCGCCGGCGAGTCTCAGCCCGTCGGTGACTGCCGCGAGGTCGCCGGATTGACCACGGACGAGCGCCCACTCGAGTGCTCCCCGGATGTTGGTAAGATCCTCGTCCAATCGCTGGAGCCAGGTGGCGCTCGCAGCGCCGATCAGGTGCGGTTCGGCCGTTTCGGCCAGCTCTCGGAAGTAGGTTGCGTGGCGGCGCCCCGTGGCTTCGTCTTCACCGCGCTCCTTCAGCCGCTCCCGGGCATACTCCCGGACGAGCGGCAGCATGCTCACGCGGACCGGTCCTTTGGCCGGCTCGACCCGCCGCAGGAGGCTCTGGGCTACGAGCGACTGCAGCACGTCCAGCGGTTCTCGTTCGCCTTCCGGCGCGCAGATCGATTCCGCGGCATCGAGCGTGCAACTGTCGGGGAACACCGCCAGTTGCCGGAAAAGCGCCTGTTCTCCCGGCTCCAGCAGCGCGTAACTCCACCCGATGGCATTCCTGAGGGTCTGTTGGCGGGGCGGGCGGTCACGAGGGCCGTCACTGAGCGTGCCCAAGGGATCCGACAACCGCTCGAGCAGCGTCGCCGGCGGTAGGAGTCGAACGCGGGCCGCCGCAAGCTCGATCGCCAGGGGCAGGCCGTCTAGGCGGTGGCAGATGAGCGCAATGGTCGCGGCATTCTCTTCCGTTAATGCGAAGACCGGCTCGATGGCTCGCGCACGGTCGATGAACAGTCGCACGGCCGCGTAAGAACGAAGGCGGGACAGCGTCGGGAGATGGGATGGGTCAGGGAGAGACAACGGGCCCACGGGGAACTCGTATTCCGCCGTGACTCGCAGGGCCGCGCGGCTGGTAACGAGTAGCTTCAGGCCCGGGGCGGCGGCGAGGAGGCTGGCGAGATCGATCGCGGCGCCCACTACCTGCTCGAAGTTGTCCACTACAATGAGCTGGCGTCTCCCACGGGCGTAATCTCTGCTAACTTGAAGCGGTGAGCGCACTGGGTCCTCTCTGAGTCCGAGCCTTGTCGCGATCTCCGGCATAACCAGACGCGCGTCCGTGGCTGCCGTCAGGTCCACGAAGCGCACGCCGGCGAATTGTGACTGCATGACGTGCGCGACGGCGAGCGCCAGCCTGGTCTTGCCTACACCCGCCGGCCCGATGAGGGTAACGAGACGTGCCTCGACCTGAAGCAGCAGCGTCCTGAGCGCGGCGAGCTCGTGTGCCCGGCCGATCATTGGAGTGAGTGGACGCGGGAGCCAGGAGGTTGAGGCAACCTCACGATCGACCGCTTCGCGGTCCGGCTCGCTTGGCTTGGCGACTCGACCCAGCCGGTTGCCCCTCCGGCGGGCCGCCGCCTCGAACGCGTCGGCGTCCGGCGACGTCAGCGCCAGGGCCTTGATCAGGAGGCTGGTGGTCGCGCGTTGCGGCGTCTGCTTCACCCCTCGCTCTAAGTCGCTGATGGTCCGTGTGCTCAGACCAGCCTGCTCAGCAAGCTCCTCCTGGGTCAGCTCGCGGGCAAGACGATACTGGCGCAGCACGTCAGCAAAGCCGCGATGGTGTTCCATGTTTGTTTCCGCGACGAGGATCTGGCCGCCCATGCCGGCTTCCTGGTGCGCTGGCTTTGCCGGCAGACCCGCCGATTGTAGCATCCCGCCAACTTCGACCCCTCTCGCACCGGCGCCACTTGTGTGGCTCGTCATGTGGGTGATCGTGTAATTGGTGAATGGTCCGTGGCGCAAAGCCTGCCCATTTATTGGCAGGCTAACATTACGGAGCCTGCTAAAGCAGGCTGGGAAACCAGGACACCGATATTGAAGGTGACACTACGGCATAAAGAGGTTGGCTCGTAAGTAGCGAGATTCACTTATCACACATGGTAGGCTGGTCCAGCCGGCTTTAGCTGGCTTTGTAGGCTTAGCCTGCCCATTCATGGGCAGGCGGACGGCGCGCAGACCGCCGCGTGTGGACGATGCGCGATAACCCCCAGTGACCGAGTGATAAGACAAGGAGGCCTCAATGCGCGCCGTAGTCTGTGCAAAGCCCGGTGGCCTGGATGCCCTCCAACTCCGCGACGTTGCGTCCCCTGAGCCAAAAGCAGGTGAGGTCGTCGTCAACGTTCGTGCCTGCGGACTGAACCGACTCGACCTAATGATCCGCGGCGGCCAAATTCCAGCGGAGCCCTGGCCGCACATCTGCGGCGCGGAAGTGGCCGGGGAAATCGGGGCGCTCGGCGAGGGAGTGGTCGGACTCAACGTCGGGGACCGTGTGGCGGTCGCCCCCTACCTCTGTTGTGGCCGCTGTGAGTTCTGCCTGGCCGGCCAGGAGACGACCTGCCTGCGCGCCGACGTGCTTGGCACGAAGAGCCAGGGCGGCTATGCCGAGCAGGTAGTCGCCCCGGCCAGCCAGATCGTGGCGATGCCGGATGGCCTGTCCTTTGTCGACGCGGCCGCGGTGACGCTTGCCACACTCACCGCCTGGCACATGCTGCGCACGCAGGCCGAGCTACGACCGGGCGAGACCGTGCTGGTGCAGGCGGCGGGCAGCGGCGTGGGCAGCGCGGCCATCCAGATCGCCCGACTGACCGGGGCGGAGGTCATCGCCACGGCCAGCAGCGACGCCAAGCTCGCCAAAGCGCAGGCGCTGGGCGCGTTCGCCGGCATCAACTACGATACTACTCCCGTCGCCGCCGAGGTACGGCGGCTCACGGGGAAACGAGGAGTCGACGTCGTGGTCGAGCACGTCGGCACGGCGACGTGGGCGGACAGCATCAGCAGCCTGGCGCGTAACGGGCGGTTGGTGATCTGCGGCACGACCACCGGCCGGCACGCCGAGCAGGACCTTTGGCAGCTCTTCGCTAAGCAGCTTCGCCTGATCGGCTCCTACGGCGGTACGAGACGAGAGCTGGCGGATGTGCTGCGCCTGACGGCGAGCGGCGCCCTACGGGCCGTCGTCGATCAGACCTACCCGCTCCAAGGCGCCGCCGAGGCACAGCGCCGGCTGGAGGGCCGTGAGCAGTTCGGGAAGCTCGTGCTCGTTCCGAGATCATAAGTGCATATGTCAAGTGGCGCCCGATTTGCTTCTTGCCCCACTGGAAGGCGATGGAAGGAGTCCAATAGAGATAGTACTGTTGTCGTTCTTGACCTTCTTGGCGTCTTAGGGTCTTGACAAGGCGCGCTCGTTGGCCTAAGCTACTGACATCACGAATCGGGGTTCCGCAAACCCCCTGAGGTTCCTGCAGAATCGCAGGGGTCGCCCTGATTCGAGAATACGGCGACGCCGGACAGGAAGAGTCGGCAAGATCCAGTCCGGCATCCGAGCCAGGGGGCTCGCTCGCGGATCACCTTACCGGCCGCGCAAGTGGCACGGGAGGCCCGTTTTGGGCGATGCAACACCATCACCCCGCTGCCGCGGTTGGGTGGAGGGTAGGCGACTGGCGCTGGGCAACCCCCAGCATCGTTCGGTGGAGTGGTTACCCGTGAGGGTACCACCGGGCGGGAGCGTTGCGAGAGCGACGCAGCCGGTGCGGAGGATGTCGCGATCTGCCGCCCGCGCAAGCGGCAGTAGCTAGGTGTCCGTTGCGAGGCGGACACGGTCGCCGGTTCCGACGTAGCCCCGGAGGGCAACCTCCGGGGCGCGTTGCTGTTTACGAGCGATCAGCGATCAGCAAGGTGACTCACCTGCCTCATCTCGACAACGCGTGATTCCTGGAGGGAGTGCTGTCGCCTTGTTCAGGAGCGACGGTCCCTACGCGGCGGAGCCCTGCTGAGGGCTGATACCTGATAGCTGACAGCTAACTTCGATCGTCCCGACCCATCGCGCACCTGGCTCCAGCGTCATCCGGCCCGCGTCGACGCCCCGCTCTTGTAAGTTGAAGGCGTCAGTCGTGCAGGTGTATGGCTCGAAGCACAACGCCGGCAGTCCGGGGGGCGCGTATACGACGATCTCGCGGAATGCGGCGTCCGAGGCGACGATCAGCTCGATCCCAGCGGCCGGGTCAAAAAGGCGGCAGCGCGACTCCCCACCTTCCTTGGCGACGCCGGTGTAGACGTTGTCGAAGGTTCGACCGTCGAGGGGCGCGAGATCCGTGAGCGTTTCCGCTGGCGTCAATGTCTCTCGCTGCCCGGTTGGGATGAGGTCCGGCCCCAGTACCCAGCGCTCGCGGACGGGGACGGCGATCTCGCAGCGCGCACGCTCTCCATTGGGCGCGATCGGCGTCCGAAAATATGGATGGATGCCAAAGCCCATCGGCATTGGTGAGGAGCCGGTGTTGGTCGCTGTGACCTGCAAGATCAGCGTGTGACCCTGGAGCGTGTAGTCGGCCGCGAAGTGAAAGGGGAAAGGATAGCCCTGCGTCGTGGCGAGCTCGTTCGGCGTGATGACACAGCGCAGCCGGGCGCCATCCACTGTCCCCTCCGCTTGCTCGACGCGGAAGGGCCGGTCGATCACCAGACCATGAATAGCGTGCCCCTGGCGACCGACCGGCAACTGGTAGGTCGTGCCGCCGAAAGTGAAGCGCCCATCGCGTATGCGATTGGGGAATGGGAAGAGGATCGGTAAGCCGTATCGTGCCGGCGCCGCCTGCAATTGCGCGGGCGATTCCGGCGCGTACATCAGGTCCATTGGCTGCCCGGATCGGTCCGGCACGCGCAGCTCCACGCAGTTAGCGCCGACATCCGGCAGCACCCGCGCTTCGCTGCCCGTCTCATGATCCCGCAGCACGTACCCACCCAGCGGTCCGTCACCGTGACCGACTTCGAATCGGTTTCCAGCCATCACCCTTCGTACCTTCCCTCAGCCTGGCGCTGGCGCCTATGGTAGGAGCTTCCAGGACACGCTGGCCGCGCCGGTCCCGTGCCGGCGGTCCAGCTCGATCATCAGCGGCACCATGCCGTCCAGCACCCGGGCGTTCTTCATGGCGCCGCAGTCGATGGGACGGAAGCCGAGATCCCTGATCAACTGCGCCCCCAACGCCTTGGCGCCTTCGTCGTCGCCGGCAAAGTGAACGTCGCGAACAACGCCGCTGGAATCGATCGGCTGCCCCAGGGTAGCGGCGAAGTTCCCTTTGAAGGCGGCAATCACCTTCGCCCCATGCCCAATCGCGGCGGCGGTGACCTCTGCGCCGGAGGTTCGATTATCCGGAAGACGATCAAACGGGTTGGATATGTCGATGACGACCTTGACGCGCAAGGTCGCGGCCTGCGCACGGGCGAAGGGCTCGACGGCCGCGTAGGGCATCGCCAGCACGACAACCTCGGCGCCGTCCAGTGCGGCCACCTGGCCCGTCACTACCGCGCCGCTGCTCGTCTTTCCTTCCGGCTGTCGCGAACCCAAGACGACCGAGTGGCCAGCCTTCGACCACCCCGCCGCCAGCCCGCTAGCCATCCGTCCGGTTCCGATGATCGCGATTCTTGCCACGTTTCCTCCTTTCAGTTTTAGGTAGGGACATGCTATTGGCCATTCGGGACGGAGGCTCAGACGGCCGGGTCAGGGCGTATAGCAATACGCCCCTACGGGAATCGGCGGCGTCTGGTAGGGGCGTATTGCTATACGCCCTACTTGCCTCACCAGCCCAATCCCCCCCATGGCCAGCAGCATTCGTCCTACCTTATCGCTGCGGACTGGGAGGTTCTGGCCCGGCGCTGACGACGACTATCCGGTCGAGGAGCAGGTGCTGTCGCGCTGCCTCCTGCACCTGATCCGCCGTCACACCTTGCACTGCTGCCGGGTAACGATCGACGTAGTCCAGTCCCAAGCCAAATCGCTCGATCGACATAATTGTCGACGCGACGCCGTCTGCCGTCTCCAGACGCAGTGGCAAGGAGCCGGTGAGCAACTGTTTGGCATCGGCCAGCTCCGTTTCGGCGGGCGGCGAGGCGACGAAGCGCTGGAACTCTTGCAGCGTCGCTTCGACCGCGGCGTCGACGTCGGCGGGAGCCACACCGATCCTTGCCGCCCAGGGGCCGGGACCGTAGCCGGCGTCGAAGCTGGTCGAGGCGTAGTAGGCTAGACCACGTCGCTCCCGAATCTCGGTACCCAGCCGGCCTCCCATGCCCAACCTGCCCAGGATCGTGTCGCCCACCAGCACGCGATAATAGTCTGGGTCGTCTCTGGCGATGCCGGGGAGTCCGATGACGAGGTCGGTCTGAGTCTTGCCGGGAACGAAGCGCGCGTCACGAGACTGGGAGGGGAAGCCATCGACTGGGGGTACGGCAATGTCCGGAGCGGCCTGAACCATCGGCCAGCCGCCCAACACGCGCTCGAGTCGGGAGACGGCGTCGTCGGGATCGAGACCGCCGGCAATCACCACCACCACGCCCGCGGCGCCATCAAACCGGCCGGCGAAGCGCAGGAGGTCCTCTCGGCTGATCGCGTTGATGCCCTCGGGAGTCCCCGTCGGCCAGCGGTGGAATGGATGGCTGGCGGGGTAGACCAGCTCATGGAAGCGGCGCTCCGCGACTGCCCGCGTGTTGGTCGCTTCCTCCCGCGCTTGCGCCAGTAACGGTGTGCGTACGACATCCAGGTGCGCTTCCGGATAGGCGGGGTTTCGCAGCACGTCGGCAAGGAGGTCGAGGCCGCTGTTCAGGTGGTCGATCAACGACTTCAAGGAATAGGTGCTGAAGTAATCACCGGCGCCGCCGCCAAGTTGCATCCCCAGCCGGTCGGTTTCCGCCGCGATCTGCTCGTAGCCGCGCTTGGTCGTGCCCCGCAGGCGCAAGGCGCTCTGCGCCGCCGCCGTGCACTCCTGGCCCTCGGGGTCATAGGCGCGTCCGCCCGGTACCGACACGCGCACGAGGCTCCAGGGTGTGCCGGGCGATTGGTGGACCAGGACGACGATGCCGTTACTGAGGGTCTCGCGCCGGATGGAAAAGCGCTTGCCGACGCCGGTACGCACGGCCGGGACGCCGGCGGCGACCAGGCGCGACACGGTCTCCGGCGCGGCGCGAGCGCCGCCCGTTGCAACGGCCGCGGATGCGGTAGCCGTCTTCCCCGGCTTGCCATTCGAGTCGGACGGATGGAACCAGCCAGTCGTTCGGTTGGTCTCCATCAGGTATTGGGCACACACATGCTGCACGTCGGCAGCGGTGACAGCGCGCAACCGGGTCAGCAACTCCGTGTCGTCGGTGGGCAACCCGACGAGGGAGCTGTAGCCAAGCGCCGAGGCCTTCCGGCTGACACCCTCGGCGGCGTAGGCAAACTGCGCCGCTGTCTGCTCGATGGCGCTCCGCAGCTCCTCGTCGCTCACAGGCTCGCCGGCAAGCCGCTGCACCTCCGCGAAGGCCCGTTGCTCGACTTCCTGCGCGTCGGCGCCTGGACGAATTGTCGCGCTGACGTAGAACAGTCCGGGGTCGATGCTGGCGCCGGTGCTGGCGAAGGCGCCGCTGCATATGCCCGAATCGACCAGCGCGCGATGGAGACGCGAGCTGCGCCCCATCCCGCCGCCGCCACGCCCCAGCGCCTTTCCGCCCGACAGGATGGCGTCGGCCACGGAAAGCGCCGGGATGTCGGGGTGATTCGCCGCCGGCACGTGGTAAACCGCCAGCAGATGGCTGGCGCCGCCAGGCCGTCGCACCTCCAGCCGGCGCTCGCCTTCTTGCGCCGGCTCTACCGAGCGCACCGGAACGGCCGGCTCGCCGGCGGCGATGGCGCCAAAGTGCTCGCCGATGCGGCTCAGCATCTCGTCAGAATCAAAGTCCCCGACGGCGACCGCGACAGCGTTGTTCGGGTGGTAGTAGCGACGGTAATGTTGGAATAGCTCCTCCCGCGTGATACGCTCCAGATCGGACTTCCAGCCGATGACCGGTTGGCCGTAGGGATGGGCCTTGAAGGCTGCGGCCATCACTTCTTCGGAGAGGTGGCGCGTCGGGTAGTTCTCGCCGCCCTGTCGCTCGGAGATGATGACGGTGCGCTCCCGCTCGACCTCGGCCGGATCAAACAGGGCATTGACCATGCGGTCAGCTTCCAGTTGGAGCGCCAGGGAGATGCGCTCGCCGGGCAGCGCCTCGAAGAAGGCCGTGCCGTCGGTCCAGGTGAACCCGTTGCGGTAGCCGCCGTTAGCAGCCACCACTCGGTGCAGCTCGCCCTTAGGAAACCGGGGAGTCCCGTCGAAGAGCAGGTGCTCCACCCAATGAGCCAGGCCGGTGCGCCCCGCCACTTCATTGCGGGAGCCGACCCGATAGAAGACATAGAAGGCCGCTACCGGCGCGGCATGGTCCTCCTCCAGGAGTACCGTGAGGCCATTTGCCAGCGTCTCGCGTCGCACGCGCGGCGCCGCCGTGGGAATCGAAGCCATGTCGCCACCTTGCCCGCCGGCGCCAGTCCACAGCGCCACTCCGTAGCATAGCGCAAAGCTGAGACGCCCCGGCCCAAACCCGTGCATCCAGCTAGCCCCGGCAGATCCCAGCGCCTTGCGACCTCGCCGTTGTCATCCTGAGCGCGGCGAAGGACCCCTGGCGTAACCGCTGGTGCTGCGCGGGACCGAAGGGCGGCTGGCTTGCCCGGCCAGGGTCCCTTCGCCGCGCTCAGGATGACAACGGGAAGCGCGTCCCAGACTTGGTGGATGCACAGCTAACGCGGTTGCCCGTAACCGGTCAGTTCCACGTAGCCTTGCCCAGCCACAGACTTGCTGCCATCAGTTCCGGTCACCGTGACCTCGCCCTCCCAGTAAATCGGTTGCGACGCGCTGCTCAAGTCGAGCTCCTGATCTTGAACGGTCGGTTCCAAGGACAAGGTCAGGTGCTCCGAAGGAAGGGCAACCTGCCAACCGGACGGGTAGGTGATGCCCGTCGCCGGGCTCGTCCAGGAGCCGGTCGCTTGCGTCGTGAACGAGCCGGCAGGCAGATCAACGGCTGGTCCAGACGGTGGCACGTAGGTTCCATAGGACAAGTACTGCTTGTTATCGGCGCCGCGATTGACCGACAGCATGACATCGGTGCCATTGTCGAGCTGGATGCTGTACCAGTCCCAGCCGCCCACGCTGCCGACGATGAAGTTGCCCCACTGGTGATCCATCCAAGCCAGACCGGTCACTGCCACGGCCTGCCCGTGGTCCCGCACGGTACCGGTCACCACAATGCGCGTGCGCGAATAGTAGTACGATCTGCCGAAGTCGCCGAAGTCGATCAGCCCGGAGCCACGATGGAGAGCGGCCGGCTTGACAGCGCTGGCATCCAGATCAATGGCGTAGTCAGTCATTGTCGCCGTTAGCTTGTCGCGACCCCGAGCGCCTTGCGCGCTCCACTCGCCCAGGTGTAGGTCAAAGCCGGCTCCAGTGCCGCCCTGCTCGCCGCTGCCGGAACGGTGGTCGAAGTGGAAGGTCTTCCTCCGGTCATCGGTGAGGGCGAAGTGCGCGGCGTAGCCGGGTGGTGTGTCGCCGCGCCGGCTCTGAAAAAAGACCAGCTCGAAGCCGTAATGGCGCCCATCGGCGGCCGCCAGGTGGCCCGTGTAGTACCACCACTCCGTGAGGTCGCCGTGCGGTGATTCGTCTCCAGGCAGCGTGGCATGGTTCGGGTTGGAGACAGCGAGATGGGGCGACGGGGTCGCCGTGGCCACCGCCACCACCGACGTCGTGGGAGCCGACGACGAACAGCCGGACAGTACGAGCAGCGCGACAACAGCCGGGCTCCGCAGCAGCCGGCCGATCCAGAGAAGCCAGGACAGGCGCACGATCAACCTTCCGACCTGCGCACCGCCGGCCGAGCTGGGATCGCCAGGCGTCCGGCCAGGGCGGTCGGCAGCCACCAGTTCCACCGGCCCAACAGCCGCATCGTCGCCGGAACCAACAAGGCGCGGACCACTGTGGCATCCAACAGCACGGCCAGCGCCACACCCAGCCCCAGCGCCTTGATGAGGATGATCCCCGCCGCCATAAACGACGAGCTCACGAGGATGACGATGAGGGCGGCGCTGGTGATGATGCGGCCACTCCGGCGCATGCCCTCGGCGACGCTGCTCTGGTTGTCCCCTGAGGCCTCGTAGGCCTCTTTGATCCGAGAGAGCAAGAACACCTCGTAGTCCATGCTCAGGCCGAACAAGGTACAGAACATGAGGATGGGTAGTGTCGCTTCCACATAGCCAAGCGGACTGAAACCGAGCAGGCCGCTCAGGTGGCCATCCTGAAAGACGAAGACCAACGCTCCGTAGCTGGCGACGATGCTGAGCGTGTTCATCATGATGGCCTTCAGCGGCAAGACGACGCTGCGGAACAAGAAGAAGAGCACGCTGTAGGTGGTGAGCACGATGAATAGGAGGGCCCTTGGGAAGTCATGGTAGAGCTGTTGCACCACATCGTGGATCTCCGCCGCTTCGCCGTCTACCAGAATCGAGGCGCCCGATCCTAACGACATCTGCCGAATGGACTGGACCAGTCCTTGCGACTCCGGCGAGGTCGACGGGTACTTGCTGTCTACCTGGACCAACACGGTGTCTCCTTTCACCGTGCTGGAGAGGAGGGTCGCGGCCCAGTAGTCGGGGATGCGCGTAGGGTCGGCGTAGAGCAAATGGTATTGGGCCTTCGTGATGCGCGGATCGATAGTGACGATGCTGTCGATCCTGGCCACGCGCTGGTCCCGCGCAATGGCGTGGGTGAAGTCGAATAGCTTGTCGAGGTTCGCCGAATCGAGCGCCTCGCCGGGGACGCGAATGGCCACCATAATGGGCGCCGTGTCGCCGGTGGCAAACTGCGCGTTCAGTACGTCGAACGCTTTCCTCGACGGTACCGATTTCGGCAAGATCGAGGCGTCCGGTGAGCTCAACCGGACGTGCAGGAACGGCGCCCCAAGCAGGAGCAAGAGCGCCAGTGCCGGTACGCCTATAGCCAGAGGTCGTCGCATCACGACCCGAGCCAGCCGGTCCCAGAACAAGGTGACGCCGCGCGACTTCGGCAGCACCTGGAAGGCATCGATGCGCGGGCCGAGGAGCGAGAGCAAGGCCGGTAGCAGCGTCAAGGCCGCCAGCACGGTACACACCACGACCAGGCAGCCGCCAATACCGACCGATCGCAGCAGCATGAAGTCGAAACCGAGCAGCGCGAGCAAACCGAGGCAGACGGTGAGCCCAGAGAAGCACACGGAGCGACCGGCCGTTCCAGCCGTCCGCACGATCGCGGCGCGCACCGCTTCGCGAGGGATGGCGGACGGCGCCACCTGGAGGCCCGGCGCTCCAGCATAGTCATCCTGAGCGCAGCGAAGGACCCCCGGCGTGGCGTCGGCGCTGCGCAGGCCTGCGAGGCGGCTGGCCTGCCCTGCCAGGGGTCCTTCGCTGCGCTCAGGATGACAGTTGACACCGACCGGCTGCTGACTGTCCCTATTGATCTCCTGGTAACCGGTGGCCAGCTCCTCGCGGAAGCGGCTGGTGATGAACAGCGAATAGTCAACGCCCAGGCCCAGACCGATCATGGTGGCGACGTTCATCACGAAGATCGACATATCGGTGACGTGGGCGAGCAGAAAGATCAAGGCCGTCGCCACGGTCACACCCACGCCCCCGACCACGACCGGGACCAGCGCAGCAACCAGCGAGCGAAAAACCAGCACCAGCGCAATGGCCGCGAAGGGAAAGGCGATGAGTTCAGCGCGGTGCAGATCGTCCGAGCTCACCGCCTCGATGTCGGAGTAGAAGGCTGCCGCGCCGCCCAGCAGCACGTGCAAGCTGGTCGGGTGCAGACGCGCCTGCACCGCGGCAACGATGGCGGGACCGGCATCCACGCTGGGGTCCAGCACCAGCAGCTCGTACGCCGTATGCCCGTCGCGTCCGACCTGCCGGAAATTGTCCGTGTGCCAGACGACCTGCCGGATCTCCGGCTCCTTGGCTACGTCTGCAAGCGCGGAGTGTACCTGGTTGATAAACGTGTCGTCGTTGGGGCGCAGAGTGGGACTCGAGACGACGACCAGCAGCTCGTTGGCGCTGTAACCGAGGCGGGTCTGCAGCTCCGCCCGAGCACGCGCCGATTCCGTGGTGTCGTTGGAAAAGCCGCCGACCTTGAGGACGCCGGCCAGATGCAGCAGGGCTGGCGCGCTGACGGCAAAGAGGATGGCCCATACAATAACCACGGGCCAGGGGTGGCCCGCGCACCAGCGGCCCAGCCGTTCAAACACCGACAAGCTTCAGTAGGCTCCCCTGTTTCTTGGTTCAGTATACGTGGGAACGGGAGCACTTCGGTCGGGCGCACATGATCGCGGAAGGACCACGCTCGGATCATTCGTCGGCGCCTTTGCCGAATAGGATGTATGTTTATCAACCGGCGTTCGCCCGCCGCTAAAGCAGCGGGCTAAGATTACAAAGCCGGCTAAAGCCGGCTAGAATCTGATAGAGCCATCGTGATGGCGCGGTTAACGCACACTCACCGCCCTCTTAGGGCCAATAGGCGCGGTAATATCCAACGTCATCGTATTCCAGCCGGCTTTAGCCGGCTTTGTAATCTTAGCCCGCTGCTTTAGCGGCGGGTGGACACGCCAATATGACAGCACATCTCATAGGCCGCTGACCCCAGCGCATGAGAGGCCCGCATCTCTCAAAACTCCGTGCTCAGCGACTGCGCTTGCCCCGTGGTCGCGGCTTCGGCCGCCTTGACCATGACCTCCAGCGTGTGGCGCGCGAACTTGCCGTCGGGGATAGGGGTCGCGCCGGTTCGGATGCAGGTCACGAAGTGATTGAGGCTGGAGAGCCGCGCGTCGCGGGTCTCCTCGCCGGTCGTGAGGCGCGCCAGGTGGCCGGTCGTGCGGGTGGGCATGAACCAACCCAGCTCGCTTTGGGCCGCGCCCGGTCGCTCCAGCACGCCGCCGGAGGAGAAGCGCATGTAGTTGGCCTGGGGGCCGTTCACCAGGATGGTACCCTCCGAGCCGTAGACCTCGACGGACGGTACCAGGGAAGCCACGGTGCAATAGTTGGTGATCACACTGGCGAGAGCGCCGCTGGCCAGCTCCAGGGTTATCAGTGCGTTGTCGATGATGTCGGGTTTCAGCGGCTGGTTGTTGATGAGCCGCTCGGGGATGCTGCGCGTGTAGGCTGCCGAGACGCGGCGCGCCGGTCCGGCGACTCCGAGCACCCAGGAGAGTGCATGCACGCCCATGTCGAAGATCACGCTGCCGCCGTGCTCCTGGAAGTAGAACCAGGGGCGATCCGGCGGCCCGGCGTGCGCCGCGCGAGCGACGAAGAGGCAGGGCTTCCCGATGCGGCCCTCCCGCATATCTTGGCGCACGCGTTCGGCATTGGGATTCATGCGGTGGGGCGGCTCGCACTGCAATGTCACACCCTGACGCTGCGCCGTAGCGATGATCTCGTCCGCCTCGGCCAGGGTCGTGCCCATCGGCTTCTGAAGCAAGACGTGCTTGCCGGCGCGCAACGCGTCGAGGGCGACTGCCGCATGCGTTCCGATGGTCGTAGCAACAACAACCGCCTGCAGACCGGGGTGCTCCAGGAGGCGCCGATGATCGTGATACGCGACCGCGCCGGTGGACGCGGCCAGCGCATCGGCCTTCTCCGGTACCGTGTCCGCCACCGCCAGAAGACGTACGCCTTGTGATGCCAGAGCCGTGGCCGCCGGCACGTACATTGCCCGCGCGATGGCCCCGGATCCAATGAGTCCTAATCCAAGCTCGCCTGCCACTCCATTGCTCTTTCTACTGTTTCACTGCTCAGCACCGGCGTGCTCGGCAGGTCTATCGACGATGGTAGGCGCCGGAGCACAAAGGTGCAATGCCAGTGGGAACCGGAGCGTTCGGGGAGCGCGGGCGTCCCGCCCGCCCCGTGCCGCGGCACCTTGGAGCGCGTCGGGCCAATCGGCTCATGTTCCGGGAAAACCGGGGCGGGCGGGACGCCCGCGCTCCCTCGCCGTAGGTGTTGTGTTCTCCAGCGATCCGGCCCTGCTGTTAGAATCTGGGCACTTCGAGAGAGCGGCGAATGACGCCCCCAGACGGAGGTAGCACGTGGCAATCGATCCCAGTATCTTCAAGCCGTACGACGTTCGCGGCACGTACCCGGTCCAGTTGAATGAGGAGACGGCGTACCAGGTCGGCCGGGCCTTTATTGCTCAGATGCAGACGCCGCGCATCGCCGTCGGTCGCGATATGCGTCTCTCGTCGCCGGCCATTGCCCAGGCCTTCGTCCGCGGCGCCGTCCAGCAGGGCGCCGAAGCTGTGGACCTCGGACTCACCAGCAGCGATGAGCTCTATTGTGCCGTTGGACACTTCGGCCTGCCCGCGGGGGTCATGATCACCGCCTCGCACAACCCCGGCAACTACAACGGCCTGAAGTTCTGCCTGGCCAATGCCGTGCCGGTGAGCAGCGACACCGGACTCAACGACGTGCGCGATCTGGTGCTCGGCAATCGTATCCCACCGGGCACGGCCGGTGGTCGCACAACCAGCCTCGATGCCTTGCCCTCCTACGTCGAGAAGGTGCTCAGATTTGTCCACAAGGCCAAGCTGCGCCCGCTGCGCGTGGTGGTGGATGCGGGGAATGGGATGGCTGGTCAGGTCGTGCCGGCCGTCTTTGGCGATTTGCCGGTCGAGATCGTCCCGCTCTACTTCGAGCTGGATGGCCATTTCCCCCACCATCCGGCCAGCCCCATCGAGCCACAGAACATGGTCGACCTGCAAAAGGCGGTGCGCGAGCACCACGCCGACCTGGGGGCCGCGTTCGACGGTGACGCCGACCGCATGTTTCTGGTCGACGAGCAGGGCAAGCTGGCCGACGGAAGCGTCGTCGTGCTGATGGTGGCCCGCAGCCTGCTCCACAAGTTCCCCGGTTCGACCATCTTGTACAACCTGATCTGCTCGCGCAGCGTGCCGGAGCTGATCGAGCGGGATGGCGGCCGCGGCGTGCGCACGCGGGTGGGCCACTCCTTCATCAAGGCCCAGATGCGCGCCGAGGACGCCATCTTCGGCGGCGAGCATTCCGGCCACTTCTACTACCGCGACTTCTGGTATGCCGACTCGGGAATGATCAGCCTGCTGATGTGCCTGGAAATCCTGTCCGAGGAAGGACGCCCGGCCTCAGAGGTGATCGCCAGCCTCGACCGGCGCTGCCGCAGCGGGGAGATCAACTCCACCGTCGCCAACATCCCCGCTAAGCTTCGGCAGCTCCAGGCCCAGCACTCGGACGGCAAGATCGACCACCTAGATGGCGTCACCGTCCAGTACGACCACTGGTGGTTCAACGTCCGCCCGTCCGGCACGGAGCCGCTGTTGCGCCTGAACGTGGAGGCGGACGACTGCGCGACCATGGAGGCCAGGCGCGACGAGCTGCTGAAGGTCATAAGGAGCTAGCGTGAAACTGGCGCGAGAGGCGAAGCGGCTCTGTATTTTGGCCGAAGGCTCCTTCGAACCGGTGACCGCAAAGACGGGCACCGGGGTGATCCGCTACGGCCCGCAGACGGTGGTGGCCGTGATCGACAGTGGTCGCGCCGGCCAGGATGTCGGCGCGGTGGTTGGCGCTGGCCACGGCATCCCTATCGTTCGTGACGTGACCGAAGCCTTACGGCTGGAGCCGGACGCGCTGCTCATTGGCATCGCCCCGCGCGGCGGGCAGCTTCCCGCCGAGTGGCGCTGGCAGTTGCGCGCGGCCATCGAGCACGGCGTGGCGATCATCAACGGCCTCCACGTCCTGCTGCGCGACGATCCGGAGCTCGTCGCCCTAGCTCGCCAGCGCGACGTGGAGTTGTGGGATGTGCGTCTGCCGTCGCCTGATGAGCAGGTGGCGCTCGGCACGCAACACCGTGCCGGCAGTCACACCATCCTGTTCGTGGGCAGCGACTGCAGCATCGGCAAGATGACGGCGGCGCTGGAACTGGACCTGGCCGCCAGGGAGCGCGGCTGGTCGTCCAAGTTCGTGGCGACGGGGCAGACGGGCATCATCATCGCCGGCGACGGTGTGCCGCTGGACCGTGTTATCGGCGACTTCATGCCTGGCGCGATCGAGCGGCAGGTCGTTCCGGCCTGCCAAGCCCACGACTGGGTGTGGGTGGAGGGACAAGGCTCGCTGATCCACCCGGCCTACTCTCCGGTGACATTGGCGCTCGTCCACGGCGCCCGCGCCGATGCCATGGTGTTGGTCCACAAGCCGGACCGCACCGAGGTGCGCGGCTACGGATTGCCCATTCCGCCGCTGCCCGCGCTCATCCGGCTGTACGAGGAGGCGGCGTCCTGGGTCCAGCCGTCCAAGGTCTGTGCTATCGCCCTCAACACCTTCGGCCATGACGACGCGGCGGCCCGCCGGTTCATCGAGGAGGCCGAACAGTTGACCGGTCTCCCCACGGACGATCCGGTGCGCTTCAAGCCCGGCAAGCTGTTGGATGCCGTTGCCACGCACGTCGCTGCTGTTCAGGAATCGAAGGCGGTGGCATGAGCAAGCTGGCGCTGTCTCAGGAGACGCTCGAGCTCCACCTGCGCGAGCCGTTCCGCATCAGTCGCGGCGTGCAGACGGTCGCCCGCCCGGTGCTCGCGCACGTCGGCGATGGCGAGCACACTGGCGTCGGCGAGGCGGCCCCCTCCAGCTTCTACGGCGAGACCGGCGAGACCGTGCGCGCCTGCCTCGGCCTGTTCGACGAGCTGCTGGGCGACGACCCGTTCGACCTCCAGAGTATCTGCGAGCGGCTCGATACCCGAATTCGATACAACGCGGCAGCCAAGGCGGCCGTGGAATGCGCCATACACGACTTGATCGGTCAGCGGCTCGGCGTGCCGGTCTACCGTCTCCTCGGCCTCGACCCATCGAGAACACCCCAGACCTCCTTCACCATTGGCATTGCCGAGCCGGAGGAGATGGCCCGCAAGGCCGCCGTGGCCTCCCAGTACCCGATCCTCAAGGTGAAGGTCGGCACGCCCGACGACGTCGCCCGCTTGCGAGCCATCCGCGATACGCGCCCCGACGCTCGCATCCGCGTCGACGCCAACGCGGCCTGGACGCCGCGGGAGGCCGTGACCGCCATCCGGCAACTGGCCGACTTCGGCATCGAGTTTGTCGAGCAGCCGCTGGCGCCCGGCGACCCGGAGGCTCTGCGCTGGCTTCGCAGGCAGTCGCCGCTGCCCATCTTCGCCGACGAGAGCTGCGTCACCGCGGCCGATGTCCACGCGCTGGCCGGCGCCGTCGACGGCATCGTCGTCAAGCTGGCCAAGTGCGGCGGCCTGCGCGCGGCGATCGACCAGATCCGAGCAGCGCACCTCCACGGCATGCAGGTGATGATCGGCTGCATGATCGAGAGCTCCGTCGGCATCACCGCCGCCGCCCACCTCACACCGCTGGTGGAGCACGCCGACCTGGACGGCAACCTCCTGGTGGTGGACGATCCGTACACGGGCGTCACCGTTCGGGATGGCAAGCTGGTCTTGCCCGACCGCCCTGGGATCGGCGTGGTCCGCGCCGTCAGCGCCGGCCCTGCCTCCCTTATCGGCAAAGCCCCTTCGCGCGAATTGCGCGGTGGTGAGACGCCGTAACTGGGATTCCGTTTCTCGGCCAGGAATGCGGCGCATGGTAGCCTCACGTCAAGGTGCATGCCTGTCCCGCAGACCGGATCGAGGGAATGAGATGGCGCAGACAGTCTTCGCCCCGTGGGCAGAACCCGCGCCCAACGCGCCAGGCCACATGACCGCCGACGAACTCGCGCGTCTGCCCGACGACGGCTGGGCGTACGAGCTGATCGAGGGGAGATTGGTGCGGATGCCGCCACCCGGGTTCGAACATGGCGTCAACGAGTTGGATTTGGCCGCCAGTCTTCTCTACTATGTGCGCGACCACCACCTGGGCAGCGTCACCGTCGGCGATACCGGGTTCATCCTGACTCTCCCTGACGAGCCAGACACGGTACTTGGCGCCGATATCGCGTTTGTGCGCGCCGAACGGCTCCCCCCTCAAGGCAGCCCCGAGCGGCGTGGCTACCTCCGTTTGGCTCCTGACCTGGTCGTCGAAGTGGCCTCTCCCAGCCAGTTCCGGCCGGAGCTGTCGGCCAAGGCTCGCCTGTGGTTAGCGGCGGGTACCCGCCTGGTCTGGGTGCTGTGGGCATCACGTCGAGTCGTTGACGTCTGGCTTCCAGGACCCGATGCTCCGGCGGCAACGCTGACCAGCGAGCAGCATCTGGATGGTTTAGACGTCGTACCCGGCTTCAGCTATCCGGTCGGACGGCTATTCGATTAGGGTGAGGCTCCTTTGAGGGGGGGTGTCACGCGGCCCTGGCGATGGCACCGCCCGCCTAGCACCGAGCGCACCGGCTTTGCCGGCGCCGCTGCGTTGTGGTCGATGGTGGCGCCAAGTCAACCCTCATGTCGGCGTGAGCCCGGCAGCCAAGCCGGCAGCCAGAGCTGTGAGTCCAAGTTGGAATTGCTCGTCGGCGGCGACCTGCCCGAGTTCGTCGAGCACGCCACCGGAAAGAGGGAAGTCGGCCGGCGGAAGGCTGGCGAACGCTCGGCGCCAACTGGCCTCGTATGCGGCCCGCGGCTGCCGTCGCGCGCGGGGGATCTCCCAGGCCGCAAAGCCCGTGGCGTAGATGAGCACGGCGTAGATGGCATGGACCCCGGCCGCGGGCGCCACTCCGTCCTCGCTCAGCGCCCGCAGCAGGACCTCGACGCCGCGGAAGATTCCCGGCCCGATCACCGCTCGGGCGAGGAAGATAACCGGGAGGCTGGGGTGCTCGACCAGCGTCGTGCGGAGCGCGCGCCCCCAAGCAACCAGGAGCGCTTCGGCCTCGCCGGGTAGTGGGCGGGGCAAGCGCAGGTCGCGGAGTCCCCATTGGGCGATCGCGTCGAGCAGGTCATCCTTGCTCTCGATGTAGCCGTAAATGGTCATCACTCCGCAATCCAGGCGGCGGGCCAGGCTCTGCATCGACAGCGCGTCGAGGCCGGCCTCGTCCGCCAGCGCGAGCGCTGCCTCGATCACATGGTCACGGCTCAGCGAACCCCGCTGCCGGCGCGGTCGATGGGGCTTGACAGGTGGCGCCATGTCGGGTATCGTAGCATCTACCGTAGGCCATACGCAAGGAGATTTGTCCACGGACAAGAACGCGAGGTGGGACCCTGGAAGCCGCGCAGGAACCATTGAGCAGCACCGTTCCGCCCCTCAAGGTATCGACCAGCCTGATCTCGCGTTTGCTGTTGGCCGCCCTGTGTTTGGTCGCTGCCTCCGCCTATCGAGCCAGCGTTTCTTTGGCGCCCCCGGGGATCTTCGAGGACGCCTTTCTAGCGGGACTCGCCGCTCTCTTGCTGGTAATCGCGCTGCTCGCACGCAGGAGTCAGGCCCTGCGGGCCTACTGGGACATTCCCTTCGCGTTTTTCGTTTTCACGGTCGCGGGCTTTGTTGGGGACCTGAGCGTGAGCCCACTCCAACGGGGATTCGTCCAGAACGTGCTGCACCAGACTCCGAGCAGCACCAACCCTCTTGCGTCCACCGTTCTTGGGACGGTGCTGGTGCAGCTCTTCAGCACGCTGTGCATGGTGACTCTGATCATCGTGCTTACCAAGGCATCAGGGGCGAGCCTGCGCGACATCTTCATCGGTAGGGCCAACAATTGGATCGGACCGGTTATTGGCGTCATCGGCTTTCTGGCATTCTTTGTGCTGGCCGCGCGCGGGCGCACCGAGGCATTCTTCCCAACACACAGCGTTGTGACCTTTTCACGTTTTCTCACCCTAGCTCCGGCACTCGTAATCCTTGTACTCTGCAATGGGCTACGCGAGGAGCTGTGGTTTAGGGGTCTCTTTCTCAAGAAGTACGAGCGGTCTCTGGGTCCGTTGTCCTCAAATCTGCTCGCGGCCACGGTATTCACGTCGTTCCATGTGCAAGTTCAGTATGCCCTCCATCTGCTGCCATTTCTCGGGTACACCGCCATTCTTGGACTGTCGATGGGCTACCTGATGCAAAGGTCGGGAAGCATTCTCGCCTCTGTCCTTTTCCATGCCGGCTCCGACATACCGATCTTCTTGGTCTACCTGTCTTACGTTTCGACATGAGGTGCGTGATCGGCACGCGACGCCGGGAGGATTCGGGCGTAGCTTCCCCATCCAAGCGCGCAGGTGCACGAGCGGATGAAGGACGTGCTCCGCTGATGAGTCCTTCCATCCGAGACGACATCACCTGATGGGTGAGTTTGCTGGCCGGCTGAGTTCCCTTCTCCGCGCCGGGGACCGGGACAGGGGGTGAGGTTCTCTCCTAAAACACGATCAGCCCGCGTGCGACTTCCCCCGCCGCCAGCGCGCGGAAGGCCTCGTTCGCCTCGTCGATGCCGTAGCGACGGGTGATGAGCTGATCGATCTTGAGCTTGCCGCTCATGTAGAGCTCGATCATGCGCGGGAAGTCGGCTTGGACCGATGCCGAGCCGTAGCAGGAGCCGACCAGCCGCTTCTCCCGTCCGGCGATGAAGTGGGCGTCGAGCGTGAGCGCGGTCCCGCTGGCGGGGATGCCGATGACGACACAGGTGCCGCCCGGCGCCAGCGCGTCGTAGGCCTGGCGCATCGCTCCGGCGTGGCCGACTGCGACCACTGTGAAGTCGGCGCCGCGCTTGGTGATGCGCCTGATCGCCTGCACCGGGTCCTCCCGTTGAGAGTTGATGACGTGCGAGGCGCCGAAATCGCGCGCAAACTCCAACTTCGCGTCGACGGTGTCGACCGCGATCAGGGGAGTGGCGCTGGCGATGTCGCCGCCCTGGATGGCATTCAGCCCGATGCCGCCGGCGCCAAAGACGGCCAGGCTGGCGCCCGCTGGGACCTTGGCGGTGTTCAGCACCGCGCCGGCGCCGGTCATCACTGAGCAGCCAATCAGCGCCGCCTTGTCCAGCGGCATATCTTTCCGGATGGGCACGGCGCAGGACGCCGGGACGACGCTCATCGGCCCGAAGGTGGCGACGTAGCCGTAATGGTAGACGGGATTGCCCTTCCAGCGCATGCGCGTGGTGCCGTCCGTCATGTGGTACTGCTCCGGCCGCTCTTCGCAGATCTGCGGGCGGCCGGTGGCGCAGTAGCGACAGTGGCCGCAGGAAGGCGCCCAGGACAGGATCACGTGGTCGCCCGGCGCCAGCGAGCGTACCCCTGGGCCGACTTCCTCCACCACACCGGCGCCCTCGTCGCCCAACACCATCGGCGTCGGTACGTCGGCCCAGGAGCCGTCGGCCGCGTGCAGGCAGCTGTGGCAGACGCCGCTCGCCGCCATCTTGACGAGCACTTCCCCCTCGTGCGGGTGGTCCAGCTCGACCTCCTCCACCCCCATGGGCTCCCCTTGCCGATAGAGCAATGGCGCGCGCATGGCCTGCATCCCTTTCTGCCTTCTCGTAGCGTCACATAGGGTACGATATACGATATGGACACCGGTGTTCAAGCCCAGGACGAAATGCACCCCGAAGAGTCGCGTTCGGCGTCAGTACCACACCCTCGGATGAGCCGGACCATCGTCTTTGGCCTGGTGTTGCTGGCAGCGGCGGCGATCGCCGAGTACGCTGTCGCGCCGGCCGGGGGACCGGGCTTTCGCTATCTGGCCGTGCTCCTGCTGCTGGGAGCGGTCGGCGTCTTCATCGGCGCCGGAGTCGTGGATACTGCATAACGAGCCGTGGCAATCATCCTAAAGACCCCATCCGAGCTGGTCCAGATGCGCGAGGCCGGGCGCATCGTGGCGGACACGCTCAACTTCATGCGCGCCGAGGTGAAGCCCGGTGTGACCACGGCGGAGTTGGACGCCAAGGCCGACGAGCTGATCCGGAAGCGGGGAGCGAAGCCCTCCTTCAAGGGCTACCAGGGCTTCCCGGCCAGCATCTGTGTCGCCGTCAACAACGAAGTCGTGCATGGTATTCCGGGTCAGCGCCGGCTGAAGGACGGCGACATCATCACCATCGACGTGGGCGCCAACTACCGTGGTCTCCATGGAGACGCCGCCATTTCCATCCCCGTTGGCCAGGTGTCACCGCTCGCCCGCCGGCTGCTGGAGGTGTGCGAAGCGTCGCTGTATGTGGGAATCGAGGAGGCGCGCGTCGGCCGTCGCCTCACGGACATCGGCGACGCCATCCAGAACTATGTAGAAGGCGAGGGCTTCTCCGTGGTCCGGCAATACTGCGGTCACGGCGTGGGGCGTTCCTTGCACGAAGATCCCCAGGTGTTCCACCACGGGCCGGGCGGCAAGGGACCGGTGTTGCGCCGCGGCATGGTGTTCACCATCGAGCCGATGATCAACGCCGGCGGCCCCGACACCCAGTTGTTGGGCGACAAGTGGACGGTCATCACCGCCGACGGCAGCCTGTCCGCCCAATTCGAGCACACCGTAGCCATCACCGAGGACGGCCCCCGGTTACTCACCCTTCCCTAGGGCGCCGTACACATACCTCTTATATGCAGCGGTTACCATGGGAGCACAATCGCAGAAAGGAGGCGTCGCGTGCAGCAGCGCCCTAATCATCGTGAAGTCATCATCCTGGGGTCCGGTCCGGCCGGCTACACCGCTGCGCTGTACGCGGCACGCGCCAACCTGAATCCGCTGGTGCTGGCGGGCTATACATCCGGCGGTCAGTTGATGCTGACCAGCGACGTGGAGAACTATCCCGGCTATTCCCAGGGCGTCCAGGGGCCGGAGATGATGGCGGAGTTCCGCGAGCAGGTGGAGCGCTTCGGCGCCGAGGTGATCGACGTGGACGCCGAGGCGGTCGACTTCTCGCACCGCCCGATCGTCGTCAACACCGCCGACACGACCTACACGGCCGACAGCGTGATCATTGCTACCGGAGCCGCCGCCAAGTGGCTGGGCGTGCCCGGCGAGGAGCGGCTGCGCGGACGCGGCGTGTCGGCCTGTGCGACCTGCGACGGCTTCTTCTTCAAGGATCGCCGTCTGGTCGTCGTGGGCGGCGGCGATACGGCCATGGAGGAGGCCATCTTCCTCACCCGCTACGCCAGCAAGGTGACGGTGGTCCACCGCCGCGACACGCTGCGGGCCAGCAAGGTGCTCCAGCAGCGGGCGCAGAACAATCCGAAGATCGACTTCGTCTGGAACTCCACCGTGGCCGCCATCCTGGGCGACGAGAAGGTCACGGGCGTCCAGCTCCAGAATCTGGTCACGGGGGAGCGCTCCCTCCAGGAGACCGACGGTATCTTCATGGCCATCGGGCACCAGCCGAACACCGGCATCTTCGCCGGCCAGATCGACCTCGACCACGGCGGCTACATCCGGATGCCCGATCCCGCCACCACCTACACCAACGTGCCGGGCGTGTTCGCGGCCGGCGATGTCCGCGACCACCGCTACCGCCAGGCAGTCACTGCCGCCGGCGACGGCTGCAAGGCGGCTATCGACGCCGAGCGTTGGCTGGAGGAGCAGGGCATGGCCGAGCCGGATCTGTCCCACGAGATCTATCCGGAAGCGGTGCTGGGTAGGGCGTAAACGCCGTGGCCCGGTGGTGGCCCTTGACAAACGGGGACCTTCACCCGCCGCTAAAGCAGCGGGCTACGTTTACAAAGCCGCCTAAAGGCGGCTACGTGACTCATACGGTGGCATTTCCATGTACAAGTCACGAGTAACCTATCGAATGTGGCGTATTCAGCCTGCTTTAGCAGGCTTTGTAGACGTAGCCCGCTGCTTTAGCGGCGGGTGGATTGTCACGCGTTGACCAGCGCCACGGACACGAGCGCAAGGACGATGCCGGCCACGGCGGCGCCGGCGAATCGCTCCTTCCAGATCAGACGGCCCGCGATAGTGACTGCCAGCAGGCCGCCGGCCGCGGAAACGGGGAAGGCGATGATTCCGGGGAGCGTTGCCAGCCCTTTCAAGAAGGTCGCGAGCTGCCCGATGTTGCAGAGTCCGGCCAATATGCCTAGCACGACGGCCGGCGCCGCGGCGGTCGGCCCAGCAGGGATGCGCAATCGCGCACGCAGGGGGAAGGCGCAGGCCGAAAACACGGTGGCAATGCCGAACGTGGCAAAGAGATACACGGGTCGTTGCGCTTCCAGGTGCAGCTCAGCGAACGCCTTAGATGCGAGCAGACCCAGTCCGGTGGAGAGCAGCGTCGCCGTGATCAGCAGTAATGGCCGCCAGGAGCGCCACTCTGCCGGAGCCGTCCGCTGGGCGCTGGCCCCGAGCAATGGCAGCGCAACGGCGGTGAGCAGCAGGCCGGCGGCCTGCACGGGTGTGGGCCACTCGTGCCAGATAGCGATGGAGGCGATGGTCGGCATGAAGACCGCGAGGCGCAGGAAGGAGCTCATGATGGCGACGCCGGTCATGCTGAGCAGCGCATACATCAACAGGAAGGTGACCTGGTAGCAGGCGCCGTTGACGGCGCCGAACAGGATCGCCTCCCAGGACGCCTGGGTCCCAAACACCAACACCGCGGCCGCTGCTACCAGTGCCGCGACCAAATAGTTGACGCCGCCGAACAGCAGATAGTCGAGCTTTCGGGTCCGCCCGACCTTCACCAGGCTGGTGAAGATCGCGTTCCCCAGTATTTGCAGCGCTAGATACCCCACAGGGCGGAGAGTAGCATGGGACCCACATTACTCATCGACGAGTGCGATTGGGCGCACCGGCGAGCCAGTGGCGCCGACCAACTTGAGGGGCCGACAGATCAGCGCGAACTCAGCCGCCCCGTGCGCAGCGAGGTCTTCCAACGGCATGTTTTCGATCAGGTGGAGACTCTCCTGGGCGATCTTCGAGCACAAGCGTGCTCCAAAGGGGTGCTCGTGGTATAGTACATGAGCGCAAGGCAACACAAGAGAACACGGTCCCCTCGTGGACCTCGCCCATGTCGGGTTTCACGGCGGCTTACCGGCTGGACGCCGTCCAGTCGGTTTTGATTTTATCGAGGAAGCGTCGCATGGCAGATCGTCGTAGCACTGACCAGTTCGTCACCGCCGAAGGTCTGGATAAGATACGGCTAGAGCTGGACTACCTTCGCAACGTTCGCCGCGCTGAGGTCGCAGACATGATCCGCGAGGCCCGCGAGGGCGGCGACATCTCGGAGAGTGCCGCATTCGAGGATGCCAAACAGCAACAAGCCTTCGTGGAAGGGCAGATCGTCGACCTGGAGCGTCTCCTCAAAGACGCTGTGATCATCGAGAATCAGCACACCGGCTCAGTAGGGTTGGGCTCCCACGTGACCATTGAGACGGCAACGGGCCGCCGCCTGGAGTATTTCATCGTTGGCTCCCACGAGGCGTCACCGCGTGAGGGTCGGATCTCCAACCAGAGTCCCGTCGGGAAGGCCCTGCTCAATCGCCGTGTCGGAGAGCGCGTACCGGTGGAAACCCCCGGCGGTAAGGTCGATTACACCATCCTGAGGGTGGAGTAGGGCGGCTCGCTAGCTCGGTTTGATCCCAACGAAGATCATCTCCCCCGACCGAGTGGGGTCGAAGGGTGAACGGTCGAATCCGCCCCAGCGGGTGGTCACCGGCAGTCCCGCGCCTTGGAAGAGCGCCTCCAGCTCATCGGGCCGGCGCACGCGACCGTCGAAGGAACACTCGGCGCGGCGCAGGGTGTGACCGCCGCCATCGGTGAGCTGGTAGCGGAAGACGACTCGGCTAACCTTCCGGCCGGGGGTGAAGCTCTGGACCATGTCCACGTCGAGCCGGCGATCCGCCTGAACGATCGTTCGCTCACCTTGAACGGAGCAGCGGGATGACCTCCGGTCGGCGATGTCCTGACCGCGACTGAGCGGCATCTCCACGGCGAAGACGCCCCCCCCGTTGAGATGGCGGGCCACGTTGGCAAAGGCGCGCTGGGCGTCTCCGTCGTCGACCAGGTGCGCGAATGGGTCGTCGGCCGCAATTACCAGGTCGAAGCGCTGGCCCAGGTCAAAGGTGCAGAGATCGCCCTGAGCAAAGCGCAGGCAGTCACGCCAGGGCTGGGCCGATCGGGCGAGCTTGGCGCGGGCGTGCTGCAACATGGCGGCGGACAGGTCGAGTCCGCAGACCTGGCCACCGCAATGGGCGACAAGTCGGGCCAGCGGGATCGTGATCCGGCCAGTGCCGGCGCCGACCTCGAGCAACTGTCGCGGACGCAACTGCCGGACAAGGTCGATCCAGAATCGAACGTCGTGCCGGTCCGATAGCTCCAGGTCGTAAAAGGGGGCGATCGACTCGTAGTAGGCTTCTACTTCATTCGCCGCGATCATTCGGCTCCCCATCTCCCTCGATAGCGACAGATTGCGGTGATGAGCCCGGCCTGGCGTGGGGTGCAGGTATTATGCCAGGCGGCGCGCCATGATGCGCGCAGTAGGCCCGGCGCGCCTTGCTCGGAGGGCGCCAAATGTTGAAGCGGGTTGACTTTCGTGCGCATCGTCTTCGCGACCTCCACCCCCACCGACGTGCGCGGCGGCAGCGGCACCTTTGTTGGCATCTCCGTCCTCGCGGAAGCGCTGCGCCGTACCGGCATCGACGTTCGCCTCGTTGCTCCCTCGTTCCAGCGATCCCCGTTAGGCCACACGTTCAAGCGCCTCCGATTTAACCTGGCGCTGGGGCCCCGAGTCGCTATCCACCGCCCCGACCGGGTCATTGGCTTCGACCTGGATGGCTTCTTGCTCAGCAGGCCCACTCCCTACCCGCTGGCCGTCGCCATCAAGGGCGTGCTCGCCGAGGAGCTGACCTTCGAGCGGGGCCTGGTGCGCCGGTTGCTCTGGCTGCAGTCCCGCTGCGAGCGCGCCAATGTGCGCGGGGAGGTACGGGTGCTGGCGACCAGTCGCTACGCGGCGAGGCGGATCGGGCAGCACTACGATGTGGCGGCCGAGCGCATGCGTATCGTCCCGGAGCTGATCGATCTCGACCGCTGGCAGCAGGCCCTGGCCGCCATCGATACGGCGCGTCAACCGGCGACCATCTTGACGGTCTGTCACCTCTATCCCCGCAAGCGCGTGCGGGTGCTCATCGACGCAATGCGCCAGGTCATGGTGACCGAGCCTCGGGCGCGCCTGCGCATCGTGGGGACGGGGCCGGAGGAGGCGGCGCTGCAGGAACAGGTGCGGTGTCTCGGTCTGGCGGAGCAGGTCACCTTCCTCGGTCACGTGCCGTTTGCCCGGCTCTGCGCCGAGTATCGCGCGGCGACGGCGTTCTGCCTGCCCAGCGTGCAGGAGGGCTTTGGCATCGTGTTGCTGGAAGCGATGGCGGCCGGGCTGCCGATCGTCGCCTGCGCGGCAGCGGCGGTTCCGGAAGTAGTCCCGGCCGGCGACTGCGGGCTGCTCGTCCCGCCGGACAACGCCGCGGCGTTAGCGGACGCGCTGGTGCAGCTACTGGCCGGCGAGGCGCTGCAGCGCCGGCTCGGCGACGGGGGGCGCGAACGTGTCCGTCGCTACCGCGCCGACACGGTGGCCGGCGAGTTCCTCGCCGCGATCGGCGCATCGTCGTCGACGGCGCGATAGAGGCTATCCAGAAATTGGTTGGCCACCGTCTTCCAACTGAGTCGTCGACCAAACTCGCGGGCCCGTCGGGCGTAGGTCCGCCGCAGCTCGTCGTCGGCCAGGACCGTCGCCAGACCCTCGCGGATGGCCTCACTGGAGCCGCGAGCCACGATCACGCCGCGACCGTCCGCCAGCGCGTTCCGGGCGTACACGTAGTCGGTAGCCACACAGCAGCAGCCGGCCGACAGCGCGTAGGTGAGCGTTCCGCTGCTGATCTGGGTCTCATCCAGATAGGGCGTCAAGTAGACGTCCGTCGCGCTGAGGTAATCGACGATCTCCTCGTCGGACAGATAGTGGCTGACGAAACGCACGTGCGCCTCCAGGCCGAGCTCGCGGACCAGGGCCTGCAGGTTGGGGAAGAACTGGTCGCCCTCCGCCGGATGTGGCCGGCCAAGCACCAGGTAGATGAGGTTGGGGTGCCGATGGACGAGATCCGGCAAGGCACGCAGCGCCAGGTCGATACCCTTGAAGCGCGTGAGCAGACCGAAGGTGGTCACTACCAGCCGGTCGCTCAACTCCAGCTTGGCGCGGGCGGCGGCGCGATGCCCGTCCGGAAACTCCGGCGCGCCGTGCCAAATGACATCTACGCGCTGCTCGGGCAGCCCGCAGGTGTCGATGAGAAAGCGCCCCGCGTCCGGGACAAACGTCACCACCCGCGTGACGCGCCGGCCGATCTCACCCGCCAGCCGCACGCGATTGGCGCGGTTGAAGCTGGAGCCGGTGAGCGGCACGGAATGCAGCGTCGCGACGACTGGCTTGCGCAGCTGGTCCAGGAAGGGCAGCAGGAACTCGCCATCGAAGCCGCCCCAAATACCGAACTCGTGTTGTAAGCTCACGACATCGCAACCGGAGTAGTTGATGTACTCCGCCACCCGGCGCAGGCTGTCGAGATTTTCTTTTTCGATCTGCGCCCGCACCATCCACTCGTAGTGGAAGTCGTCGTATGGGTCGTTGATCGCAACCACGCGGTAATCGACCAGCCGGTCGAGCTGCACCAGCCCCTCGGTCAGATCCTGCGTAAACGTGGCGATGCCGCACTGCTTCGGTGGCCAGGTGGAGAGGAACAGCACCTTGAGCTGATGGTCGGGGTCGTAAGTCATGAGTGTTCTCTATCTAGGCCATCCGCCCGTCGCCACCTACGCCGCCCGGCTCCCCACATAGCGCAGCAACAATTCCCGCGACTTCGCGATCCCCTCGTACTGATCGTCGTCGCCCTCGAACTCGATGGACAACGGCCCTTGGAAGCCACTTTGAGCCAGTAGTTGCATGCAGAGGTCGAAATCGAACGCGGTCTGATTGCCTTGTCCATCAAAGTCCAGGGTCTTGGCGTGGACCAGCGCGGACCAGGGCAGCATCGTCCGGATGCCCTCGTAGCGCACCGTTGGATCGAAGTTGCCAAAGTCGGGCAGGAGGCGGAACCAGTTGCTGTTGACGGCATTCACGATCTTGGTGATGTTGCCCGGGTCGGCGGAGATGCCGCCGTGATTCTCCATGAGAATCTTGCAGTTGATCATCTTGCCGTAGGAAACGAGCGTGCGGTACGAGCTGACCGTGATCTGCAGATCCTCCTGGCCTTCCGGCTGGCGTCCGCTGTTGACGCGCACCGCCGGGATGCCAATGTAGGCGGCGGCGTCGATCCATTTCAGGATCAGCTCGATGTCCGTCTCGCGCTGGGCCGGGTCGAACGCCGAGATGTTGCCCACGTCGATCGGCATGTTAATGGCGCGAACACCGTAGCGGACAAGCGTCGTCTTCACTCTGTCGAGGTAACGATGCTGGTTCGACTCGAAATGAGCCTGGCACAGCTCAATCTGACCGAAGCTATAGCGCTCGCGCGCGATCCTAATGAAGTCGAGGAGGGAGATGGGCGTCTCGGGCGTCTTCTTGCCTTGCCTCGGTAAGTGCCGGTGCAGGCTCCAGCTCGATAAGGCAAGCGTGCTGGCCACAACAACCTCCTGGATAGACCGCCACGACAAGCCACGTCGCCCCGGCCGGGTAGGTAGGATAGCACAAACGGTTGAGTAGCGATCAGCTATCAGCCGTCAGCTATCAGCAGGAAGTACGGCGGTTGAATCGTTTCCGGTGAGGAGTAACGCGCTGCCTCTGAGCAGAGTCTTGGCAGCCGTAAAGCTGACGGCTGACGGCTGATAGCTGATCGCTCCTAGAACGCTCGCTCCCGCAACTGATTGATCTGCCGTAGCAGCTCCTCCGAGGTGACCGGAGTGGGTGGCGCCTCGGCTCGGACACGGACCTCCAGCGCCCGCCGTACCGCCTCGGCCAGCTCGGCGCCGCTCAGCCCCTCGCTGGCCTCCCGCAGCGCCACCCAGTCCAGCTCCCCGAACAGCGATCGTCCCGCGCGCCGTTCCGCGGCGCGACAGTGGATCGCCAGAATCTGCTGACGACCCTCAGGGCCGGGCAAGCCGACTTCGATCAGGCGGTCGAACCGCCCCGGTCGTAGCAGCGCCGGGTCGACTGACGACGGCCGGTTGGTGGCCGCGATGACCACGACCCCTTGCAGCTCCTCAAGGCCATCCATGTGCTCGAGCAGCGTGCTTACGACGCGATGCGTCACCTCGTGGGCGCCGTCCCGCTCCGGCGCGAGCGCGTCGATCTCGTCGAAGAAGATGATGGCCGGCGAAGCCTGGCGCGCCTGTTCAAAGACGGACTGCATCCGCTGCTCCGCCTCGCCGTACCACTTGGAGCTGACGTCCGCGGCGCGCACGTGCAAGAAGGTCGCGCCGGCCTCGCCCGCCAAACAGCGCGCCAGCAGCGTCTTGCCGGTGCCCGGCGGCCCATACATGAGGACTCCCTTGGGCGCACGCGCTCCCCATTGCCGATAGCGCTCCGGCGAGGCCAACGCCAGCAGCACGCCCTGCAGCTCGCGCACCGCCTCCTCCTGGCCGCCGACATCCGCAAAGCGTTCGGCGGGCCTGTCCTTGGTCACCGGCTGGGTAGTCCCAACCGGACCGCGCCCACTCATCCGGTCGAAGACCTCGCTTACCCGACCAGCAGCCTCACGGGCCACGCTGTCCGGGTCGGCGCTGCCGGGCCTCAAATGGACGATCACGTCAGGCGGCGTCGCCCCCGACGCGCGGTAGAGCCCGGCGGCCGCCGTTGCGACAATGTCACTGAACAGCGCCACGTCCGTGCGAAAGGCGTCCACATCGCTGAGCTTCAGCGGCGGTGTGGTCCACTCTAAGAGCGGCAGGTCGCCGCAGAAGACGGTGATCTGGTTGGGCAGCGGACCGGGCACCACACCGAAGGCCTTGCGCCCATCGGGACGGAGCACGTACAGCGCGGTGTCGGTGCGGCGGCTCCTGAAGGCGGCTTCCAGGTCGGCGTAGGGCGGGCGCATCGTACGCGGTCCGCTGCCGGTGAGCGCGGCCAGGATGCTGCCCGGCGAAGGCAGCGGCGAAAAGATCAGGGCGGCCAGCGCGGCGGTCTTATCCGTGGCACGAACCATCACAGCGACGCGAGAAAGCGGGCCCGGCAAGCTCTGGTGCCCCAGCGTTGCCATGGACACGCCGCGAGACAGCCAGGCAAACGTGCCCGCCGCGTCGTCAAGCTGAAGCTGCACGCCAGACACGTCGCCACTCCCAACACCGACACCGGCGGCCATCGGACAGACTTGTTCCGGCCCGTCCGGCGGCCCACCTTCAGTGTAACTGGACGTGACCCCGGCAAACGCTTGGTTCCAATTATGCTACCCTCAGCTACGCTTCCTTGACTCTGCGCGGGTCGGGACACGCCAGGTAGGCATGCACAATAGAGCGCCTACCCAGGTAGAGAATGGAGGACCATCTCGTGAAGGTACCGGGTTCCAGTAAGAAGGTGCAGCGACGCCGGGTTCTGGGCCTGCTTGGAGCGGCCGGGGGCTTGGCCCTGGCAACGCCGTTGCTAGCTGCCTGTGGCGCCGGGGCCGCCACATCGGCGCCAACAACGGCGGCGTCGGCCACCGGCGCGACCAGCTCCGGCCAGGCGTCCAGCGCGGCCAGCACTGCCTCTTCCTCTGCCGCCACGAGTAGCGCTGCGGCTAGCGTGGGCGCCACGCCGACGATCCCGGCGGCGCTCGCCCCCATCACCGTGGGCGGTACTGGCGGCACACACCTCCAGATCTGGTGGCCCTACGGCAGCAAGAATCTGACCGTCGACAACAGCGCCACCGCCTTCTTGAAGCTGCACCCCACCTGGTCCGCGGAGATAAGCTACACCAACGGCTACGCCAAATTCCTCACCGCCGTTGCTGGAGGCACGCCACCGGACGTGTACATGCCCACGGTCGACGTGACGCTGCAGTATGCTGCCAAGCAGATCCTCACGCCCTTGGACGACTACATCGCCAAAGACAAGGTCGATATGCAGCAGTACTTCAAGGCGGCGTTGCTCAGCATCAAGTACCAGAACAAGACCTACGGGATGCCCGAACACCTCGACGTGTATTCCATCTATCAGAACGACCGCGTGCTGCAGAGCGCTGGCATGGACCCGTCGAAAGGCCCGGCATCGTGGGACGACTTCGTCACCTTTAATCAGAAGCTGACGAAGAAGAACGGCGAAGACCTGTCTCGTGTGGGCTTTATTCCGAACTGGGGATCGCCGGTCGATACGGTGGGCTGGTTGCAGGCCAACGGCGTGCAACTCCTGAGCGACGACGGGACCAAGGTCACCTTTGACACGCCGGGCGGTACGGAGGCGCTCAACTGGGTAGCCACTCAGCTCAAGCAACTGGGCGGCCTCGACACCATCAACAAGTTCAAGAAGCAGTTCAAAGCAGGCTCGGGCGACGCGCTCGCCCACGACCAGCTTGGCGTGGAGCTGATGGGCGTCTGGGACATCGCCTATACCATCCTGAAGATTGCCCCTAGCATGGCGCTCAGCCAGTGGCCCATGCCGGGAGGGCCGAGCATGTCGGGGAAGACACTCGGCTATTTCGTGGCCAACTTGATCGTCATCCCCGGTGGGTCGAAGCAGCACGACGACGCCTGGCAGTTCGTCAAGTTTCACTCCGGTCCGGATGGGCAGAAGTTCATCCAGACCGCGCCCGGCGCCTGGGATATCGCCTGCATCCCGTCAGTCGCCAACGACCCTGCCGCCTTGCAGGCGCAGCCCTGGCGCAAGCGCGCCAACGAACTGATGTTGCAGGCCCAAACGCCAGCGGTAATTCTCAGTCCCGCGGGCGACGATGTCCAGAAGGCCATGAACACGGCGGCTGCGCCGTTGTGGGAAGGCAAACAGGACGTCAATGCGACAATGGCCCAGATGAAGCAGACGGCTCAGGCGGCGTTGGACAAGTACAAGCCGCAGTGACGGTCAAGCCAACGGACCGACCAGCTCGACGCGATAGCCGGCCGGGTCCACGAAGGTAGCCGAGCGCAGGCCCCAGGGCTGGTTACGCGGCGCTTCGGCGCAAGCCGGGCCGCGCCGTGCCAGCTCGGCGCAGGCAGCGTCGACGTCGCCCACCCTGAAGTGCAGGTTGACCGACGAGGCGCCACTACGCTGCTCGCCGGCGTGCAGGCCAATCCTGCAGTTGCCTGCGGAGAGCAGGGTGAAGCTTGGCGACTCCTGAAGCACGACCAGGCCCAGGCCGTCGCGGTAAAAGCGAACGTCCGCTTCCAGATCCGGCACGAACAATGTGACATAGTCGAGCGATTCAATCATTGTGCCTCTTCAACTTCATAGTCGTATGCAGTCAGTCCGTCAACCTCCACTGCCCAGGCAATCGGCCGGTACCGCCAGCCGTGTTGGCGAGGCGGGACCGGCGACGCCGGCGACGAGCTCCAGCGCCGCGCAACGCCGGTCCCAGCTTGCCGGCGTGCGGGGAGCTGGTATTGCCACGCTGGCGACAGCAACTTGCCAGCTCCGATCGGCAGAAAGCGTCGAGGAGTCATTGATCAGCACCGTGCCGTCCGGTCCCAGTACCGAAAGGTGGAACCGTGGCGGCGGGATGCCCGGCTGGAGCTGAACGTGGAGCACGTAGGCGGAACCGCGGCCGCTGGCCACCAGGGCCGCTGGGATGCGATAGCGAACGGTCACTTGGCGCGACCCGGACTGGGGGATTACCAGAAAGCCGGAGACAACGGTGTGTCCGCCCTCCAATCCGACGGGCCAGGCGTCGTCCACGCCCGTGAGCTCTTGAAGCTCCGTTCCCGGCGGGAGATACACCCGGAAATAGTCGCGGAAGGCGGTGGACGTAGCGTCGGGGTCGACCGCTCGGCGGTGCTGGTTCTGCCAGTCGAGACGCACGGTGACGACAGCGCTGCCGTCTGCGGCGAGGCGTACCTGGTCGTCAATGGCTCGGGCGATGTCGAGGTCCACCTTGTTGTCGCTCATGCTCATCTCGTCGAGGAGGAAGTAGTCGCCGGGCGGCGAGGTGACCGCGCCGTCCCAGCCCATCTGGCGCAGCCAACCGGCGAGATCGGGATCATTGGCGGCGATGAGCACATGCTTTTGGTCCAGCAACGGCGGCAGCGCGGTCGCCAGGGACAACCAGGGAATCCGCGCCGTGGTCAGGCGCTGCGCCAATGCTTGGGCGACGTCGATGAGAAACTGCTTGTCGGGCACATCCGGTGGCGGCAAGGTGGGTCCGCGACCTTCATAGTAGTTGGCGAGATCGACCACGTTATCGGCCGTCACCGTCTGGTGCAGATCCGATAGCTCGACCGGCCCCGTCACGCCCAGGAGAGCCTGGATCAGGGCGGGATCGACGGCGATGACCCCCGCGATCGGCAAGGGCTGATCGGCGCGCGAAAACTGCTCCAAGACCAGCGCCGTCGTCGGGAAGTCGGGATACCAGTTGGCATCCTGCATGTCCATACAGCAGAAGCCGAGGTACTTCTGTACCGGCGGCGTTTGCACCGGCCAGCCGCGACTTCCATCCTCGACGTTTTCCCACTGCCGGTACGAACGATAGTCGAGGCTGGTGATCGCGCCGTGGTCCACTGTCACCACTCCCCAGGACCCCATGTAACCGCCGGTAGGGCGCAGGTCGGCGGGATTCTGGGCCACCACCAGGTAGGAGGCGGGGCCGCCTTGGCCCAAGGACCGCGGCGCGATCAACGCCAACCGGAGCGCCGCTTGCGCGGTAGCGACGTAGCGCCGCTCCGTGTCGAGCGAGGGCTGCAGCAGACGCTGTAGCCGGCCACCGCGAATGTTGGTCAGCTCGCGGTCGAGATTGGCGCTGCTGACCAGCGCGGTCGTCAGCGTGGGCTGGGCCGCCTCGACGCGCTGCAGCAGCCGCGCCCCCTGGCTGCCGGCCCCTCCGGGCGAGGTCAGTCGCGGCAGGGCATCCAGCAAGCCCACGGCCAGTTCACCGCCCGTGTTCGCCGCCGCCAGAGTGGCGAGGGTTTGACGCACTTCCGCGGCCGCGGCGGATTGGCGCTGCGCCGGCGCCAACAGCCAGGCCCACCGATCGACACATGCCAACAAGACTTTGGCGTCGTCTGTCTCGGCGGCAAAGTGGGCACGCACCGGCGCGAGCGCCGCGGCGTCCAGGTGCGCTGTCGAGAGGCTGGTGAGCGCGTGCGTACCCGCCGCGAGCTCGGTGCGCAGCGCCGTCGCGGTATGGTAAAGCCGTGTCACCTGCATCGCCACGGCAACCAGGGCAACCAGCTCGATCACAAGCGCCGCTATGCCGGCCCAAAACACCGCACGCCTCATGGCCGGCGTCGCCGATGAATGTCGATGCGGTAGCGTCGGTTCTGCGCCAGTCGCCGTTGCGCGCGGATCGGTCCACGCTTCCGCCGGCCGTAACACCGCTGAGGCTGCCGACACGCCGGCTTCATAGCAGCCCCCTCGTTCACCGGCCGTCACTACAGCACCGTTGCAGTCTCCGCCCCCGGCGGGTCCGGCTCGCATGCACGCCCGTTGCATGGTACTGCAAGCGCGGCGCCTCGGACCGGGCATGGCGCTATCACCGGACAGGCGTCAGCGCATTCCTGGGCATTGACAATCGCCGCTGGGTCGCCCATATGGTGACGTCGGTCGTGACGAGCGTCTCCGTTTTGACCCAGGCGGCCCCGCTGGCGAATCGATCCGGTAGCGACCGAGGCCCCGGGCGTCCGGTGCCAATGGGGCGGGGGCGCAAGGGCGCGTACTGCACTTCGACGGTGTGGCGGCAACTCTCGCGCCGGGGCGGGTATCCTTCGGTGTCAGACCTGCCCGGGCGCCCATCTCGATGAGAGGAGGACGAATGCGATCAATCTCGGCCGCCGCGGACGGAGACCTGCTGTGGAAGCAGCCGCACGCGCTGCGACAGGACTACGAGCTGCGCTCCGGTGACGAGATCCTGGCCACGCTGCGCGGGCAGTCGCACTGGGCCTGGCAGGACAGCTCGGGCGCGCCGCTCGTCACGTTCAGCAGCCAGCGGGGCCTGCTGAGGCGCGGGGCGCGGGTGGAGCTCGCGCCGGGAGCGGATACGGCGCCCGCACTACCGCTGCCGGTGACGCTGGGATGGTACCTCCTGGTGCTGCACAATCAGGAGGTGACGGTCACCACCGGCTAACGGCCGCGCCCGGCAGCTACGCCGTAACTTCAACGCTCCTCGCGAGCGAACTCGACCGAAGGTCAGGAGGCGTACTGGTGTTCAGCCATTCGCGAGCGCGCAGCGACGGTCTCGGTGGAGCCGGGCTGGGACTGGAAGACTTGCGAGCGCAGGCACTCACCTATCTCATCGTGGCGCTCGGCGGCATTGCCTGGGCCTTAAACCTCAGCATGCCGGCCCTGACGGGCAGCGTAGAGGCAACCGAGCAGTTCTTTCTCTCGTCCCTCTGGCTGTTGGGCATAGCCGCCTGCGGTTGGGTGGTGCTGCGCTACAGTGTGACCATAGCTGGAACAGTCGTTGCCGGTGCGACGACCGCGCTCGTCGCCTTCGCCGCGATTCACCATCCCACCGGGTCGCTGCTCGGCTTGCTCGCACTCGTCGTCGTCGGCGTGGTCGCTGTATCGGGACCGCGCCACGGTTTCGTCTGGGCACTGATCACCAGCCTCGTTGCTGTGCTCGTTCACCCTCCGACCGGCCCCGCCGAATCTGAGAGCGCCCTGGTGATCGTCACCCTCATCTGGGGTAGCGCGCTGGTCGCCTGGTTGGGCGCTCGTCCCGTCTACGTCACGGCTGACTGGGCCTGGAGCCACTACCGCGAGAGTATGCGGCTGAGCCAGGAGCTCCGTGTCCACCGGGGGGAGCTGGTCCGGCTATTGAAGAGTCTCACCGAGGCCTACGAGCGGCTGGAGCGACAGGACGCCGCTCTCCAGCATGCGGTCCAGGCGGCAAACCACGCGCGGCGCATGAAGGCCGAGTTCGCGGCGGCGATCAGTCACGAGTTGCGCACGCCGATGAATTTGATCCTTGGGGTGAGCGAGATCATGATGGAGGCGCCGAGTCACCTCGCCGGCGAGAGCCTTCCGCCGAGCATCCGCGAGGATGTTGAGGTGATTTACCGGAACGCTTGCCATATCTCGCACCTGATCGACGATGTCCTCGACCTCAGCCAGGTTGATGCCCATCGGATGGGCCTACAAAAGGAGCCGGTCCATCTCGCCAATGTCATCGAACGGGCCATCTCGGTGGTCAGCACGCTGTTCGAGCACAAGGGCTTGTACCTCCGCGCAACGCTGCCCGACAATCTGCCGATCGTTCGGGCGGACCCGGTACGGCTCCGCCAGGTGCTGATCAACCTCTTGACCAATGCGACACGCTTTACGGATGTCGGCGGGGTGACCGTTTCTGCTTGCCGCGCCGAGCGCCACATCCTGATTTCGGTGGCGGACACGGGGGTGGGCATCGCGGCGGACGCCTTGCCCCACGTCTTTGAAGAATTCTACCAACCGGACCAGGCCGGAACCCGAACCGGCGGCAGCGGTCTCGGGCTGACGATCTCGCAGCGCATCATTGAGCTGCATGGCGGAAAGATCAAGGTGGAGAGCGTCGCCGACCAGGGGAGCACGTTTTCCTTCAGCCTGCCCATTACGGAAGTAGCGACCGCACCGCCGGCTGAGTTCGACCTACCAGCGTTCGTGCGACGGGCCGACGACGGTGACGCCCGCACGCTCGCCGTCGTGGGCGACGATGCGCCGTCCGTTCGCCTCTTGCAGCGCTATCTCGACGACTTTCAGATTGTGGCGGCGCCGACCCGCGAGCAGGTGCGGCGCGACGCGCAAGAGAACAGATTGGATGCCGTCGTGGTCACGACGCCGGATGCTCTAGCAGACTTTCGGCAGCTAAGAAGCGACCTTCCGAGCATTCCAGTCATCTACTGTCCGATTCGAACGACCCGCACGCTTGCCCGTGAAGCTGGGGTCGCCGATTACCTGGTGAAGCCGGTCACCACAGAGCAGTTGGCAGCGTCCCTACGCCGTCTGCATCGACGGATCCGGTCCGTGCTCGTGGTCGACGATGATCCGGAGATGCGTCGGATGCTGGCGCGGATGGTCTGTCTTGGTAGGCGCAATCGAACCGTCATGCAGGCCGCGAACGGGGTCGACGCGCTGCAGTGCGTGTACGACAGGCAACCAGATGTGATTCTGCTCGACCTGATCATGCCGGACATGGATGGGTACGGCTTCCTGCAAGCCCTCCACGCTACGAGATTACCAAAACGCATACCAGTGGTCGTCATCACGGCCAAGGGACACGAGCGAGAGTCTGTCGTCGCGGACGAGCTGGTCATCGGCCGGGGAAAGGGTTTGACGGTCGGCGAGTTCACTCAAGCGCTGCGCGCCAGTCTGAACAGCCTTAGTCAGCTCGGACCCTGGGACGCGTCGCAACGCCGCAGCTCCGTGAGCAGCGCCTCCCGGGTGACCGGCTTATCCAAGAATCCGGCCACTCCGAGCGAGAGTGCCAACGATCGCTCCGGCAGCACCGAGCAGACGATCACCGGGATGTGACGGGTGTCCGGGTCACCGCTGAGCGTCCGGAGCAGATCCCAGCCGTCTTGTGCGGGCATGAGCACGTCGAGCGTGATGACATCCGGGCGGGCCTCGCGGGCGAGCCGGAGCGAGCTCGGTCCGGTGCTCGCCTGGAGGATCCGATAGGAGTGATTGCGCAACAGCCGCGAGAAGAGGAATGCCACGTCGGGGTTGTCGTCAACCACCAGGAGCGTCCGCAAGCGCGTGACAGGCAACGAGAGGGCAGCCTGGAAGGACATGTCGCCGCGCTGCTCGACAGCGAGCTGACCGGCTTGCAACTCAATCAGCTTCCGCATCGCGGCGAAGCGAGCGCCGCTCTCAGGTGGCGGCGACACGACCGTCGAACCCGCTCGGGACACCGAGATCTCCAAGCTGACGTTCTGGGAGAAGCCGGCCGCGGATACCCGGATCAGCGCTTCGATCCGACTTTCGATCGCGCTTTCGAGCAGGTCGATGAGCACGTGTCGCAGGACGAGGCGATGCACACGGACCGGAGGCAGGTCGTTCGGGAAGTCGATGTCGACGCGCGCCCCCCGATCCTCGGCCAGCCGGGCCACGATGTCCAGGGCATCCTGCATCGCGTCCACAAGACTGACCGGCTCTGTGGATGGCAGCGATCCGATTTTGGTGAGCTCGTCCTGAACAGTCTCTGCAGCGGAAGCGGTAGCAGTCGCCGGATTCGCATCATCCGCTGCCCGCGGTACGTCGCCCGCCTCTCGGGCCTGAGCGCGGGTTGGGCTCCCCGCGCCGCCTGCCAGGTTGTTGTAGCGCTCCCAGAGCAATGACGCCACTTCATCGAGCGCCCGGTTACGCTCACGTTGCGCCTGGCGAACGCTGATCTGGAGCTCGCGCGCCGTCTGCTCGGGCGTGGCTCCTTTAACGTAGCGAAGCTCGAGGTAGCGGTAGCCGCGCCAGGCGGGAGATGAAGGTGGACAGGACAGCGGCGGACGAAAGGCCTCCACGACACTGAGGAGCAGATGGCGAAGCTCGTCCTCGGACATTGGCTGTCGGCTCCCGAGCAGCGACCTCAGCGGATGGGCTCGCAAATAGGCACGGTCATACAGGTGAGCGAGCGCGTCGCGCACGTAGCCGGCAAACACGTCGGGGCTCAACATCGACAAGCCGTCCCAAGCGGCCCGACTACCCACCATGCTCTCATCGAGGTTGGGATGTCCAGTCTTTGGCCGATTTTGGCCGCACCTTGGCGCTGCGACCGTTGCGTTCCATCGCGTGCCCCCCCTACTATACATTGCACCGACGAGGAGACCCTGCCAGCGGGCCGGGCCAAGTGGTGACCTGACCTGTTGGCGCTCACTCTACGGATAGCGCGGTGTCCACAGCGGAGGAATCGGAGACATGGCACGGACATTGACCCGACGATCGCTCTTGGGTACAGCCATTATTGGGCTATCGTCGATCGCGGCCGTAGGGCTCGTGGCAGCCTGCGGCCAGACCCTGGCGCCGGCAGTGTCATCCCAGACGGCGGCGCCAACCACGGCCACGTCGAATACCGCGTCCACGTCGGCGCCCGCGGCCACGTCCGCGCCGACGGGGCAGAAAGTCACGATCCAGGTATTCAACCGCCAAACGCCCACGAATGAGGCGTGTAAGGGGGCCGCCGCCGATTACATGGCGAAGCATCCGAACGTCACCGTCGATTGGCAGAGCGCGCCTCCTGGATCTGACCTGCAGAAGATGCTGGTACTGGCGGCGGCCGGTACCTCGCCGGACATTCAGTGGCAGTGTCTGCTCTGCAACTACCAGCAGTTCATCCTCCCGGGGCTGGTGCTCCCGCTTGATCCACTCGTCAACGCTCACAAATACGCCCTCGATACGCAGATGCCCCAGGCGATGACGAATGCGAGCGTGAACGGGAAGCTCTACGGACTTCCCAACGCGCTGCACCCGAGCTACCCGTGTGTCATCATCAACAAGACGATGTTCCAGAAGGGCGGCGTGCCCATACCAGCGCAGGACTGGACGACCGGGCCGCATCCGGGGTGGACGAACTGGACCTTCAACGAAATGAAAAACGCGGCGATCGCCTTGACGAAGAGCCAGAATGGGCGCACCCTGCAGTGGGGATTCCAGATGCGGGGACCGGCCAACCCCTTCGACGTGATCCAGCAGGCCATCCGCTCCGAGGGCGGGGACATGTTCAGCTCGGACGGGACAAAGCTCACCTGGAACTCTGACGCCGGCCGCAAGGCCACGACGTACTACGCGGAGCTGTACACAAAGTACAAAGTCGCGCCGCTCACACCGGATATGCCCACGGGCGGCCCAGATTTGATGGCCTCCGGCAAGGTTGCCATCCGTAACGCCCCGATCTGGGCCATCGAGACGGCTCAATCGACCTTCAAGGACTTCGAGTGGATGATCTTGCCCGCTCCGCGCGGAACGGCCGGCGCCGATGGCAACGTCGAGCCCAACTTCTTCTCGATCATGAAGGCGAGCAAGAACCCCGATGTCGCGTTCGATGTCCTGATCGATATCATCGATCCGCGGTGGGGGTGGAAATCGGTCGACCTCGGCGGCATCCCGGGAAGCCAGAAGGAATTCTGGGCCGCGGACAGCCGGCTGACCAAGGATCCCAATTTTGCAGTTTTCGCCAAGATGATGAACACCGTTTCGCCCAACGTTCTGCCGCCGAATGGACGCCGGGCCGAGCTGGAAACCCAGTGGATATCGGGGATGGATCCGGTCTGGCTCGGCCAGAGTGTCGACACTAACGCGCTGATCGATCAACTGACGCCAAAGCTCCAGACCATCCTGGATAGCAAGCCCGCCAGTATCCAAGAGCTGTCCGCTCCGCCGAAATAGCGACAGGACGGGCTAGCGTGGGCATGATGCTTAGGCGCCGACGTGTCTCCTTGAGCCGGAAAGAAGCGCTCCTGGGATACGCCTACGTCAGTCCGTGGCTGGCCGGCTTCGTGATCTTCACGGCCGGTCCGCTCATCGTGTCGGCGTATCTGAGCTTGACGGATTACCAGATCTTAGTGGCGCCGAGATTCGTGGGACTGGCCAACTACGCGCACGCGCTGAGCGGCGCCGACAGTACCTTCTGGCCGGCCGTCTACAACACGATCTATTTCGCGGTAATCTTCGTGCCCCTGAGCATCGCGGGATCGTTGGCGGCGGCGCTGCTGCTTAACGTGGGCATCCCCGGCCAGGCGGTCTTCCGCACGATGTTCTTCATACCGTCCATCACCCCCGTGATCGCGGCGGTGTTCGTCTGGATCTGGATTCTCAGCCCTGACTTTGGTCCGCTCAACAATCTCCTCTATGCCGTCGGCATCCAGGGACCGGGGTGGCTGGGCTCACCGCTCTGGTCCAAGCCTGCCCTCATCCTTATGGCGCTCTGGAGCGCGATTGGCGGCAGCACGATGATCATCTTCCTCGCCGGGCTCAAGGGCGTCCCGACGGAGCTGTATGAGGCATCGGACATCGACGGCGCCAGCACTTGGCAAAAGTTCCTCAACGTGACGCTGCCGATGCTGTCGCCTACGGTGTTCTTCAACCTTGTGGTCGGGCTCATCGGGGCGCTGCGCGTGTTCACGGCGGCCTATGTCGCGACCAACGGCGGCCCGATGAACTCGACCATGTTCTACATGCTCTATCTGTTCAACGACGCATTCAAATACCTCTACATGGGATACGCCTCCGCGCTGGCCTGGTTGTTCGTATTGGTCGCCTTGGCGCTCGTGGTGACCCAGGTCTGGATTGGCAGGAAGTGGGTGTACTACGAAGGAGAGGTGCAGCGCTGAGGGTAGAACAGGCCGAGCGCCTTCTCGAAGGGCAGGCGTCGGAGCTCTCGAAGTCGAAACCAAGCCTGCTGCACCGTCGGTCGGCGCGAGGTGTCGCGCTGAAGGCGATGGTCTACGTGCTGGCGATCCTGCTCGGGCTGGTGTTCATGGTCCCGTTCATATTCGCGCTGACCGGTTCCCTCATGTCCCCGGCGGAGCTGTACGTGATCCCGCCCCGCTGGATTCCGAGCAAGCTGCTTTGGGGAAACTATGCCACGGTCTGGAGCATGGTGCCTTTCGCCTTGTATATCCGCAACACCCTCACCATCACGACCTTGTCGATGGCCGGGCAGGTCGCGTCGTGCTCCCTGGTGGCGTATGGGTTTGCTCGTTTCCGCTTTCCGGGACGGAATGTCCTCTTCATCATCCTCCTAGGGACGATGATCATGCCCAGTGAGGTGCTCACCATCCCGCAGTTCCTGCTCTTCAAGCGGCTGGGCTGGATCAACACGTTCCTGCCCCTGATCGTCCCGAGCTATTTCGGTGTCAGCGCCTTCACGATCTTCCTGCTGCGGCAGTTCTTCCTGACGCTCCCTCGCGACCTCGACGAGGCGGCCAGAATCGACGGGGCCAGCACCCTGCGCGTCCTGATGCAGCTGCTGCTGCCGTTGTCCAAGCCGGCGCTGGCCACCGTGGCGATTCTCGGGTTCATCTACCACTGGAACGACTTCTTCATGCCGCTCATCTACCTGAGCAGCGACAAGCTCTATACCGTCGCCCTGGGCCTGAATTACTTCCGGTCGGTATCCACCGAAGCCGGCCCGCCAATGGCCCACCTGCTCATGGGAGCCTCAATCATCGTGACGCTACCGGTCATCGTCGTGTTCTTCAGCCTCCAGCGGTACTTCGTCCAGGGAATCGTGATGTCCGGCATCAAGGCGTGACCGGCAGCGCACTCGGCTTCCATCCCTATCTCGACGGCCACTACGACGCGTCGATTCAACTGCAGCTGCACATCTACCGGCGCTCCGAGGCGGCGTTCGAGCGTTGGGAGCGCCACAAGGACAGAATCAGCACGCTGGCGCAGGTCGAGGAATGGCAGCGGTACGTGCGCGAGCGTGCCCTCGCTGCCATCGGCGGGCTGCCCGCCAGTGATACCCCGCTGGAGCCGGAAATTGTGGGCGCGCTGCCTGGTGATGGCTACGCTGTCGAGAACGTCATCTTCCAGAGCCTTCCGCGGGTCTACGTGACGGCCAACCTGTACCTGCCGCGCCGCCGTACCGGCCGGACCGGCGCCGTCCTGCTGGTCCACGGGCACCAGGAGTTCCCCAGGACCGAGCCCGAGTACCAGGCCGTCTGCCAGCGTCTGGTCAGGAACGGCCTGGTCGTCCTGGCGATCGATCCGCTCGGTCAGGGCGAGCGGAAGGGCTACCTGGATGAGCGCGGAGCGCCGCTCGTCCGGGCCGGCACGGCCGAGCACACCTACGCCGGCATGCAGTGCTGGTGGCTGGGGCAGTCGATCGCCCGCTACTTCGTCCAGGACGCACGCCGCGCCATTGACTACCTATGCACGAGGCCAGAGGTCGACCCGGCGCGCATCGGGATCACCGGCAACAGCGGGGGTGGCACGCAGAGCACCTGGATGATGCTCCTCGATCCGCGTCTCGCTGCCGCGGCGCCCGGCACCTATATCCTCCGCCGTCGGGAGTACATGTGGACCGGCCAGTCCCAGGACGCGGAGCAGGTCGTCCCGGGCGGGACTGCCGCCGGGATCGACCACGAGGACTTCCTGATCGCGATGGCGCCGCGACCGGTGCTCGTCCTCGCGGCCGACTACGATTGGTTCAGCATCGAAGGCGCCATCGCCACTGTGGAGCGGGCGCGCCGGATCTACCGGCTGCTCGGCAAGGAGGAGAACATCGGTCTCGCCCGGTCTCGGAGCACCCACCAGTACCACCCGGTCCTGGCTCGCGCGGCGACGGAGTTCTTCGCACGGCATTTCCTGGGCGCCGACCCCGGCGCGGTCGATCACACCGAACCCAAACCCGTCGATCCTCAGCTCTTGACCTGCACCCGCTCCGGCCAGGTGCTCATCGACCGCCCCCACACCCGGCGCGTCTTCGACCTGAACCTGGCGGAGTATCGCGCGCTGCCACTCAAAGCGGCGGACCCGGGTCGTCGCGCCGAAGCCGCGCGGTCGTGGCTCACCTCCGCGGTGACTCACGATCGCCAACCGACGGAGTTCCATGCGCGCTGGCTGCCCGGGCCGGAGGAAGCCGGCGTGTCGGTGATGCACGGCTACTGGTGGTCGGAGCCCGACGTGCTCAACGCCGGGGTGCTGCTGCGCCCCGCCGCGGGCGACTACACGAGTCTGCTGCTTGCGCTCTTCGATCAGGGCGCCTCCGACATTGAGGAGTGGCGAGACTGGCTGCTGGCCAGGGTGGGGGATGGGCAGGCGGTCCTTGTCCTGGACGTCCGGGGCACGGGCGCCATCGCTCCGCATCCGCTCAACGCGCGGCCATACGAGGGTCATCACGGCACGATCTACAAGCTGCTGACCGACCTGCTTTGCCTGGGCGACAGCCTGGAGGCGATGCGGATCTACGATGTCCTGCGGGCGGTGGATCTGGTCGGCGCCGACCTCGAGGTCGATCTGGGAGAGCGTCCAATTCACCTTTTCGGTGTCGGTCGGGGCGCCTTCCACGGATACCTGGCAGCCTCCCTGGCTACTCGCATCCGTCAGGTAAGCCTCCAAGGCATCGCGCCCGATCCTCGGACGGTGGTAACAACCCGCCTATATCCCCCGGATCCAACCTGGCATTGCTTGCTGCCGGGGATGCCGAGACAATTCGACCTCACCGACCTCCAGCCGCTATTCGCTGGGCGGCAGCTTTCCTTCGAGTGATCCAAACCGGTTGGGAGGGGACGCGGTGAGCGTATCGATGCCTTAGGACAGTGTTCATGCACCGCCGTGTGCGTTGATTCACGGCGATGAGAGGTTTCCAATGACAGCCGCGACGGCCTCGGCGGCGGCATCCAGTGCTGCTGGCCGCATCAGGTCGATCGTGTCCAGTGCCGTATGGATCGGTAAGCGGGAGTAGTCGTCCAGGAAGGCCAGCGCCGGCACGTCGGGCAGATGAAAGGCGGTCCTGGCCGATGGGTGCTCCGAGCGATCGTGTACGGTCCAGTTCGGGAGCGGCCGGAGGAGGTCCAGTGCCCTTTCCTTCTCTTGCCGCCGCTCGGACGGCCAGCCCAGGACGTGGACGATGGGCGGCCCCGCGACCGTGCCCACGCAATCCACCTCGATCACGGCTCGCGTCTGGCGCACCGCGACCGGATTGCGACGCACGTACTCCACGGCGCCCAGGTTGCCCGCGTGGCGGCCGTATTCCTCCGCCCCATAGGCGACGAAATCGATCCCGAAGCGGCGCCGGCCGGCCGCGCTGAACGCCTCGCACAGCGCCAGCACCACCGCCGTGCCGGATGCATTGTCCGTCGCGCCGGCGACGCCGGCCGCCGTGTCATAGTGCGCCGCCACGGTGAGGTGCTCCGGCTCATCGCCGGGGATCCGGCCGATAACCGTGTGCCCAGTCGAGGCGTAGCGCCGTGCCCGAATGCGCAGCCGGACCAGCCTGTCGCCACACTGGCGCAGCCGCTCGCCGACCGAGGGGGCCACCGCGACCGCCGGCACGCGCAGGAACGGATCGCGGATCAGCTTCGTGGACACGGCGGCAGTCGGGCTGACGACGACCAGGGCAGCCGGCCGGCGCTCCTCGGCGCTGAGCAGCGTGGGATTCCGGTCAACATTGATCCTGGTCGCGGCTTCGCCAACGAGCACCAGCGCCTTGCCTTCCAAGTCCGGCTCGAAGTCGAGCTCGCGCCGGTTCGCCACGACTGCCAGCGGCGCTTCGAGGTCGCAGCCCTCGGTGAAGGTCTGTGCGACGGCGTCTAGCGGCTCGGGACCTGCTTCCCCCAGCAGCGTGAGCTCGGTCGCCTCGTGCTCCCAACTGGGACAGGGGAAGTCCTGGACCTCGGTCTGCGCGCCGCTGCGCCGAAATACGCCGGCGATGTACCGCACGGCACGCTCGTCACCAGGCGTCCCGCTCAGACGCGGGCCGATCTCCTCGCAGAGCACCCGCAGGTGTGCCCAGACCCGCTCATGGTCCAGCAGCATCGGCATGTTGATCGTCTCCTTGCCTGGCAACGGCCCTGATGGCACGTACTGAGCGCGACACGAAGTCTGCGGGACAGCGTGTAGGAGATGGTAGCCTGAATGCGGCCGAGTGCAAGAGCCCGCGCTCCTCAAACAACGGGATTGCCGGACCGTAGCAGGTCAACGAGTGTACACTAGGGAAGAACCATACGCTGACGTACGGAGCCACAACAATGGCCGCGACACCCCGCATCAACCTGGACTTGCCTCCCGATCTCTACACGCGCATCCAGGATGCGGCAGTGCGTAGCGGCCGACCTGTCGAGGCGGTGCTGGTCGCGAGCTTGGACCTGCTCTTCGGGGCGCCTTCCGTCGATTGGGACCAACGTACGGCGACAATCGATGCCCTCTCTGATGCCGAGTTGTGGGCGTTGGTGTATCGGCGGATAGCCTGGGCCGACAGCGCTCGGCTGCGGGAGTTGACGGCGCGCGGCAAACAGGATTCGCTCACAGAGGATGAGCAGACCGAGTTGGCGGCACTGATCGCCGGCGTGGATCGCCACACCCTGCTCCGCTCGCGGGCCTTGCTCATCCTCCAGGCGCGCGGGTACAACGTTCGGGATCAGTTCCGTCTCGGGGCGTAGGTGGCCTACATCGAAGCGCGGCGACTCTGGGTTCAAGCGGGATGGCACCCTCCGCCCGGCTAACCATTGGCACAGCCCGCAGCCGATCTTTGGGCGTGCAGCGGTAGACCGCTCAGCTCCGTCGTCGGCCAAGCGCCGCTGTGGGACCACCGGCTCGGTGGGCCCCGACGCTGCCACCGCCGCGTACCGCCTCCCTATTACCGATGTTGTAGGACGTCTTTTGACAACCTGTACCGGCGACCATATGATCCGAGACGGACGAGCGTGGAGGCAAGCGGAGGCCTCGCCGTGGCCGTTATCGCTTCGGCCGACGCTGGTGGTCCGGCCGCTTGCCCACGGCGGGGATCCAGGAAAGGGCGGTGTCCATGTACGCTGTCCGGCTTTCCCGGCGCGGTTGTTTGAGACTGCTCGCGTCCAGTTCAGTCGGCGGTCTGCTGGCGGCCTGCGGTGGATCGGCCACGGCAACAACAGGTACGACAGCGGCGAGTGTCGCGTCGAGCGCGGCAGCTTCGAGCACGGCGCCAGCATCCAGCACCGCTGCCACGAGCGCGGCGCAGACCCTCACATCCACGTCTCCCGCGACAGCCGTGGCGAGCAGCGCGGCGTCGGCGCTCACTTCGTCCTCGACCGGCGGCGCCGGGAAGCAGGTGATGCTCACCTATGTATCGCCGGATGATCCGGGCAGACACGAGGTGGAGCAGGCCATGTTCGCCGATTTCACGAAGGCCAACCCCGGTATCGCGGTCCAGGTGCAGCTCGGCGGCCCCAGTTGGAGTTCGGAGCAAGAGAAACTGACGGCGAGTATCGCCGGGGGTGAGTCCCCCAACTGCTATGAGATCGGATGGGGGGCCTGGTACGCCTTCCAGAACGCGCTCCTGGACCTGACCACCTATATGTCGCGGGACAAAGTCGCACCGGCGGACGTCTTCCAGGCGGTTGCCCTCGACTACTACACCCAGAACGGCAAGCTGTGGGCGCTGCCGGTAGTCGGCGTCTCCGTCGACGCCATGGCCTACAATCAGGATCTGCTGGAGGGGGCCGGACTGCCCGTTCCCCCGACGGACCCGAACGACGCCACATGGACGATGGACCGTTTTCTGGCCTACGTCCAGAAGCTGACCAAGGCGGACCAACTGCAATTTGGCTTTGGCGGCCAGACCGGCGGCGGCGATGTCTCCGGCGGCGGCATGAGCCGCTCCAGCTACTATGGTCAGCAGCCCTGGGACGATCAAGCTAAGAAGGCGCAATATGACCAGCCGAAGGCGCTGCAAGGCCAGCAGTTCTTCAAGGATCTGGGCGACAAGTACCGAGTGCAGCCGACCGCCGCTCAGAAGACGGCCATCGGCGCCAAGGGCGATGTCTTCACCAGCGGCAAGATTGGTCTGCAAGTCGTCTACGGCTACATCCCCAAGCTGAACTTCTGCTGGGGCATCGCGGCGTTGCCGCACGAAGGCGGCGAGAACATGTCCGGTCGCCAGAACGCCGCGGCGCTGCAGATGCTCCAGACGAAGCAGGCCGACCAGACCTGGACGCTGTTCCGGTGGCTGATGCAGCCGGAGAACGCCGCGCGGTACCCCTTGAGCGCCAAGTACGCCGTGTCGCCCGTCAAGGGCGCATCCGCTCAGGCGATGGCGGCGTTCACGAGCCAGGTTGGCGTCGATCCGATCGCCTATGCCAACATGGCGCAGCACGCCCACTTTGAGTCGAACGGCATGTACCGCTATTCAGGCTGGACCAAGTGTAATGCCTGGTTTGCGAAGAACTTCCCCTTGTTCATCAGCGGGCAACTCAGCGCGTCCGATTACGGCAAGGCGGCGACCGACTATATCAACGCGAACCTGATCCAGGTATCCTGACGTTGGCGTCCCGCCCGACGTTAGGACGACAGCGCGGCCAGATAGGACAGTCTTGGCGCATCGTGTTGGGTTTGGACAACAGAGTCGTTCGCAAAATTGCCATGATGGTCCGGACACACCCACATGACGGAAGGAGGGAACAGTGAACGCACGCCGGATCGCGTTTACCGGTACGCGCCAGGCCGAGTGGCAGAACTTCGAGCTCCCTGAGCAACCGGGGCCCCACGAGGTCCTGGTCAAGACGCTTTGGAGCGCGGTCAGCATCGGCACCGAGACGGCGATCTATGCCGGCGCCCGCTACCCCAGATACCCCTATCTGGCCGGCTACGCGGCCACCGCGACGGTGCTCGCGGTCGGCAGCGAGGTGCAGGGCCTCGTTCCCGGCCAGGTTGTCGCCTGCGCGGGGAAACACGCCACCCACGACCTCTGGGACATTCGGCAGCACCCGGTGGTCGTCCTGCCGGAGGGCGTCGCCGCGGACCAGGCCGCCCTGACCAGGATCGCGACGATCAGCATTAATGGCGTGCGGCTGCCGCGCATCTCCCTCGGCGAGAGCATCGCGGTCCTCGGCGCCGGGCTCATCGGCCAGTTTGCCGCGCAGTTAGGCCAGCTTTCCGGGGGCTGGCCGGTCGCGCTCGTCGACCGGCTGCCAAACCGGCTGGAGATCGCCAAGGCCTGCGGAATAGCGCTCCTGCTCGACGTCTCGAATCGGGACCTGGTGCCGGCCGGACGGGATGCCACCGGGGGCCGCGGCTTCGACGTCGTCGTGGAAGCAACCGGCGCGGCCCCGGTGGTCGCGCAGGCGCTCGAGCTGGCGGCGCGCTATGGACGGGTCGTCCTCCTTGGAAGTCCCCGCGGACGCGTCGAGATCGATCCCTATGCGAACATCCATGCTCCCGGGGTCACCGTCATCGGCGCGCACGCCGCGACCACGCCCGGTGCCGAGACGGTCGCCAGCCGGTGGACAATCCGAGCGAATTTCGAGCTCGTCCTGGACCTGCTGGCGAACGGCAAGCTGACCGTTGGTCCGCTGATCAGCCATCGCCTGCCGGCGGCCGACGCGGTCGGCGTGTATGAGGCCATCGTCACTCATCCCGAGGAGTACCTTGGCGTGCTCTTCGATTGGCGCGACGCGGAACTGGAGGCAGCTCGGTGAAAGTGTTCATGCACTGGGATATGGAGGGCGTGAGCGGCCTGTTCACGCGCGAGCAGGTGTGGTTCTGGGAGCCCGGGGTGCGGGAGCACGTCGCCGCCGAAGGACGCCGGCTCCTGATGGCGGATGTCGAGTCGGCCTGTGCGGCGGCGCTGGGCGCGGGGGTCGACGAGGTGATCGTGTGTGACACGCATCACGGCGGAGGCAATCTCGACATCGAGAAGATGCCGTCCGATCCGCGGATCACCTATCTCGGCCGGAGCGTCGGGTATCAGGATGGCAAGCGCCGCTGGATGCCGGGACTCGATCACAGCGTCGATGCGCTGATGCTGCCGGGTCACCACGCCAAGGCGGGGACGGCCGGCGCCTTCCTGCCGCACGCCTGGTCGCTCGACTGGGCCGACTTCCAGATCAACGGGCAGAGCGTCGGCGAGCTGGGGATCGAGGCCTGCTTCGCTGGGCACTGGGACATCCCGCTCATCCTGATGCAGGGAGACGAGGCAGGGTGCGCCGAGGCCCAAGAGCAGTTTCCTGGCGTCGTCACCGCCTGCGTCAAGCGCGCGCTCTCGCACGATCTCTGCACAGGGCTCGACGCCGAGTCGGCGTGCCGGCTCACCGCGGACAAGATCAGAGAGGCGATCGAGAAGGCACGCACGGCAAAGCCGCCGCCGTTCAAGCCGACCCTGCCGATGACGATCACGATTCGGATGGCCAGCGTCGAGGCGGCGGACAAGGCCGCCGCCAGAGTCAGCGTGCGTCGAATCGACGACTACACCGTGGAAGGCCGCGTTGACCAGCAGTGTGACGTGGTCAAATGGATCAATGGCACCGGCCTCGACATGCCGACGTGACGTCACTGATTCGACAGAGTGGGCGTTATGCGCACTTGCAGCGGTTCACGCCGCCGGAGGGTACCGGACACAGTACATTCGACAACGGATGTCCGGCATCCTCCCCTGAGGTCGCGTCGTGACAAGGTGATCAATGGCCGGTGCGGCACTGCTGAGTTGTGGTCCGCTTGCTGGGCGCACGTTAGCGCAGGTCCCGGCGGGCGAAGACGGCGGCGCCCAGCACGAACAGCGCGAGGCTCACCGCGAGCGGGAGTAGCCACGACTCCCAGGTGAGCCCGTGCCGCAGCGGCGCACTTCCCAACGCCCAATGCCAGGGGGACGCCGCGCGGATTGGCCGCAGCCCGGGCGCCTGGGCGGCGAGGCCTTCAATGACGTAGCCGGCCACCGCCAGGGTGGCGGACACGGCGAGTGCCAGCGACCGGCGCCCCGTGGATGCGCCCACACAGAAGGCGACGGCGGCGAAGGTCAATGCCAGCAGGGCGCTGGCCACCGTGGCGGCGACCACTCGGTCCCCCGCGAGTCCCTTGTCGAGGCCGACGACCGGGTCCAGCAGGACCAGCGTAGCCGCCGACACCGCCGTCAGCACGGCGAGCAGCGCCACCAGCGCCCCCGCTCGCTCGGCGGCGACCCGGCCGCGGCTCACCGGGTTGGCGAGCAGCAACTCCAGCGTGCCCCCCGCCTCGTCCCCGGCGATTGACCACGCCGCCAGCCCGATGGCGAACACCAGGAAGAGGGCGGGCAGGATGTTGGCGAAGTACTGGCTGTTGAGATAGCCCACCGGCGAGGTGAGGCCGCTGCCGGGGTCCAGGCCGAGCGCGGCCTGGACCCCGGGAGGCAACCCGGCGAAGGTCTGGTCGAGGGCACGGTTGCCGCGCACGGTGGGATAGGCCACGGCCAGGAGGGCGGCGAAGCCGATCAACCCTAGACTCCACCAGAGCGTGCCCAGTCGCCGCCGCCGGATCACCTGCCGAAGTACCGCCAGCATCTCAGCCCGCCTCCTTGCCTGGTCCATACAGCGCCGCGAAGAGCTCCTCCAGGTCGTCGCCCGCGCTCCGCACGCGCAGGAGGCCCGGCCCGCGCAGCGCGGCCTCCATGGCCGGGCCGACCGCGCCGTCGACGGCGATGGTGGCCGTGATGTCCCGCGCCTCTGCCTCGACCACGCCCGGCGCCCCGGCGAAGAGGGCGGGCGAGACGGGGCCGGCAAAGCGCAACTCCAGCCGGTGGCGAGCGCGGTCCAGCAGCTCATCCACCGTCGCCATCGCCACCAGATGTCCGGCGCGGATGATAGCGATCCGCGCCGCGACCCGCTCCACCTCTGGGAGCACGTGCGAGGAGAACAGCACGGCGACGTCGCGCTCGGCTGCTTCGCGGACCAGCTCCAGGAACTCGCGCTGGATCAGCGGGTCGAGGCCGGTGCTGGGCTCGTCGAGGATCAACACGTCGGGGTCGTGCTGGAAGGCCTGCACCAGCCCGATTTTCTGCCGATTGCCCTTGGAGAGCTGACCGAAGGGACGGCTGGGGTCGAGGTCCAATCTCCTCACCAGCTCACCGACCCGTCGCCGATTCACGCCCCCGCGCAATGCCCCGAACCAGGAGAACAGCTCGTCGCCGGTCATGGCCGGGTCGATCCGGAAGTCCCCCGGCAGGTAGCCAATGCGCCTCCGGAGGTGGGAGTCCCCGCTGGGGAGGTCGCCCAGGATGCTCGCGCTTCCCGAGCTGGGCCGCAAGAACCCGAGCAGCAGCCGGATCGTCGTCGTCTTGCCGGCCCCGTTGGGTCCGAGGAAACCGACCACCTCGCCGGGGCGGACCTCGAGACTCAGTTCGGAGACGGCAGTCAGCCGGCCGAACCGCTTGGTCAGCCCGTCCGTCGCGATGGCCGGGGCTGTCGCGGGAGGCGCCGGCCGATCCCGCTCCCGGCTAGTGTCCATTGTCCTCGTCCCCTTTCTTGGAGCAGAGTCCCAGCGATCACGATGGGCGCCAGCCCGCCGATATTGCCGCTACCAAGGGAGCGGCAGATATTTAGCCGCATCACGGTCGCCCATGGCGCTCCCCATCCGTGGCTCCGGCGAGCAGTCCCTGGTAAATCGTGAGGTAGCCGTCAAGTTGCTGTTGCAGGCGCGTGGCCGCACGGACGACCTGGGGCGGCGTCATGTGGCGACCGATGGCGCCGAGCGAGACAGCGAAGCGCTCCCGTCCGGCGGGCGTCAGGGTAAGCATGACCCATCGGCCCTGGCGTTCCCGCTGGAGCAGACCATGAGCTTCCAGGCGACGTACGACATCGGCGACGGTGTTCTTGTCTGTCGCCAGATGTTCCTGCAAGGTGGTGGCCGTTACCTCTTCGCCCAGGGCCTCACCGTAGGCGACACAGAGCAAGGTGTGCTGCTGCGGCTCCGTGAGCCCGGCCTCCTGGCTGGCCTGCTCCAATGTCTGGACGAGCTGGCGGATTGTTGCCCGAACGTCGACCAGCACCTCCAGGCCGGCAACACCGAGGGCGCGCTCCATGACCGTCTCCACGCGTGCGGCGTCGTCAGTACGATACACGTACTATTCTACCGCGCACTTCGGTGTGTGCTTGTAAGGAGAGGTGGAGATAGATGCGCTTCGCCAGCCGTCTGACCCTGAGGCGGCGGTATTTGTGGTGGGGTCACCAGAAAGCCTGGAGGCGCCGCGCCTCCAGGCATCAACCGGCGAGACGTTTCGCGTGCTTCGAGCCACCGGAGATCATTCGCCGTTTGCAATAGCAACCGGGCTTCATATCGGACCCGGTATAGCGGCCGGCCCTCGAACGTCAGTGTGCCTCCTGCTCGGTCGCCAGCTCGTCCAGCAGGTCGCGCAGCCGCAGGGAAAAGCCCGGGAGCACGGGGTCCCCCCCGAGCGCCTCTTCGGGACCCACCATCCTGCCGCCATCAGGGCGGTGCATGGCGGTGATGCCGCTCGCCGGATCCACGTACCAGAGCAGTCGCACGCCGGCTCGAAGCCAGTCGTGGACCTTGGCCTGCACCTGGTCGGCGCGGTCGGTCGGCGAGAGCACCTCGATCACGAAGTCCGGCGCTACGTCAGCCGCGGCCGCGTCGAGGTCCTCCGGCAGGCGACCGTGGGCGAAGAAGGCGATGTCGCCGCCGCGGGCGTGATACGCGCTGCCCAGGATGCGGATGAGCGCGTCCGTGGTTATCACCGTCCCCAGGCGGCGCTGGCGGACGAAGGCGGTGATGATCGTCGCCAGCAGATTGGCGATTGCACCGTGTCGAAGCGTTGTCAGGTCCCACTCCACCATCTGCCCGTCGACAATCTCCCGCAGCCTCCCGTCGTCGGGGAATCCCGCCAGATCATCGACGCGATAGCGTCGCTGCGTCGCCACGACCATCAGCTCGCCTCCTTCACCCGCGGGCGCGTTGCTCGGCCCCTCGCACCATCAGTGTACAACCCGCTGCCCAAGGCTCGTGCCACAATGACGCCTGCTGTTGTCCCGCCCCGGGCGGGGAAAACCCCATCGGGACTTCACCATACTCCTGCTGTATCATGTTTGGTAGTGGCGCTGTAGGCCCTGGAATGCAGCACCCTCGCACCTGAAGGTCGACCGAAGCCATGAATGGGGCGCTGCTCGAGCTGTATCGACACAAGACCTGGGCGACGCTTCGCCTGATCGAGCACTGCCAGGGCCTGGACGACGAGCACCTGGACGCGACGATCCCCGGCACGTTTGGCACGATCCGCGACACGCTGCGGCACCTGGTTGGGGCCGAGGAGGGCTACTTCTGGACCGTGACGCGTGAGCGCGTGTCGGAGCCCTTACCCGATGGGCCAATCCCGCTGAGAGAACTCGCCGAGCGCATCCGCCGCCTAGGCCCACGCTGGGAGATCCTGGCCCAGGACGCCGACGCCCCGCGCCGCGAGGTCACCACTCGGGACGGCTGGCGAATGCTAGGGTCGGTGCCAATGGCGCAGGCCATCCACCACGCCGACGACCACCGCGGCCACGTCCTGTCGATCCTCGGCGCGCGCGGCCTGGAGGTCCCCGACCTGGACGTGTGGGCCTACGCCGAGTCAGCAGGCCTGATGCAGGAGCTACCGGTAAGCTCAGGCGACTGAACCCGTGGGGCGACAACCCCAACGGCCTATGCCGCGCCTTGCCTCACGTGGAGGCCGACCGCGTGTCGCGCTTGGGAGCCGCCGCCGATTGGCGCCGCAAGGCGAACGCGCTCTCCTACAAGGAGCTAAGCGGCGTAGGCACAGAGCGTCCGTGATCACGAACCGGTCCTGACCAATGGCTTGATGGGGATGGCCGTCGTACGGCCGTCCGAGTCATAGCGGCAGGAATTCCACCTTCCCCTCCCAATCCTCGGCTTCGGTGGACAACCAGATCAAGACGAGGCTGTCGATGATTGGGGCAATGGGATCCTCTTGCTGCGCGACCAGGAGCCCGGAGACAATCCGGCCGTCGCGGAGGCGGTCGTAGGCGCTAGCAGGCATGGTGTTGACGTCGTGTGAGACGACGATCAGCCCCTCGCGGGCGGCATACTCCAGCACTTCGGGATCCGGCTGCCTGGCCAAGTCGACCTCGCGGCATCGGACAAAGTCGGCGCCCGGAACGCGGCGGAGTACACCGTCGATGATATGGTCGTCCAGATCATTATCGGCCAGGAAACGCGGTCGGCTCACGGTACCTGCGTCGCCGCCTCGCGTCGCAGCCTCCGCAGCCGATCCCGGACCGGGCTCGGGCGGGCTTCCGCTCGCGCCCGCTCGCGCGCCCAGATCTCACGCTGGCGGCGCAGGTAGTCGTCGAACTCCGCCTGGTTGGCCAGGTAGTCGGCGATGCTGCCGTAGACCTGTTCCAAGGTCAGGGACGGATAGCGCTGACGGATGGTCTCTGGCGAATTACCCTGGTAGAATCCCGCCAGGACCGAGTCGAACATCACGTGGGTGTCGCCGACCCGCCACACGCCGTGCTCGTCCAGCCGCACATACCGCTTCTCGTCGATCATGGCTCGACTCCCGTACCACTTCCGTAATGTCCGCTTCCGCCAAATTGTAACGCTTGCTGCACCTGTGGGAGAAGTTTGGTTGCAACGCGCTCCTTTGCCACGCGCCCGAACCCCATCGCGCCGACAGCCCGGCAGCGGTGTCAACGCCGGCCGCACCGGACAATCCGTCACCTACCGTGCGCGGGTCCCCTTGAGCCCGGTATGGTACTGTCTGGTGAGGGGATGGCAGTCCGGAAGTGAGGACGGAGCCGTGTCGACAATGGGCAAGAGCGCGCATGCACTGGGGTCGATGTACGGCTCGACATCTACGGCTGCCGCAAGCGGGGATGAGCTCGTCCTCTTGGCGGAGCGAAGTCGCCAGCCTTTTGACCCCGAGGTAACGCTGTTCGCCGATGAGTCGCCGGAGAGCCAGGAGGCGCAGCGCCTCCCGGAGTCAGCCGGCGAGGAGTTTCGCACGCTTCGGGCCACCGGCGATCGTATCCCGTCCGCGGTCTTCGCGCTGGCCGCGTTTGACGGCGTGACCGGGGTCCGGGAGCTGATTCGCGAGCTCGGTTCCTTTGACCAGGCAGTCGCCACGGCTTATGATCGGCACATTGATCATGGTCGGCGTACCGCGCGTGCTCGCGCCGACTCGTGCCGAGATCAGAAGCACGACGAATATGCTATTCCCCGGCGCGACATCGAGTAGCACCCAGGCCGTACATTCAGACGCCAATCTGACTCTGTGGTAGACGGTCTCCCGAACCGCTCCTCACCGTTGCGGCGTCTAACACGGCCGGCGCATGCGGGCTCGAGTCGATGATGCCCGGTCCGCAGAGATTTCAGCGGCACGACGTCCGCCCTCGTCGGGTCTACGGCTATCACGGTACCAGTGCAGCCGCCGCGGAGCTGATCTTGCGGGACGGATTCATGGCGAGCAAACGGTCGTACGACTGGTTGGGGGACGGCGTGTACTTCTGGGGAGCCATTGGCCCAACGCTCGATCATTGCCGGTGTGCCGTATCCTGCCCGAGAAACTGGCTAGTAACGTGTGCGTAGAGCCTGTAAGCGGGCAATCGTGGCCCGCTAGCCCTGCGGAGACGGCACCGTCTCCGCGGCTCGGGCTCGAACGAATTCTTGTACAGCCGCTCGGAACTTCTCCGGCTCCTCGGCGTACGGGAAGTGCCCGCTCTCTTCGAACGCCACGAGCTCGGCGCGTGGGATGCCGTCGCGCAGGACCTCACTCTGGCGGATGGGAACCCGGGGATCGTGGCGCCCGCACAGGATAAGGGTGGGCACCGCGATCTCGCCCAGATGGTCGGTCAAGTCGTAGGCGTGCCGCTGGATCGCCTCGCCGAACGCCCGCAGCCGGGGTCGCACCGTGCCCTCGCTTCCCGTCGCAAGGAATGCCGAAAGGAGATCCTTGTTGTGGGTACTCAACTCAACGATGAGGTCCGACCAGTGGCGTCGATCGGCGGAGGACGCCGCCGGGTCGTGCAAGAGTGCCGCGGCCTCGTCGAGGGCGGCGCGCCGCGGGTGGATCGGGTGGTAGATGGAAGATGGCTCCTCGACGAACCGCCAGCTAGGCGCCCGCCGCTGACAATGAGGCCGGTGAGTGCGCGGGGGTGGCGCAGGGCGTATTGCAGGCCCACCATGCCGGCGATTGTCGCGCCCGCGAATATCCACGGCTCCCCGCCCAGCTCCAACCGCACCGCCTCAAGGTCGTCGACGAGGCGGTTCATGGAGAGATCATCGGGCGACGTGGCGATCGAGGATCTGCCAACGCCGCGCGGGTTGACCGACACCAGGCGACCGGCGCTGGAGAGCGCGTCGAGGAAGGGCGCGGTGCGTGCAGACCGCGCGAGGTCTGAGTGGGCGAGATACTGGTGCGCCGTGCAAACCAGCGGGCCGCCGGAGCTGCTGAGGAAGACCTCGATCCTTACCGCACCGATCTCCACGAACCTCGGCGACAATATCGCCACGAGAGATGCCCTTTCGCGACTTCTCGGATGTGACTCTGCGGCGTCGACGGCGTCCACACCACCGCCCCTCATGCGGGAGTTCCCGTAGGTCAGGCATGGTACCGTCTGTTTACCATTGGCCATATTCGGCAGCGGATGAATACCTTGCACGAAGTGCGGTTTAAGTAAATGACATACATAGCGTTCCTACGCGGCATCAACGTCGGCGGCCACACCGTGAAGATGGAACGCCTGCGCGCGCACTTCGCCGAGCTCGGTCTGGCCAATGTCCGAACGTACATTCAAAGCGGCAACGTCTTCTTCGAGACAGAGCAAACGGACCGGAGGACATTAACACAAACCATTGAGCAACATCTGCACAGCGTCTTGGGTTACGACGTTCCCGTATTCTTGCGCTCGATCCCGGAGCTCGAGCAGATCCTGGCCATCGATCCGTTTCGCAGCATGGACGTCACGCCTGACATGCGGCTGTGCATCACCTTCACCGCCGACGCCATAGCGAATGATCTGGCTTTACCGCTCTATTCGGCCAAGCGGGATATGGCCGTCGTCCACACCACCGATCAGGAAGCGTTTGTGGTGTGGTACCTCATCAATGGCCGGCCGCCTGCCGCGAGCGGCATCCTAGACAAGGCGCTCGGATCCAAGACGACCACGCGCTTCTTACATACCACCGCCAAGATCCTGCAGGCGGCCAAGGATAGTTGACGAAGCCTTGGTGACTACCTCAAATCGATCCGACGGCGGGAGGGCGACCAGAGGTCAGGTGGCAGTTGCTAGTCCGGGTGAATGCTGAGAGGACCGTCCTCGCGCTGCCCAGGCGCGAGCGACGAGACGGATGGAGCCGTCGTCGGTCTTCGGCAGATTGGCCCGGATGCATTCCCGCCGCACCGCGCGCCGCTCCTCGGTGAGCGACATCGCATAGCTCGGCGCGGGACCTTGCCCGTCGAGGAATGGTGACCAGTAATCGTCGAAGTCGCGGAAGACCGTCGGGACATCGATGGCGCGCACCGCCACGTCCTCCAGCCTCGCAGCAGTGAAGAGCCGTTCCAGCGACTCCGGGCTGCAGATCGGGAAGCGCCGGCCTTCGTCCAGCTCCATGGCGGCGGGATCGAGCTGCGCGGCGGCGTCCCAGAAGTGGCGCATGAGCTGCATCTCGCCGGCGTAGTCCCAGACGTAGATGGCCACGGCGCCGCCGGGGCGGGTGACCCTGGCCATCTGCGCCAGCCCGCGGCCCGGCCGCGGCAGGAAGTTCAGGACCAGCCCGGAGACCGCCGCGTCGAAGCCGGCTCGACCGAAGGGGAGCGTCTCGGCGTCGCCCTGTCGGAACTCCGCGCGGCCGTCTGGGATTTGCTCACGGGCATAGGCGACATGGCCTTCCGAGGCGTCGACGCCCGTGACCGCGGCCGGCGCCGCACCCGACATCGAGCCAGCGGCTCCCCGCAGGCACGGCAAGCCACGCCAGGAACTCGCGTGCAGCCAGCCGGCTCCATCGGCCGACGTATAGCTCATACGCGGCCCCGCTCGCCCAGATGCTCATCGCGACCTCCGCCTCTGGCGCTCCCGAGATGGCGAGCGCCGGCGACTCCCCTCGCTGCGACCGCCCCGCCGGGCGAGTATAGCGGCTGAACCAGGGTAGGGGGCAGGAGATCTGGAGCAAGCCGAGGTAGTTACTGGCTTTCTTGTCCCAGCGGATCCGGAACGTCCGGCACTTCGACAGCCTGGCAACGTCCATTCACCAACCCACCGACGCACCTTGTGCTGCACCTTCCGTGGCGGCCTCGGATCGCTAATCAGCCGGACGAGGGGCTTGTCGCAATAGCCCGCGACCGCGCCTCAGACGATGGAATGGTCGTATCCCTTGTTCAGGCGCTGACGCGGTTACTCCCGTGATTCAAGGGTAACAGAGCACAACGGGCTGAGGAGTGGCAGAGTGGCGCTTGCCCCTCGCCGACATCGCCGGTATATACGAGCGAGGAGCGTTCAGCGTAGTCCCGCTCCGCTTCGGGTCAGTGATCAAGCCGATCGGCATACGAGAATTGCTCAGCCAGGACACGGTTCGGCACAGGCCGCCTTGACACTGCCGGCCAACAGAGTACGACAAAGAGATGTGCTATTGCTCCCGCTGCGGCTATGCCTCCGCATCGCCTGCGAACTACTGTCCCAACTGCGGCCAGAAGATGCGCGAGCAGCCTGTGCCGATGCAAGGAGCTACATCGAGCGACGTATTACTCACCAATCTGAGGCCGAACGCCGAAGCGCCGTTCCATCGAGAGCGCAGGTCTTCTACGCCCGCCACGGTGTTCCTGGTCGGGCTCGTGGCCCTTGGCATGGCGGGCTTCCTGGTCGTGCAAGCCGGGCGGTCGCCAACATGCGCCAGCGCGGAGACCATGGCCGAGGGCCACCACCAGGTGATCTACACGGCGCTTGAGGCGATCACCGTAGTCCAATTCGACTGCGCTGGGTTGGTTGCGATCAATCCGATAACCGCTGAGCGACGTGTTACGGTCGATTTTTCGTTCAACGGCAAGCGATTCAGCGCCTGGTACGCTGTTGCCCCGAGTGGTGTTGTGAGCGCCCAGAATCCGACGGCGCTCACCATCGACAAGATCGCGGACCAGGGGCCGACGATGCTGGCGGCGCTGCTGCGATGATATGCGCAAGGTGTCGCGTGGTGTGGGAGCTCCACGAAGGTCGTTCGAATCGCGGTGCATCTGACGACGCTTGAGGATCTGATGCCTCCCGACTTTGGAACGGCCGGGCACATCGTCCCAACGGCAGTCGGGCGCTCTGGCGGCAGACCGCGGCATCCCCCGTTACCTCGACGACAATCGCCGGATGAACGGGACCGCAGTCCCCCGGTCGCTTGGCCGCAGTCCGCAGACGCGGCCCCGGCATCCCCGTCGCCCTGCCTACTGCCTGCATGCACAGCGGCTCACCGGTACGCGGCGGCCTGGACGCCGTAGAGGTCGGCGTACTGGCCGCGCCTGGCGAGGAGCTCGTCGTGGCTGCCGACCTCGACGACGCGCGAGCCGTCGAGGACGACGATCAGGTCGGCCATGCGCACGGTGCTGAAGCGGTGCGACACAAGGATGGTGACCCGACCGTCGTCGTCGGCGATGTCGTGGGCAAGGCCGGTGCCGTTGCGCTGCGCGGCGGCGGCGTAGCGCTCGAACAGGGCGTGCTCGGACTCGGCGTCCAGCGCGGCGGTCGGCTCGTCGAGCACCAGCAGCAACGGGTGGTCGCGCATGAAGCCGCGCGCCAGCGCCAGCTTCTGCCATTGGCCGAACGACACCTCGACGCCGTCGGGCCAGGTAGCGCCGAGCTGAGTGTCCAGGCCAGCGGTGAGGCGCGCCACGACGTCGTCGGCGCCGGCGCGGCTCACGGCGGCCACGACGGCTGGCTCGTCGTCCAGCCGGGCGACATCGCCCAGGCCGACCGTGTGGCGGGCGCGCAGCTCGAAGCGGTAGAAGTCCTGCAACGCTCCGGAGAGCCGCTGGCGCCATTCCTCGCTGGGCATGCGCGCCAGCGGCCGGCCGTCGACGTAGATCGCGCCGGAGGTGGGCTCGTAGAGCTTGGCGAGCAGCTTGACCAGGGTGCTCTTGCCGGCCCCGTTCTCGCCGACGATGGCGACCACCGTGCCCGCGGGCAGCTCGAGCGACACGTCCTCCAGCACCAGGCGCTCCGTGCCGGGGTAGGCGAAGGAGACGTGCTCCAGGCGGATGCCTTTCTCCATACGGGGGGGCACCGGCAGGTCGGCGTGCGCGACCAGAGACGCCGCGTAGTCTTCGAGCCAGGCCAGGCGTCGGGAGCCGTCCATCCAGATGCCGCGCAGGAAGCCGATCTCGCCGACGGTCGCGCCGATGTAGGCGGACAGGCGCGAGCCGGCGGCCAGGAGGAGCAGCACACTGGCGGGCGGCGCGCCGAGCCCCGACGACACGAAGACGACGGCGCCGGCGTAGGCGCCGCCGAACACCGCCCAGGCCAGCGCGTGCCACAGGGCCGAGCCCCAGCGGGCGGCGGCGATGGGGCCGTACCAGCGCTCCCAGGCGGCGCGGCGGCCGGCGATCAGGCGCTCACCGATGCCGGTGATGCGGACCTCCTTGCCAGGCGGGGCGGTGGTGGCGACCGTGAAGAGGTGGCGGGCGAGGCGGCTGGCCTGGGCGCCACGCTCATGGGCGCGGCGCTCAACGGCGGGCCGCCAGGTCGAGGTCAGCACGGTGGGCAGCGCGAACACGGCGAGCAACGCCAGCGCGGGGTGGATGGAGACGAGCAACGCGATGGTGACGACGAGTCGCAGTATCCAGCCGCAGGTGGAGAACACCGACATGTACATGTGGTCCAGCACGAACACCTGGTCGCGCAACACGCCGAGCCGGTCCAGGTAGTCGGGGCGCTCCTGGTGGGCGATGGTGGCCACCGACGCCAGCAGCCGGGCGACGTGGGACTCGAGAGCGATGGTGACCTTGTCGCGGAAGCGGCGCTGCACGCGGGTGCTGACCGTGCGCAGCAGCCAGGTCCCGGCCGCGGACAAGCCGAGTGCGCTGGCGGCAATGCGCACGAGCGTGCCGTCGTGCCCGAGCACGCCCTGGCCGAGCAGCTTGAGCCACAGCGCGAGCAGCGCGTCGGGCAGCGCCGCCGCCAGCGCCAGGACGAACGCCGTGGACATGAGGGCAGGCTCGTGTCGATAGCCGAGCTTGCACAGCCGCCACATCGACGACAACGCCGGCGGCATTTCGTCAATTGCGGCGGCGCCGTTGCGGCCGGCCTCAGACGAGGACGTCATAGATCGCCCCCTCCTCATCCTGGGCCGCGCTGAAGCGCTGGGCCTGGAGGTCGAACATCGTGTGGTATCGCCCGCCCAGCGCCATCAGCTCGTCGTGCGTGCCGAGCTCCACGACCTTCCCGTGCTCGAGCACGCAGATGCGGTCGGCCTGGCGCACCGTCGAGAAGCGGTGCGAGATGAGGATAGTCGTGCAGTGCCGGGTAGCAGTAAGGATGCGGTCGAAGATCTCGGCCTCGCCCCGCACGTCGAGCTGCGCGGTTGGCTCGTCCAGCAGCACGACCCCGGCGCCCAGTTGCACGGCGCAGAGGGCGCGCGCCAGGGCGACGCGCTGCCACTGCCCGCCGGAGAGGTCGGCGCCGCCCTCGTAGCCGCGGGCCAGCACCGTGTCGAGCTGGGCGAGGTGCGCGGCGCCGGCGGCGCTGAGCGCCGTGACTACGGCCTCGTCAGGGGCTCCCCCCGGCGCGACGTTGTCGCGCAGCGGCAGCTCGAAATGGATGAAGTCCTGGAAGACGGCGGCGAGCCTGGCCCGCCAGGAAGCGAGGTCGAGATCGCGCAGGTCGACACCGTCAACCTCGATCGCCCCGGCCTGGGGATCGTAGAGACGGCAGAGCAGCTTGGCGAGCGTGGTCTTGCCGGCCCCATTCTGGCCGACGATGGCCAGCGAGGACCCGGCGGGGATGCTGACGTCGAAGCCCTCCAGCACCGGGCCGCCGCCCGGGTAGGCGAAGGTGACGTCGCGGAAGTGGATCTCGTGCGCGGACATCCCATTGGCGGGCCGGGCGCCGCTCGGCAGCGCGCCGCCGCGGGCCATGGCCGGCGCGAGGGGCAGCACCGCGTTGACGTGGGCCACGACTTCGTCCAGCGCCCAGCTCAGCCCCCCGAAGGCGATCATCGAGGTGCCGATCGCGCTCATGGCGTAGACGACGAACGCGCCCAACGGCAGACTGCCGCCGGCCGCGGCGCTGGCGAGCGACCAGAACACCGCGACGTTGGCGCCTATGACCAGCAGCATGCTCCAGCCCAGTGGCCGCTCGCGCAGGCGGGTTGCCGTGTACTGGAGCTGATGCAAGCGGGTCCGCCGGTTGACGAAGCGGTCAATGGTCCAGGCGGCGAGGCCGAACAGGCGCAGCTCCTTGGAGGCCGGCGGATCGACGGCGAGCCGGTAGGCGTAGTCGGCGTCGCGCTGGGCGGCACGCACCTCCTCGGTGTTGCGGTCGCGCCAGACGGCACTCTCGCGCAGCAGCCAGTGCGTCGCTAGCCAGGCGCCGGCGAGGAGGACGGCCGCCCACCACCGGTAGCGGGCGAGCACGACCGCGCTGGCGAGGCCGCCGAGCATGTCGATCAGGCCCGAGGCGATGAAGTCCATCGAGAGCGACAGCGGCGGGCCGGTCATGCCGAGCTCGAAGTCGCGAGCGGCAGTCAGGTCGCTGGTGAGCTTGGGGTCCTCGAGGTGACCCATGCCGGGCGGGCGGACGCAGGCCTCGGCCAGCCGGTCGTTGAGCCAGGCCGCGGTGCGGTCACCCAGGTTGGCTCCGATGGCCTGGTGAATCGGGCTGAGTATCTGGAGCAGGATGAACACCACGGCGACGAAGGCGAGCGGGGCGGCCAGGTCGGCCCGGTGCTGCACGGCGCCGACCAGCAACCCCATGGCGATGCTGAACACCGCCGGCAGCACGCCGCGCAGCACGAGCACGCCCCACCACGCGCCGGCCAGGGCGCGGTCAGCCTTCGGCAGGACGCCGACGACCTTCCACTCGTTGCGCTCGCGCAGGCGTTGAATCATCGGTGCGAATCCGAGCACCGGCAGGATGGGTCGCACGGGACGCATCCTGTCGCGGCCATGCACGTCGCCCCCCCTTCCTATGGTTGGATTGGTCACGAGGCCGTCGTTCCACGGCACTAGGTCAAATGTACCAGGAAGCGGCCCACGGTTCAACAGTCGGAACGGCCCCGTGGCCGACTGTCAACGGCGCTGCCTCCTGGCGGTAATCAGCTCGGTGCGTCACGCTCGACAGCCACGGCCTTGACCCTTACCAAGCAATGGCGTCACAGCCGGATAGTGGGCATGACCACAAAGTAGCATTGGGCTTGTCCGACGGCTCAGGGAGTCGAGGGCATCGCGTTATGGCTTTCGGCGCGGTGTCAACCGGCTAGCCGTCGGGTAATTGCCGATCCGGCTCCCCGTGCCTCCGCTTCTTCGAGGCCCGCTTGCTGGTAGATGCCCAGCACGTTGCCCGCGGGGTCGCGGAAGGTCAGGTACACCTCGGGCGAGTCCGGGTCGATCGGCTGGACGATCTGGCCGCCCTCAGCGACCACGGCCTCGCCTGCCTTCGCCGCGTTGGCCACCATGATATACACGAGGAGACCCGGCTCCGCGGCTGGCCGGCGTCCGAGGACCCAGGTCCCGCTCACCTCGTTGACCGTGTCGTCGAAGGCGGTGCTCCCATCACCGCGCTCCCGGACCTGCCAGCCAAAGCAGCGGCGGTAGAACTCTGCCGATTGGGCGACGTCGACAGCGGGAATCTCGATGTAACAAATCTTGCCGGTTCGATACGTTGGCTCAGTCATGCTTGTCCTCCTGAATTCTCGAATAGCTTGTTGCAGGCGGTGGCGAAGCTCCTCAGCAAAGGCGGGGTCGGGAGCCGCCGCCGGCGCCGGGTCGTAGAGCCGCTCGAACGGATCAGTCATCGCCGACCCCCTGCCTCGCTTCGTAGCATCGGCGGAACGCAGCCTTGGCGCGCATCAGCAGGGTTTCCGTGGCGGTCCTGGATCGGCCGAGACGGTCGGCGACTTCGCGGACGGGCAGCCCGTCGAGGTAGCGCAACGCGAGCGCCGCCCGGTGGTGGGGCCCGAGCTCCCTGAGCGTGTCGCGGACCCGCAGGGCGTCGAGCTCGACGTCCCAGGTGTCGTTCGCCACCTCGTGCTGGCCAACCAGGCGCCGCTGCCTCCGGGCGGACCGTTCCTGCGCTCGCCAGTGATCGACCAGCTTGTGCCGCGCGGTTCCGACTAACCATGCGACGTTCACCTCCAACTCGGGATTGACCTCCAAGGCGCTCAACGCGGCCAGGAAGGTCTGGGAGGTAAGATCCTCCGCCGTCTCCCGATCTCCCGACCTGGACAGCAAGTACCCGTACACGAAGGGCAGCGCCTGGTCATAGATCGCGAGCAGACGGTCACCCCACAGGAGCCCGTCGGACCGGTCAGCGCTCATATCTCTATAGTCGCTTGAGCGGGGACAGTTCAGACGGGACCCGGAGCGGCGCACGAATCATCTTGTAATCTCCCCATCCACCAAGTCAGAAGCGAGCGACCACTAGTGGGTCGTTGGTATCGTCGGGCGCCATTCTCCCGGGGATCGCGCAGCAT
>CALBSQ010000361.1 GCA_937967325.1 uncultured Chloroflexota bacterium
CCCGCGGCGCAACAAGCCTGGCTGACGGCGACTACGGCTGGAGCGGCTGCGACTGCGGCATGCCGATCAGCCGGCAGGCGTCACCGGTCGTGCATCCGGCTAGCGCCCGGATGGCGTTGACGTCCCATTTCGCCGCGTGGCCATTGCGAGAGTCGCGCACGGTCACGTAGCTCACTTTCTGGGCCCTGTCGAGCAGCATATCGATCTTCGCGCTGTCCTTGGCGACATCCAACGTTGCCGAGGACTCATGGCCACCATCAGGGGTAACGACGACCGCGGGGATCAATGTCTCGATCGCGGTTCCGGCAGTCGCGAGGATCGTAATCTGCAGGTGGAGCTGACTCAACCCCGGGCGTAGAGACACCAGGCGCACGGTGAGATCGGGAGCCAGCGCATAGGATTGACCGGCGTTCAGCATGGATATCTGGCCCCCGCATGCCGACAGCACGGGCAAAGCCAGCAGACAGGCAAGCACCCGGACCAACACGTGCATAGGTGGCCTCTCCGGCCGCCGGATTAGAGGACGGCAGGTGGACGAACGCCGCTCGGACATCTCAAACGCTCTTCCTATTATGGTACCCCAAGGAGGCCCGCGATGTAATGACTACCGGGCCGACCCGTGTGGGATAAACCTCCCACGCACTCGGTTTTGCAACACGCCTGCCACCTCGCAATTGTCGTGCCTTGCTAATTGGCACACAATTGGCGACCATGGGGGTCGCTCCTGTATGGGTTGCAGGACGGAAGGAGTAATGTTGGCAGACACGGCGAAACCACACGCTCAGGGACGCGTGCCCCATGGCGACCTTACCCAGCGGGTCGGCGTGGAGCAGATCAGCGCTCGGGGCGTCGATGTGGATACCCTGATTGAGAAGCTCGTCGACGCCGCGGGCGCTGAGTTCACCACCTACTACTACTACACGATCCTGCGCATGTACCTGGCGGGGGAGGAGGACTACAAGGAGATTTGTGAGGACGCTCGTCTGGAGGATCGCGCCCACTTCGAGCTGATCACCCCGCGCATCTACGAGCTGGGCGGGACGATCCCCTATGACATCCGCACCTTGGCCGACCGCGCCGGCTGCCCCGACGCCTACTTGCCGGGGAGCAGCAACGGACAGCACGCTATGGCCAACCCGCGCGACATCGTGACCAACGCCTCGGCGGCGCAGATCCTGGAGGTGCTCCTGGAGGCTGAGCGGTGTGCCATCCGGACTTGGAGCGAGGTCTGCGACCTCACCTTTGGCAAGGACCCGCGCACCTACGACATGGCCATGCGCATCCTGAACGAGGAGGTCGAGCACGAAGCCTGGTTCATCGAGCTGCTCAGCAAGGAGCGCGACGGCGTGAGCCGGCCTTCCGGCCACTTCCGCCGCGGCGCGCCCGGCGACGCCCCCTACAGCAAGAACCACGGCTTCTACAACCCGTAAGGTGGCCGGTGATACCACCTACCAGGTGGTATTTCTCATGCCGCGGGGGGAGGTCAGCGTGCCGGTGCGCGACGACGAGTTCATCCTCGCCGCCGCGCGCCGCCAAGGGCTCGAGCTCCCCAGCCTCTGCGAGCAAGGGTGGTGCATCACCTGCGCCGTCGAGCTGCTGGAAGGTGAGGTCGACCAGTCGGCCTCCCGCCGCTTCTACCAGGACGACCGCGAGGCTGGTTTCGCCCTCATCTGCACGGGCATGCCCCGGTCCAACTTGCGACTCCGGCCCGGCGCCACCGAGAAGATGCGGGCTTTCCGTATCTCGCGACGGCTGCCCGTGCCGCGCGGCACGGGACTGCGTGGGGCCGTACGAGGGAACCTCTCCCCCTACGCCTCCCCTTCGAAGGGAGGGGAGCTTGAACGGGAATGATCGTCCCCTACCATTGCAGACACCACTGGCGCCACCCGGAAGAGCATCCAGCCTGTCCGTTGAGGCTCCCCTCCCTTCCTACCGTATCGGTGGGGACTGGGGAGGGTGGGGAGAGGTTCCCTCATGGTAGCTCCACCGGCACCCAGCGGTGCTCGCGCATTGACTGGTAGGCGGCGTCGATGATCACGTTGACGGCCACGCCGTCCGCGAAGGTTTCGCGCGGCATCTCGCCACGGGCGACGCATTCCACAAAATGCTTCATCTCCTCGTGGTAGCCGTAGACGCGCGCTTCGTCCGGTAGTGGAAATACCCAGCCGCTGTTGGACTCGGCCTTCTCCAGCAGGTAGCTGCCGGTGCCGCGAACGAACGCGTTGATGGGCGTCGAGCGCGTGACGTCGGTGAAGATGCTCCCTTCGGAGCCGAACACCTCGTTGCGCAAGTCCAGCGAGCCTCGCGCCGTCCAGCTCAGCTCGCTCTGGCCCAGCGCGCCGTTCTCGAACCGCAACAGCACCACCGCGTTGTCCTCGGCGGTGGTCTTGTCGGCGTGCATCAAGGTGTCGCCCCAGGCCAATACCTCCACCGGCTTGAGGTCCTTGCCGATGAAGTAGCGCGCCGCCTCAATGGTGTGGCAGCCCATGTCCAGCAAGGCCCCGCCGCCCGCTTCTTCGGCGTCCCAGAAGTGCGGCGCGTGCGGGCCGGCGTGCGCCTCGCGTGAGCGCACCGTCAGGACACGCCCGATCGCCCCTTCGTCGATGAGATGCTTGGCGCGAATGACCGCCGGGCTGAAGACTTCCGTCTCCGCGTAGCCGTGGAGGACGCCGGCCCGCTGCACCGCCGCCAGCATCTGGCGCGCCTCGTGGGCATTGCGTCCCAACGGCTTGGTACAGACGACGTGCTTCTGGTGTTGGGCGGCCAGACGCGCCGCCTCCAGGTGTATCCTGTTCGGTAAGGCAATCAGCACCAGATCGATATCCTGGCGAGCGACCACCGCGGCCATATCCGTAGCGGACTCCGGAATGCCCCAGCGATCGGCAAACGTCGCCGCCCTCGCGGCGTCACGCCCATACACGGCGACGACACGCTGGTTTGGGACTTCCGCCAGCCCTTGCATGTAGAAGGTGGCGACGAAGCCGGATCCGAGAAGCCCGATGTTGACCATGTGCATAATTCCTTTCGTGCTGAAGGACCACCGAAGCCAGTAGCCGGATCGCCGCTGCGCACATCATAATGGAGATGTCTGGACCGTGCATGCACACGGCAGGGGCAGGCGCGCGGACCTGGAGCGATTGATGGCGGATGTCCTCTGCTTCGGCAACCTGCAGTGCGACGTGCTGTGCCGGCCGCTGATCGCATTGCCGGAGCCGGGGGCGTTGCGCATGCTCGACGCCATCGATGTCACGCTGAGCGGCAACGGCGGGAACGTCGCGGCGGCGCTGGCACGGCTCGGCGTCGAAGTATCGCTCGCCGGCTACAGCGGCGCCGACGTCATCGGTGAGCAGTTCCGAGCGACCCTTGCCGCCCAAGGCGTCCGTGTCGACAGGCTGCTCCGGCACCCATCGGCCGGCAGCGGCACGTCCGTCATTGCCCTGGCCCCCAACGGCGAGCGCACCATCGTGTTCGTCAACGGCGCCAACGCCCTCTTTGATCTCGACGACGTACCCGACGAATGGCTGGAAGGAACAGGAGTGGTCTTTGCCGGCAGCGTCTTCGTGCTGCCCCAATTCACCGGCGAAACGGTTGGCCGCTTGTTCACCCGCGCGCAAGGCCGCGGCGCCAAGACGGTCCTAAACGTCTGCTGGGACGGCGAGCGCCGTGGCCTGCCCTTCCTGATACCGGCGCTGGAGGAAACCGACTATCTGGTGCTCAATCACGATGAAGGCCGCCAACTCACCGGGCATGAAGCTCCGGATGCCATTCTCGACCGCCTAAACGTGCATGTACGCGGCACAACGATCATGACGCTGGGACCGGACGGTTGTTGCCTGCGCGAAGAGGGGACGCTGCGCCAAGTCCCGGCACTGCCGGTGGAGGCGACCGACTGCACGGGCGCCGGAGATTGCTTCGTGGCCGGTTTCATCGCCGGCCTCGTCAAGGGCCTCCCACCGGCGGCGTGCGCGCGACTCGGCTGCCGCGTTGCCGCCTGCGCGGTCACCGGCCCCGGCGCCTATACCCGCGTCCCGCCGCTATCCGAAATCGACGGCAGTGCTGAAGGCGGCTCGCAGGCCGACGCGACATCGGGCCACAACAAAGAAAATGGAGCTGCGAATGGCAGATAACAGCTATCGCTACGCCGGGCTGCGGCGGGTTGACGCCCCCGGCCTCTCGGTGGCGCAAGTATCCGAGCGCCTGCGCCGGTTTGCCTATGTGGAGCGACGCCTGATGCGCCTGCTGGCGTCTCGCATCGTGACCGTTGCGGAGCGGGACGTAAAGGTGCTCCTGGCGAGGCTGCTATACGAGGCAGCGTTGCACGCCGACGGCTGGCGTACGCGCATCCAGGAGCTGCGCACCAACAAGAGCAAGCTGGAAGGGGCGCCCGACCCAGCGTTGGAAATCCTCTTCGACGAGGCTGAGCACTTGCCCGGCGCCTATGCGTTCCTCAGCGTGCTGCGCCATCTGCTGCTGCCGGCGCTCGCCGACGCCTACCGCGCGCATGTTCAACTGACCAACGACCTGGCCGACTACGGCAGCGTCCGTCTGCTCCGGCAGGCGCTAGCCGACCAGGAAGAGCACCTCCGGCTCGTGACGTTGGCGCTCGCCGGCCTGGCGGACGGCGACGAGGATCGACGTCTCGCAGCAGACTGGAGGGCCAAGCTCTCCGCGTACCTCGCCGCCGCTGGTGGGATCGACGGCACACAGGCGCGTGCGAAGGAGCTGCCGCGGGCCTTCTCGATCAACCCGTATCGGATACCGCACGCGGTAGTGCGCGACGAATCGCTGTCGCGGGTCTGGGACTACGTTGCCCCACCGCTGGATCAGGCGCCACAGCACCTCGACTACATGATGGGGCTGCGCCTCAGCGAGATCAACGTGGCGGAAGGTCTCGCCATCGTGCTCTTCGAGACGGCGGATATGCCCTGGAGCTTCTACCTGGACATCTCTCGCCACTGCTGGGATGAGATGCGCCACTCGCTCTTCGGCGAGTCCGGCATTGAGGCGACCTATGGCAGTCGCGCGGCAGTACCGATGCGCGACTACGAGGGCGTCTTCGCTATGGAAGCCCCACCACTCGAACAGTACGCGGTACTCGGCCTGGAGGTGGAAGGCAAGAACATGAAATACCCGCCCGGCAAGCGGCAGGAGTGGGAGTTCGCCCGCGACATCGCGAAGCACCCGCTCATGACCACCTTCCAGGACTTCGATTGGGCCGACGAGGTCGTCCACGTCAACATCGCCCGCCGCCAGCTCGATACCTGGTTCGACGGCGGTCTCAAGGCGATCAGCGGCTTCGCCAAGAAAGGCAAGGAGCACCGCACCCAGGTCAAGCGCCGGCAAGCTCCGACGGCGATCCCGCACCCGGAGCCGGTCGGGCGCAGCGGCCAGGCCTGACCAGCGAGGGCTCTTTCTAGGTTGACCGTGTAGCTGCCCCGTACTGGGCATAGGTCGCCAGGCAAAGCCCAAGGCGATCGATGGCCCCTCGAATGCGTGGATCAGTGAGCGTGCGGACTTCGGCTTCCCGCTCGTGGAGGTAGACCGACCGGAAGTCGGGTGAACGGTAACCGGGGTGACAAGAGAACTCCGTCCAGCCGTCGCCAGCCTCCTCCGCCAGCAGGCGCTCCAGGAAGGGGACGCTCACGTACTCCAGGTTGGTGACGAGCCACTCCCATTGGGCATAGAACCCTCCCACGAAGCGCACACTGCCGGTGGCGCGCAGCGGCACGCCGAGCGGCTCAACTAGCTCTTGAAACACTGGAAGCAACGCCGCGCCGCGATGGGCGTGGCGGTGCGAATCCACGTGAGTCGGTAACCGTCGGGCGAGCCGGTAGAACTCGTCCACCTGCCGCCGGAACTCGTCGCGCACCGCTCCGAGGTCGGAGACATCGAATTCCCGCTCATCCTCGCCCCAGACGTCCCAGTGCAAGCCAACGGCGAGGGCCGGGTGCTCGCGGATCAAGGTCGCCGCCTCCTCTACCGCCCGCCCCGTCACCATGAGGCTGGCGCTGGTGACAACGCCACGCGTGTGGCACTCGATGATGCCACGGTTGATGCCGGTCGAGGCGCCGAAGTCGTCGGCGTTGAAAATGACGTATCGCACATTACCTCCCGCCTTCTGTAGCCCCGGGGTCCCCTCGTGGGTCACTTGTCAGGCGTGTCGCCGTTCGCAGCCCGTTCCGGCTGGCACAATGGCCACTCCCGTGGCACCTGGCCCGCTAGATGCCCACCTTGGTGAGCACGTCGCCAACCACCCGCTCCGCGGAGAAATGGGACTCCGCGATGGCGCGCGCAGCGCGGCACTGTCCCGAGTAGTCCGCCGCGATGGCATCGAGCGCGGCCAGAACGTCGTCCACGGTCCGGAAGGCGAACAGCCCCCGGCCGGTCGGCAGGACGTTCCCGAAGCCGGTGTCCTGGGTGATGACCGGCTTTCCGGAAGCGAGGTAACAGGCGCTGCGATCGCTGAACCAGCCGCTGCGCAGGCGAATGTTCTGATCTTTGGCCACGGTGAACTCACCGCGAGAGCCGCGGATGTAGTCACGGTACGGGACAATGTCTCGCGACAGGGACATGGCGTCGACGACATGCCAGCCGTGCGCCCGCAGGAGACGCAACACCTCCGCGTCGTCGCAGGCGAGCGCCAATTCCAGTGGCACCGCGGTCCGCCGAGGTAAGTCGAGAAATTTGAGGAACTCGAGGTGTTTGCTCCAGTAGTACGTCTCGCCGTTCCAGACGATGTCTTTGTCGGACTGCTGCCAGCTCCCGATGGTGGTGAATCGCGTCCCTGCGGCCGGAGGCACCGTCTCGGGCGCCCACCAATCCAGCACGATGGGCTGGCGAGTTGGATGGTAGGCAAAGCGCCCTACCGGGACGCCACAGTCGGGCGCGCCCAGGTTCTCGCCGTAGCTGAAATGGTGGGTATGGGCGCTCAACAGGTCGATGGTGAACTGGCGCCCCTGCGCGACTTCGATCTCCGGCAGGACGGGGTCCGTCTCGAGATAGATGCGCACGGGCACCCGCAGGTGCTCCTCGCGGAGCACCGTCGCGCCGGTAAGGTTCACCAGCGCGTCCGCACGCCGCCACAGCTGCTCCATCTCGGCCTCGGACCGTCCATAGTGGCGGCCGTCTTGGGCCGCGGCACGGTAGGCCCAGCGATCCGGCAGTCCACACCACGCCATGAGCCGGGCGATGTAGTTGACGGTGTAGGTTGGGTCGTCGGTGATCGTGTTCTGCACGGGGTCGTAGGGCCAGTCGCCGGTATCCTCAACGTAGTACACGTCGTAGCCCAGCCGGCGGAAGCCTTCCAGATAATGCAACACCTGCCAGGCGACACCGGCAAAGGGTGTGCCCCCCATCATTCCGAGCACCACCAGGACGCCCTTAGGCGGTCGCAGCATGCCTCATCACCTCCCTCCGTGCCCGAACTGCCCATACCCCTTCCTCGCGGGAGACCCGGACCAGTCACGATGGCCCATCAGCGGCTATCTGTTCTTTCGAGCCACCTGAGCAGGCTCATCGCGCTCCTCATCTGTGCCCGCCGCCCGCATGTACACTTGATGCAGCCGCGCGTAGGCGCCATCGCCGGCCAGCAGCTCCCGATGCGTCCCGCGCTCGACGATGCGGCCGTCCCGAATAAATAGGATCTGACTGGCGCGCCGGATGGTCGACAGCCGGTGTGCGATGACCATTGTGGTCCGGCCGGCCATAAGACGATCCAGGCTGTCCAGGATCAAGGACTCGGTGCCCGCGTCGAGCGAGGAGGTCGGTTCGTCCAGAATCAGGATGGGCGCATCCTTGATGAAGGCACGCGCCAGCACGATGCGTTGCCGCTCACCGCCGGAAAGCGAGACTCCCCCTTCCGCGACGACGGTGTCGTAGCCCGCGGGGAGCGCGCTGATGAACTGGTGGGCGTGCGCCGCCGTAGCCGCCGCGACGATCTCCTCGCTGGACGCACCGGGCTTCCCATAGCCGATGTTTTCGGCGATTGACACGGGGAAGAGGATCGGCTCTTGCGGCACGATACTGACTTGCCGTCGCAGGGACGCCACGGAAACCTCGCGCAGGTCGACGCCGTCGATCAGGACGCGACCGCCTTGCGGATCGTAGTAGCGCAGGAGGAGGCTGGCGATAGTGGTCTTGCCGGCGCCGGTCGGCCCGACGAGCGCGATCGCCGTCCCTGGGGGCGCGTTGAATGCAATACCGTTCAGCACGGGCACGTCCTGACGGTAGCGGAAGGACACGTGGTCGAAGACAATGTGGCCGCGCACAGGGGGGAGGGCTTTGGCATTCGCGTCTTCTTCACTCTCCTCGCGCTGCAATTCCAGCACCTGGAGGACGCGGCGGCCACTGACGGTGGCGCTTTGCATCTGGCCGACGGTGTGGCTGATGGTGTGGAGCGGATCATAGACGGCGGCCAGGTAGGCAAGGACAACGAGCAGCTCACCAACCGTGAGGGTGCCACTGAGGACGTGCACGCCACCGACCGCCAACACGAGCGCGGTCCCGGCCGCTGTAATCCCCCCGACGGCGAGTCCGAACCAGGCCTCCTCGGCCGTCAACCGCAGCCGGGCAACCAGCGCCGTGCGGCCCTGCGTTCGGAAACGGCCGACCTCGTCGCGTTCGCGCACGAACGCTTTCACGACGGGTAACGCGCCGAGTACCTGCTCGGCGAGTGTGATGACCTCCCCTTCCCGTTCTGACACCTGCTCCGATTCTGCCTCGATGGAGCCCACGTAGTAGCGCGCGCAAGCGACCAGGAAGGGCACAACGGCGAGCGCCAGAAGCGCGATCCAGTGGTCCAGGCGCCATAGGATGACAAACATGGAGAGCAGCGTCAGCGTGGAGCCGAATAATGGCAGCGCGCCCTCGAAGAACAACTGCTCCACACAATGCGCGTTGTCGCTGATCCGGTAGAGCTGGTCCCCCGTGGCCAGGGCCTGGTGGTCGCGCAGCGACAGGCGGAGGTTGTGCTCGAACAGGCAGGCGCGGACGTCGTAGGTGGCTTGGAGGCCGACGGCAACCTGCAACCGCGTCTGGACCATGCCCAGGACGCCGCTCAGCAGGTGGATTAGCAAGCTTGCCGCGGCGAGCGCGACTACCGCCCGCACCTTGCTGCCGAGCCCTACGACCTTCAGCGCGTGAGCAACCGCTGGCGGCATCGGCTGGCTGCCCAGGACATGATCGACGAGGAACTGCAACGGCCAGGGAAGCGCTACCGACAGGAGCACACCCAACAGCGTGAGGACGAGAACGGCCGCGAGCGCGCCCGGAGACGGATGGACGTAACGGAACAGACGGGCGTACACCGCCCAGGCGGACCGCCGCTCAGGGAGTCCCAACGGTCGCACAGGTGTGCTCATCCGATGCCCAACTCCTGCCGCAAGTCGGTGTCCGGTCCCATGGTTATACGATCCAGGCGATAGGGGTCGGCGGCGGGCATCGGGTTGAGGCCGCCACTGTATAGGCAGGCCGCACGATAGCCGGTCCTGACCAGCGCCTCACGAATCGCTGGCGGCGTGCCGCCATCGTCGCCGTACGGGTAGCAGTAGACCTCCACGTCCTTGCTGAGCCCGTCCTCCAGCACCGCTTTCGACCGATGAAGCTCGTCCTCCTGCTCGGCCGGCGTCAGGCCGGAAAAGGCCCGGTGCGAGGCGCCGTGGGACTGGACAGACACGCCGCGGCGCTCTAGCTCGCGCAGGTCGCCCCAATCGCAGATAGCCTCTTGCGGCTCCTCATCGACGTCGAACGTGTTGTGCCGCCCGATGTAGTCCGTCGGCACGAAGATCACGGCCGGATAGCCAAACCGGCGGAGGACGGGCACCGCGACCTCCAGGTTCGACCGGTAGCCGTCGTCGAAGGTCAACAGCACTGCCCGCTCGGGCAACGTGTCGGGCGCCTTCAGTCCGGTGAGTAGAGTCGGAACGTCGATGACCCGCCACCCATGCTCCCCCAGCCATCCTAGATAGCCGGCGAAAGTCGCCTCAGGTATGTAGTACCAGGTCTCCCAACCATCCGCGGGGGGCGCACCGATCTTGTGGAAGCCCAGGATCGCTAGGGTTCGGCCCCGCGGCTCATTGCGCTCCAAGGATCGCTCCCGTTCCATCGCTCGCCGCCCAACTCCGGCGCTGGCTCACGCGGCCGCCCGCTCGAGTAGGCGGCCGGCGACCTTGCGCGCGTCGAAGTGCTCCTCGGCCAGGGCGCGGGCGAGGTGACAGTGCCGGTCGTAGTCTACCGCCGCCGCCTCCAGGCAGCGCACCGCCCCCGCGAGGTCGCGGAAGCGCAGCAAGCCGGCGGCGTCGGGCAGGAAGCGGCTCGGCCCCGTGTGCTGGACCACGGCCGGCTTGCCGCTCGCCAGGTAGCAGAGCGTCCGGTCGCTGATCCAGGCGTTCTCCAGGCGGATGCAGTGCAGCTTCACGCAGCTGAACTCGCCGCGAGAGTTCTGGATGTAGCGCTGGTAGTCCCAGGGCGTGCCCGCCACGGCCCACGCGTCGCAGACGCGCCAGCCGTGCCGCCAGAGCGTTACCTGGTCCTTTTCGCCCGCTACGAGGTCCAGCGCCAATTCCAACGGTTGAGTCGTGAGCCGCGGCAGGGACAGGTACGGCTGAAACGTGATTGCCTTGCCATTGGGGTAGCCGCCTCCTTCGTCTTCCATCCAGCCGTCATCCCAGTGCGCCACCGTGGTGAAGGGCGCGTCGGCCGGGGCCCGGCGCGGTGGCCACCAATCCAGCGCCACGCAGGGCGGGGTGTAGTGCCACTCCAGCCCGCAGTCTGGGAACCGCGCCCCCGGCCGTCCCACCGTCTCGCCGATGGTGAAGTACAGGTCATGAGGCGCGACGTTGAGCTCCCTCTTGCTCATCCAAACTTGAAGTTCGCCTGGGTCAATATCTAACAGCGCCGATCGACGGAAGCGCGCCGTTACTTCGGCTCGCATGTCGTAGCGCAGGTTCAGCAGCAGGTCCGCCTGGGCCGCAGCGTCGAGATCCAAGCAGCCCTCCGTCACGCGCCGGGTCAGCGGCTTGCTGGACGTGGAACACAGCGCCACCCGGTCAGCCAAGCCGTAGCGTTGCAGGTGGCCCTTCAAGGCCGCCACCCAGGCCCGGACCCTGGGCGCGGGGGTACTGGGGCTCACCGCCTCCAGCCAGGTCACCCGGCAGCCGAGCGATCGCATCCCAAGCGCCCAGTTGAGATGAACCCACAGATGACCGCCCCCCTCCGGATAACTGAGAGTGTTCGCGGCCAAACAAACAGTCGTGGTCATCTACTGACTCCTTCGGTAAGCTGTGACATCGGGTGCCATCGTCTCCTTGTCAGACTGTTCCCCAATCCATGATGCAAGCAATGCGAGCTCCGGTTGATGCGGAGAACCAGGATTACGCCGCTGTGCCCCTCGGTCAACGTGATGGATTCCCGTGATGCATGTACCTCTTATCTGCGGGTGACAGATACCCGGCTCTACATCAGGTTGTCAGGTTAATGCCCGCTGCAGCACCCGCCGCGCAACCTTGCGCGCGTCGAAGTGCTCCTCGGCCAGGGCGCGGGCGAGGTGACAGTGCCGGTCGTAGTCTACCGCCGCCGCCTCCAGGCAGCGCACCGCCCCCGCGAGGTCGCGGAAGCGCAGCAAGCCGGCGGCGTCGGGCAGGAAGCGGCTCGGCCCCGTGTGCTGGACCACGGCCGGCTTGCCGCTCGCCAGGTAGCAGAGCGTCCGGTCGCTGATCCAGGCGTTCTCCAGGCGGATGCAGGATGGCTTGACGCAACTGAACTCGCCGCGGGAATCCTGCAGGTAGCGCTGATAGTCCCAGGGGGTGGCGGCGACGGCCGTGGCGTCGCGCACCCGCCAGCCGTGCCGCCAGAGCAGCACCTGATCGTCGTCGTCCGGGGTCAGGTCGAGCGCCAGCTCGAGCGGCTGAGCCGTGCGCCCCGGCAGCTCCAGGAAGGGCAAGAAGCCGCTACGCTTGGTGTTGTCGTACGACTCGGCCTCGTCCTCGACCCAGGCGTCGTACCAGTGGGCGACGGTGGTGAAGGCGGCGTCGGCCGGGGCCCGGCGTGGCGGCCACCAGGGCAGCGCCACGCAGGGCGGCGTGTACTGCCAGGCAAGGCCCACGTCCGGGATGCGCGACCCCGGCTGCCCCACCGTCTCCCCGATGCTGAAGTAGACATCGTGACGCGCCAGAGTGACCTGCCCGACATGCACCCAGAGCTGCAGCAGCCCCGGGTCGATGTCGAGCAGGGCGGAGCGCCGGAAGCGGCCGACGACCTCGGCCGGCAGGTCGTAGCGCAGGTTCAGCAGCAGGTCCACCTCGGCCGCCGCGTCGAGGTCGAGGCAGCCGTCCAACACCTCCGCAGCCAGCGGCGCCCCCGCCTGCGAGCACAGCACCAGGCCGTCCGCCAAGTCGTAGCGCCCCAGGCGCTGCCGGAGGCCGGCCACCTGCCGCCGCGCCTCGGCGACGGGGGTGCCCGGCTCGACCGCCTCCAGCCAGAGGACCCGGCAGTCGAGCGATCGCAGCCCCAGCGCCCAGTTGAGGTGCACCCACAGGTGGCCGCCACCCTCCGGGTAGCTCAGCGTATTCGCCGCCAGACAGACGCTGAGGCTCATGACGCCTCCTCTTCCGCGGCAAGGAGCGGCGGGCCGCCTGTTGGGCTAACGCTTCGCCGCACCGTTGGCAGCGTTGCCTCACTTGTTTTTCGACTGATAACTGGAGCAGCGAGCGTCGGCGCGGTTCCCGCCTCTGGAGCCACGTGCTGCGTGGACGCGGCTGCCGATAGCTGCTCCATGACGCGAACGAAGGCGCGCGTGGCGGCGGCACCCTCCTGAAGGCTACGCAACACGAGCAGCACCGTGATTACGGCGAGCGGCACACCCACTGTCAGGGCTTGATCGGTCAGTGCCCAGCCGGCCAGGGCTGCCAAGAGCAGCACCAGGACGCCTGCCCAAGTCGACCAGTGAGGCCAAGCGCAGACTCGTACGAGCTGGTGGCCCGCCCCGTGTTCTTCGACCGCCATCAGGGAGCGGACGGCGCCGAGCAGGCCACCGCGCAGCTCGAAGTCCCAGCGATCGAAGGCGCCGCCGCGCAAGACCTGCAAGCCGGCTCCGCGCCACGCGGCTTCCATAGACTGGAGCCAGTCAGCGGGGGCCCGCCAGCGCTCGCTCCAAATGACGCGGCAGCGCCGCCGCGGGATGGCAAACCCGCCTGCACCACGCTGGCGCCACGGACGGAGACCGAGCTGAATACGACCGCGCAACCGCGCCAGCGGCTGAATCCCGTGCAACAGAGCCGTGAGAGTATGGAGCGTCCAGCGATCGAGAGTGGAGCGACGCGGTCCAGGGAAGGAGGCGTGAGCCGCGCCCCGGACCGCCGGTAGCAGGAGGCCGCCGAGGGCGCCTGCCAGCAGCGGGAGCGCCAAGAAGAGGGGAGGCCAGAGCACGCCCAGCAGCGTCAAAGCGGCGAGCGCCAATATGACGAGATACCACTCCGGCATCAACGGCAGCGACCTGAGCAATCCCGGTGAAGGTTGGTAGAGGAATTGGAAGAGCTCGCTGCCCCAGACGCCATAGCGAACCCGTCCCCAACGGGGACCAAGCGCCTGGGCGAGCCCTTTGCCGTAGATCTGTCCGGACCAGGTGAGATGACCGGCCGCGTTGAATTTCTCCGGCCATTTTCGCTCCAACAGCGCCTCTGCCTTCCCGTAGCCGGCTTGCTGCTTCCAGTAGCTGCACACGGAGCGACGCCGGTGATGCCAGACCATGGCGCCGGGACTGAAGCCCAGCCGCCAGCCCTGGCCTTGCAAGCGCCAGCAGAGGTCGACGTCGTCTCCGGCCACACGGAAACGCGGGTCGAAGCCTCCGACGGCCCGCAGGCAATCCGCCCAGACGGCCATGTTGCAGCCGGGCAAATGCTCCGCCTCCCGGTCCGAGAGGAGCACGTGCGTGGGGTTGCCGGGAGCGTTGGCGACACAAGCTGCCACCCGACCGTCGCCGGGGGGAGCGATGTTGGGGCCGCCTACCGCCGCGTAATCGGCAGATAGGAAGGTCGCGGCAAGGTAGGTCAGCCAGTCGGGATCGGGAATAACGTCGTCGTCGATGTACGCCACAATCTCGCCGGTAGCCGCCTGCATGCCGGTGTTGCGGGCGCTACTTAAGCCACGGTTCTCAGTACTGATCACCTGCACCCCATAGGCGTGCCCGATCGCCGCTGTGTCGTCGGTCGAACCGTCGTCGACCAGGATGACCTCGAAATCGGGATAGACGACACGGCCTAACCCGTCCATGCATTCGGCGAGCGTCCGCGCGCCGTTGCGGCTGCACACCACCACGGAAATGCGCGGCCAGGGTACGTCCTCGGGAAAGGCCGCCTCGGCGAGCGCCGCGCCCACGGCGGCGAGGGCCGGCTTGGGCCGGCGCTCACGGTCGGTCAGGCCGAAGTCCCAATCTTGAATGTCGTAGCCGCCACGGTACCACTCGTCTGTCCAGGCAAACACAAAGGCGCCGGCGCATCCGGCGGCGAATGACGCGCGGAGCTGCCAGTCCAACGTGGTCGCCTGTCTCTCCTCGCCGTTCCTCCGGCTGTCCAGGCCGATCTCAGCAAGGAGCAGTGGCCGGTCTCCGGCAATGTTCTGCAGCCGGGCCAGGTAATTGTCCAGTGCCTCCGGCTGCTCCAGGTAGACGTTCATGCAGACGAGGTCGACAAAGGGGAGGCAGAGGTATTCGGTCGAAGGGTAGTTGACATAAGTGATCAGCCCCTCAGGATCCTCCACCCTGGCAGCACGATACAGCCGCCGCAGGAAGCGTTCCACGCGAGGAGGGCCATACCAGCGGACGATTGAAGCCGGGATCTCGTTACCGATCGCGTAGCACAGCACTGCCGGGTGGCCGGCGCACGCCCGTACCCCCGTGCGTACTCGCTCCTCAATGGAGCGAATGCGCCGAGGATCGTCTAAGAACGCGACGTGCTGCTCCCAAGGCAAGCCCACCATGACCCGCAGCCCGTGCCGCTGGGCAGCATCGAGCAGCCAGCGCGGCGGTACGGTGTAGGTCCGCACCGCGTTGATCCCGCTGGCCGTCATCTGGGCAAAATCGTAGTCGACGACCTTCGGCAAGGGAAACTCGTCACCATTTTCACCTGGACGGAACGTGCCGTAGGTCACGCCGCGCACGTACAGCTTGTCGTCGCCCACGAAGAGAAATTTGCCGGCCACTCTGGGACGCGTATCCATGCCGCCTATCTCGCGTGCCAGCGCCAGGCAGTCTGGACAATCGTGTCCAGGTCTGAGAGCGCGGGCCGCCAGCCCAGCACCTGCTCCGCTCTGGCCGCATCCGCCACCAGCACCGGCGGATCCCCCGGCCGACGGGGCCCCGAGCGCACAGGAACCGGTCGCTCCCCCATTCGCCCAATCTGGACGAGGACTTCGAGTACTGAGTGGCCCTGTCCGGTCCCAAGATTGAGCGCCACATTCTCCCCGCCCGCCAGGAGATATTGCAGTGCCTGGACGTGCGCCTTAGCCAGGTCAGCCACATGGACATAATCGCGAACCGCCGTGCCGTCTGGGGTCGGATAGTCGGTACCGTGGACCTCGACGAAGGGCCGCAGCCCAAGCGCAGCCTGGATTGCTAGAGGGATCAGATGGGTCTCGGGGTGGTGGACTTCACCCAGATCACCGTCCAGGTCGGCGCCCGCCGCGTTGAAGTAGCGCAGCACGGCGAAGCGTAGGCCATACGAGTTGGCGTACCAACGTAGGGCACGTTCGACGAAGAGCTTGGACTCCCCATAGGGACTAATGGCGCGCTGGGGATGATCCTCGGTCAAGGGCACTCGCTCGGGCACACCATAGGTCGCGCAGCTCGACGAAAAGACCACGTACTGCACTCGCGCATCGACCATGGCGTCCAGGAGGTTCAAGCTGGCGACTACATTGTTGCGAAAGTAATCGCGGGGTCGCTGCATCGACTCACCCACGTAGGCGCTGCCAGCGAGGTGGACGACAGCGTCAGGGCGGTATTCGGCCAGCACCTCTCTGATCTGGCTGCCTACACACAGGTCGCCTTGGACCAGCGGGATCCAGCGCACCGACGAGCGATGGCCGGTCTGGAGATTGTCGAAGACAATCGGCTCGAACCCTGCCGCCGCGAGGCGCTTGACGGCATGGCTGCCGATGTAGCCGGCTCCGCCTGTTACCAGGAGGCGCACCGCCGCGCCTCTCTTCCAGATCTGGTCCGGCACTCATGTATCACATCACGGGAGCACGAGCATCTACGCATACGGGAAGCACATCGACCAAGCATGTTGCCACCTCGTGCCCTGTTAGTGTACTACTTCGCTCAACGCCGCGGCAGTGTACCGCACAAGAGGGACATTCGTACGCGCGCATGTGACGATACCATGTCGATTGCAAGCGCTTCCGCAAGTACTATCAGAGGTCCATCGTGAACGGACGTTGCTGCCGTCGTTCAGCTCACTTACCTCGCCGCGCAAGCCGGCGCCGCGAAGAACGAGACGATGTTGGGACGAGCCTGTGCCGGCAATATGCCGCCGACTAGCCTGATCAATCGCTTGAGTAGCGCAAGTGCAAGAGGCAACGAACTGAGCATTCCCGCTGTGCTGGGCTGACGTTGACACTGCTCTCGGGCCGGGAAGGGATCACTGGGCACGCGGTGATGACCTGCACCTGCATCACCGTGGCGCGCGCCAGCGCTCAGCGGCGCCGATGCTGCGTGAACCTGTTCCGCTTTCCGTTAGTGCGGCGCCTTGGCCTCGGCGCCGCAGGGGCCGCCACCGATGGCAATATCGCGCAACACCTCTCGGCCCTGCATGTCGTACAGCGGGAAGTAGTACTTGGACAGCTCGTGCGCCGACACGCCGGCGTAGTGGCAAATGTAGGAGCGGCGGAAGCGATTGGCCGAGCGGTTGGGGTTCGAGCCGTGGATGAGGTTGCCGCCAAAGAAGAGCACGTCGCCGGGCGCCATATGCACCGGCACCTTTTCAAGGCCTTCTGGGACCGGCACGAACTGCTTGCTGAAGGAGACGGTAAGGTCGGCCTCCTCAGGACAGAAGACGTCCAGCAAGTGGCTGCCGGGCGCCACGAAGAGGCAGCCGTTCTCCTCATCGATCTCATCCATCGCCAGCCAGGAGGCGATGCAGGTACCGGGGTGGACCTTGAGGTAGAAGTTATCCTGGTGGAAGGCCTGCCCGCGGCCCGTCGGAGGCTTCCAGTAATACATACTTTGGGCGGCAATGGCATCCTCACCGAGGAGCGCCCGGAGAATGTCGGCATACGCCGGGTGCAGCATGTAGCGCATTGCAACGTCTGATACGCGGTGCGGGTGCATCATGCGCGGATAGGCGAGGAGGATGTCCCCCTGCGCTTTTGCCTCGGCCAGCGGTACCGCCTTGAAGCAGCCCGGGATGGAGCCCAGCGCGTAGAGCCGATCGGTCTCTGCCCGCAGCTCCGTTATCTCAGCGGGAGCAATGAGGTTGCGGACAATGATGTAGCCATCTTTGTGGAAGCCCGCAACCTGGTCGGCAGATAGCGTCTTCTCGGCAACGAGCGTGGCCATTGTGATCTCCCCTTCCATCATGTCACTCCGACGTTCTGTGCTACACAGCATAGGTCCAATGTGGACAGTGAGCAATGCACGGTGTGGTCGCCGGCATGTATAATCCTGCTACGCAATGTATAGTGCCACGGCCAGAAATTCGCCCGGTAAAGCGAGGTGGACGGGATGGACACGCCGTCACCTCCGCCAGGCGTGCTGGTGGCCGACCATTTCCACCGCGGCGCCGACTATGAGACGCGGCGACGGGCGGGGACGCGGGATTGGCTCATCGCCTATACCATTGCCGGCGTGGGCTACTACCGCGGTGGCGGCACGACGTTCCTTGCTCGACCGGGCGACGTGACATTGCTCCCGCCCGGCGTGCCGCACGACTATGCCGGCCCTCCCGAAGGGATCTGGGACTTCGTTTGGGCCCACTTCTTGCCCCGCCCCAGCTGGATACCGTGGCTGCAATTGCCGGTCGTCGCCGGCGGCTTGCGCTGTCTGACGATCACCTCCGCGGACCGCCGCGACCGCATTGTCGCCGCTTTCGAGCGCGTAGTGGTCGACGCGCGGGCCGGACGGGCCCATGGCGCTCTGGCCGACGACACGGCTCCGAGCACGGCGGACCGCTACCAGCGGGCCCCCAGTGTCCTGACCGAGGAGCTGGCCCTCAACGCCCTGGAAGAAGTGTTGCTGCTCTGCGCCCGGGAGCAGGTTGGCGGCGAGGTGTCTGGACTCGATCCGCGCATTCGGCACATACTGGACCTTCTTGCCACCGATCTAACGAACGCGCACGAGGTGGCGGAACTGGCCGGGCGGGTAGCCCTCTCTCCCTCGCGGCTGGCCCACCTGTTCAGGGCGCAAGTGGGGAACTCGGTGCTCGACACCCTGTTACAGATGCGTTTGCACCAGGCAGCGCGACTCCTCAAGTACACCACGCAGGGGATCGGGGAGATCAGCCGGGTTGTCGGCTTTCGGTCTCCCTACTACTTCAGCCGCCAGTTCCACCAGCGCTACGGGCTGAGCGCCAGCGCCTATCGTGCTGCCGTGGCCCACATCCCGATGCACCAGGCAGTGGGCGCCGTGGCGCAACTCTCCAGCGATACGCTGAGTCCGGTCCCCACGCGGGGCCGGGGCGCCCAGCAATAAGCCCGCCTGGCCATCCGAGTGGCCAGGACGTAGCAGTATGGTGCATGGGTATAGCCGTCTCGTGCATTGCCGCGCCCCTGTCCTGCCGCACAATACGTGCTGGACACGTCCTTCTGCTGCTGCCATGTTGGTTGTGTAGACGCAAAGGAAGGACGTTGGCGGACACGAGGACGCGTAGAAATCGACGGTGGCGTGTACTTGGAGAGGGGAGACCATGAAACCGACTGCTTCGACCACTCCCAAATGCTATTCTCGCCGCGCGGCCTTGCGTGACGCCGGCAGGTTCTCGTTGCTCGCGGGTGGGCTCGCATTGCTGTCGGCCTGTGGCTCCAGCGTGCCGGCCGCCGTGACGTCATCGGCCAGTGCCGCGGCCACGGTGACCAACGCGACTACCACCGCGTCGTCGCCGGCTGCAGCTACGCCGGCTACCCAGGCATCCTCGGCGACCACTGCCGTGTCCGCCACCGTAACGGCGGCGTCCTCGAGCACAGCGGCGGCGGCCGCAGCCGCGTCGGCGCCCAGCGGCGCCAAAGGAGCCGTCAAGTTCTTCGCTCGCGGGGACACGGCGATCTTCAACGTGTTCCATCAGATTAGCGATGCCTTCCACAAGGATTATCCGGACGTTGCCGTCACCATCGAGGAGGTGCCGGGTGACTTCCACCAGAAGCTGCAAGTGGAGATTGCCGGAGGCAACATTCCTGACGCGGCCTTCGAGTGCGACTGCACGCTCGGACCGGACGTCCAGGCCGGCGCCGTAGAAGCGCTGGATAGCTACCTGGCGAAGGGCAAGGTGTCGTCCGACCAGTTTTGGCCGATTGCTTTCTACGCCTCCACCTACGCCAACAAGAAGTGGGGGATGCCGTACGACGGCGGCTCGGTGGTGCTGTACTACAACAAGGACCTGTTTCAAGCCGCCCAGGTTCCTAACCTCGATCCAACGACGCCGGCCAAGTGGGACGACATCCTGACCATGGCCAAGAAGCTCACCCTGGACTTCGACGGCAAGCACTCCGGCGACGCCGGCTTCAATCCGGCTAAGATCAAGCAGTATGGTCTCGATCCGAGCAGGGGGTACTGGCAGGTCTACGTGTGGGCATTCGGCGGCGAGGTGATCACCAAGGACGGACAGGCGCCGCTCGACTCGGCGGAGGCTGCCGACGGGCTCCAGTTCCTGGCCGACCTGGGCGCCAAGCACAACGTCTCCCCGGCGCCGCAGTTCACCCAGTCGTCGCCCATCTCCTTTAACACCGGTAACGTCGCCATGGTGTACGACGGAGTCTGGTCGAGCGTGCGCTACCGGCAGAACAAGTTTGCCTGGGACGTGGCCCCCTTCCCGCAACAGAAGGCGCAGGTCTCCACCGGCTGGTACTCGCCGCTGTCGCTCATGGCCGGCGCCAAGAACAAGGACGCCGCCTGGGAGTGGATCTATTACTGCACCAGCGAGCCGGGCCAGAAGATCGTCTCCGGGCTTGGCCAGGACGTACCCACGATCCAGGCACTCGCCAACAGCAACGCCTTCCTGAACCCGTCGGTTCCGCCACAGCACAAGCAGGTATTCCTCGACCAGATGGGGGCGAATCTGCTTCGCGTGCCGGGCGATCAGTACGGTTCCTACTTCGGCGGCCAGGTGACGAAGTTTCGTGAGGCGTTCAATAAAGCCTACGATCCGGTCTGGCGCGGGCAGACCACCGCGTCGACGGCCGCGAAGTCGGTGCGGCCCATCCTGGAGTCCATTCTCAAGGAAGCCAAGTTTCCATAGCAGGGGGCGACACGCCATGGCCATAGCGTCGCGAACGGCGCCGCCGGATCGGAGCGTGGCGTTCTTCCGGCGGCTGGGGTTTCGTGAGGCGCTCGACGGCTGGCTGTTTGCGCTGCCGGCCATGCTCGGTTTCATCATCTTCGCCGCGGGCCCGGTGCTGGCCTCGCTATATCTCAGCTTCACCGAGTACAATATCGTCAAGCCGCCGCACTTCGTGGGACCGGCAAACTACATCTCCTTGCTCACCAACGATCCGCAGATGCGGCAATCGCTGCTCAGTACCCTCTATTACGCTTCGCTCACCATCCCGCTCAGCCTCCTGCTGAGCTTGCTCGTCGCCCTCCTGCTGAACCAGCCGGTGCGCGGGGTCGCGCTCTACCGCACCCTGTGGTACCTCCCCGTCCTGGTGCCCGCCGTGGCCACCGGCACGCTCTGGCGCTGGGCGCTGAACACCGACTTCGGGCTGGTCAACTGGCCGCTCAAGCTGCTGGGCATCCCGGCGCCGGGCTGGTTGACCGATCCGAAGTACACGGTGCCGTCGCTGGTGGTAATATCGCTCTGGGGCGTCGGCGGGACGGTCTTGATCCTCCTGGCCGGGCTCCAAGGTGTGCCGCAGTCGCTGTTGGAAGCGGCCGAGATTGACGGGGCGGGCGCAGTCGCCCGCTTTCGACACGTCACCTTGCCGATGCTGTCGCCCGTGATCTTCTTCAATCTCGTCCTCGGCCTGATCGGCGCGCTGCAGGTGTTTACCATCGTCTACGTCATCTGGACTCCCACCGGCGGCGGCGCGACCGCTGGCCCCGAAGATGCGGGGCTCTTCTTCGTCCTCTATCTCTATCGAGTAGGCTTCGAGAATTTCCAAATGGGCTACGCCTCAGCGCTGGCTTGGATCCTGTTCCTCCTGATCATGATCTGCACGGGCATACTCTTCCGTTACCAGCGCCGCTGGGTGTACTACGAAGGCGGAAGGGCGAGATAGCCATGGCCACGCTGACACGACCTGCCGGAGCGCTCCAGCCCGCCACGACGCGCGGACTGTCCGCGCAGCGGCGGCGTCGCCGCCGTGCCGGTCTCGTCGTCGCGTACACGCTGCTGACCATCGGAGGGCTCGTTGCCTTTCTGCCCTTTCTCTGGCTGCTCTCCAGCTCACTCAAGGCGTCGAACGAAGTCTTCGTCTACCCACCGCAATGGCTGCCCAACCCGGTGCGCTGGGCCAACTATGCCCAGGTCTTCTCGGAGGTGCCGGTCGTGCTCTACGCGCGCAACACGCTGACCATCACCGTGCTGGCGCTGATCGGTACGGTCTGCTCGTCGATCATCTCGGCCTACGCGTTCGCACGGCTGCGCTGGCCGGGACGCGACATCTGCTTTGCCCTGATCCTGGCAACCCTCATGCTCCCCTACGCCGTCACCTTGATCCCCGTCTTCATCCTCTTTAGGGACCTGCACTGGGTGGACACATTCCTACCGCTCATCGTGCCGGCCTGGTTCGGCGGCGGCGCCTTCAACATCTTCTTGCTGCGCCAGTTCCTGCTGACCATCCCGATGGAGCTGGAGGAGGCGGCCCGCATTGACGGCGCCAGCTCGTGGACCATCCTGCGGCAAATCATCGTGCCGTTGGCCAGGCCGGCCATCGCCGTGGTCGCAATCTTCGGCTTCCAGTACCATTGGAACGACTTTTTGGCGCCGCTGATCTTCCTCAATAGCAACGACAAGTGGACGTTGGCGCTCGGCTTGAACTCGCTGCAAGGTCTGGAGTGGGGCCGCGACACCACCAACCTCATCATGGCCATGTCCGTGATGATGATTGTTCCCGTTGTGGTGCTCTTCCTGCTGGCGCAACGCACCTTCATCCAAGGAATCGTCCTCACCGGGCTGAAGGGCTGAGCGGAAGTGCTACGGTGGTAGGCAAGAAACGATGAACCGAGGTGGAGCCATGGCGCAGCGCATCTTTGCCCCCTGGGCCGAGCTAGTGCCCGGGCGGGACCGCCCGACGACGGTAGACGAGCTGATGGCGCTCCCTGAGGATGGCTGGATGTATGAGCTGGTCGAAGGGAGATTGGTACGCATGCCTCCGGGGTCAGGTGGAGACTCATGGACGGCGATGAGCCTCGGAGCGGCCCTGACGAATTTCGTATTCGCCGGCGATCTTGGCCGCGTCACCGGGGAAGGTGGCGCTCATGTCCTGAGCGGACCGGGTGAACCGGCGACTGCCGTCGCTCCGGACTCCGCCTTCGTCCGCGAAGGTCGCTACCCGCCGCCCAGCTCGCCTGACTTCCGGCGCCCCTGGCGCCTCGCCCGCGACCTGGCCGTCGAGGTCGTCTCTCCAAACCAGTATCGGCCGGAGATGGCCGAGAAGGCCAGGCTCTACCTCAGGGCGGGCGTCAGGCTGCTCTGGATGGTCTGGCCGAAGTATGGCCAGGTCGACGTTTGGCGTCCAGGCGGTGATCAGCCCGTAGCAACCTTAGGTCCCGAGGATCAGTTGGATGGATTGGACGTGCTGCCTGGGTTCACCTACCCGGTCCGGCGGCTGTTCGAATAGGCAGAGGCCGAACTGTCGTCGGAAAGGGATCGGCGTGTAGGGGCGCGGCAAGCAGTCTGGGTCCCTACGCAGCGGGGAGAGCGCTCCACCCTACACACCGGTCGGCTCAGAATGGCATGTCGCCTGCCGACTGACCTGCTAGCCCTGACCGTCGCGGCCGACGTGCCAGCGCAGATATGCTTCCATGAAGCCATCGAGGTCGCCGTCTAGCACGGCACTGACGTTGCTGGTCTCCAGGCCGCTGCGCAAGTCCTTGGCCAGGTTATAAGGGTGTAGGACGTAGTTGCGGATCTGGCTGCCGAAATCGGCGGCGACGAACACCCCGCGCAGCTTGGCATCCTCCGCTTCTTGCTCCTCGATCCGCCGCTCCAGCAGGCGCGACCGCAGAATGGTCATGGCTACCTCGCGGTTCTGAATCTGGGAGCGCTCGTTCTGACAGGTGACGACGATGCCGGTCGGCAGGTGTGTGATGCGCACCGCCGAATCGGTCTTGTTGACGTGCTGACCGCCGGCGCCGGTGGAACGGTAGGTGTCGATGCGCAAATCGCCAGGGTCGATCTGGATGTCGAGATCCTGCTGGACTTCCGGCATCACCTGCACGAGGGCGAAGGAGGTATGCCGCCGCTTGGCCGAGTCGAACGGCGAAAGGCGCACCAGCCGGTGCGTCCCTCGCTCGCCGGAGAGGTAGCCGTAGGCATAGGAGCCGCGGATGGTGACCGTGGCGCTCTTGATGCCGGCCTCTTCGCCCGGCTGCTCGTCCAGTACCTCCGCCTGGAACTTGCGGTTTTCCGCCCAGCGCAGATACATCCGCAGCAGCATCTCCGCCCAATCCTGGGCCTCAATACCGCCCGCTCCCGACGAGATCTCGACAATTGCGTTGTTGGCGTCGTACTTGCCACCCAGAAGGAGGTCGAACTCCATGCGGTCGAGGCGGCGGGCGACCTCACGCGTTTGGCGGTCAATCTGGCCGAGCATCTCCGCGTCGCCGTCAGCCAGCTCCAGCAGCTCTCGCAGATCGTCGATTTCGTGCTCAACGCGCTGCCAGCGCCCGACCTGCTCCTTGAGCACGTTCAACTGCTGCGTTGTCACCTGCGCAGCGCGAGTATCGTCCCAGAAGTGCTCAGTCGCGGTGTTAGCCTCTAGCTCGGCAATTTCCTGGATCTTGTCAGGCAAGTCAAAGACGCACCTGCATCTGCTTGGTGCGGCCGGCCAGGTCATTCAGAAGAGTTGACAGTTCGGACATACTGATGTTAATCAATCCTTGCGTTCACGGTTTGCACTATACCACCAGAAACGAATGCCACGACTTCAGCAACCCGACGGTGTAGGGGCTGGCCTTGTGCCAGCCCCTACACCGCCCAGACGGATAGGCCGGTCGAATCCTGGTGATCGCCAATCGCGTCCTGCTTCCTACCACCTCACGCCGCCTCGTCTGCACTGCATGGCTTCGGAGTGGCGGCGACGGCGAGCGCCGCCAGCAAGAAGCCACCGGCGGCCAGGGAGAAGGCGAGCTGGTAGCTTCCTTGCACATCGAACAGCCAGCCGGCCAGCAGCGGTCCGAGGCTGCCACAAAGCGCGACTGGCCCCGCTAGTACACCGAAGAAGTATTGCGTCGTGCCGTAGGAGACGATCGTGGTAATGCCGAGGACGACGACCAGGTCCCAGCCGTAGTACGAGCCGCCTGGCTCCGCCCGCCCGGCTCGGATAGCCGGAGAGCGAGCAGACGTGCGCCGAGTGTACCGCCCACTTGAACATGACTTGCCGCCAGGCCATTGCCAGGTCTGTAACTCGAATTGGGCGCCGGATTTCAGGTGAACCAGCGACCTTGGGTACCATACCGTGTGCGAGGAGAGGTCAGTGTGGCAGCATCCCTTCCAACCGGTCGAAACAACACGATTACCCGTGCATCGTCGCCCGCGACATCGGAGACGCTGGGACGCGAGGACGCGGGCGCATCGGGCCCGCTTCTCGACTCTGCCAAATGGATTCCTACCATGGTCGAACGCATCGTGCGTGAATTTCAGCCGCTCAAGATCATCCTCTTCGGCTCGCAAGCGCGCGGTGATACTCGATGAGATAGCGATGTCGATTTGCTCGTGGTGTTGTCACGAGCGGAAAGCAAGCATGAGGCATCCGCTAGCATAATGCGCGTGCTACGCGACCTCCCAGCCGCTGTGGATGTCGTCGTCACCACACCAGTCGAGATCGAGCACTTCGGTAGCGTAAGCGGTACGATTCTACGTCCGGCCCTGCACGAAGGCTAGGTGTTGTATGACAGCCAGTGAGGTCTGGACATCCGTTCAGCAGGATCTCGCCGCGCACGGGTTTTCCGAAGATCAAAGTCTGGCCGGTTGACAAGCTCCGACCGTCACCGTACAGTGTGAGCTGGACGTATCGCTTGCTCTCAGGCAAGCGCCTTGCGCGAAAGGAGACATGCAATGGCTGTCGGCACGTATGCCTCCCGGAGCGCGCAGAGGCGCCACGCCGCCTGAGGGCCAAGCTTGGTTCCTGAGGCAATCAGAGCCGTTTCCGCTTCCATCCCTGTGGTGAACGAGTAGTCTCGTCCCGCTAATCAGGATGTGAGGTGCAGCGGCGCTCATCCGCGCGTACTCCTTCATCTACGCTGCTCTGGTCGAGGCCATCACTTCCGAAGCCGTAGTCGGCCAGTGGTCATGCGTGTCCAGCCCGACGGCGACGCTTGCTAACGGGACGACCGTTGTTGCGCATCGGCCTCAACGTTTGGGGCTGCTGGGCCAAGCTCCGGACGTTGCTCCCGGCCCCTAGGACCTGGAACATCCGGCGCAGACCCCGACAAGCATACGGACCACCACATGTGGGTGGATACGACGAAGAAAAGGAATGTTGCAGAGAATGCATCTCGACCAGAGTACGGCAATCAGGGTGAAAGAAGGACAACACGATCAGCGCAAGGAGCAGAATGTGATCTCGGCTCAGCTCGATAACGAATCGGCGCAGGCCGGCTCGACCGCTGAAGGGACCGTGTTCAGGAAGAGCACCGGTATGTACGCCGTTGCCGGCGCGGGAAGGACGTGGAACTGCACCCTATCCAGCAAGCTGCGCAAGCAGCTCGTCTATCCCATCGCCGACCCCGGCTCGATCCGCCGGCACGTCGTCTCTGTCGAAGACATCCGGATGGTCGACCCCATCGCCATCGGCGATGTCGTCCGCTTCGTGGACGCCGGTGACAACAGCGGGATGATCACCGAGGTGCTGCCAAGAAAGAGCAAGCTCGTCCGGCGGGCGGCCGGCTCCAAGCCGCTGGAGCAGGTGATCGTCGCCAACGTGGACCAGGTGCTCATCATCTGCGCGGCGGAGCGGCCGGCGCCGTCGTGGGAGCTGGTCGACCGCTACCTGGCGGCAGCGGAAGCGGCGGCGCTTCCGGCGCGCATCTGCATCACCAAGGCGGACCTCATCGACGCCGCCACGATCGACGCTGAGCTCGACATCTACCGAAGCATCGGCTATCCCACCCACCTGACCAGCGCGGTCAACGGCCTGGGGATGCCCGAGCTGAAAGAAGCGCTCCAGGGACGGCTCTCCGTGCTGGCCGGAAAGTCCGGGGTCGGCAAGACCTCCCTGCTCAACACCGTGCAGCCCGAGCTGGGCCTGCGAGTGGGCGAGGTGAGCGGCCAGACGGGCAAAGGCAAACACACCACCAGCTACCTGGAGATGTTCGCCCTCGATGGCGGTGGAAGCGTGGTGGACACGCCGGGCATGCGCGAGTTCGCCCTCTGGAACGTGCGCAACGTCGATCTGGCGACGCTATTCCCCGACTTGCGGCCGTACGTGGGACGCTGCCGTTTTGGCCTCGACTGCAGCCACAGCCACGAGCCGGGCTGCGCCATGAAGGAAGCGGTGGTGTCTGGCAAGGTAGCGCAGCGGCGTTATCACAGCTACTTGCGCATGGCAGGCTGACGTGCGACGCTACCCGCGACCCAGCAACTTTGGGTAATCACGCAAGCGTTTCCGGTGGTGAGGTGTAGGGGCAGGCACGAGGCCAGCCCCTACACCTCACCACCGGAAATCGCCGCGCCAATTCCCGAACCCTTGTTAGGCGTCAGGCGACCCGTTCTCTCCGCATGCTGTAGGATGCCCAGGACTCCTGCGAATCCACCTTTGAGAACACCGATGCGATTGCTGATCGTCGAGGACGAGGAGCGTCTGGCTGAGGCCATCGCGCAAGGACTGCGACGGCAGGACTACGCCGTCGACATCGCGCTGGACGGGCAGACCGGCTATGACCTAGCCGTGGTTGAGGACTATGACCTCGTCATCCTCGACCTCACCCTGCCCGCGCTTGATGGGTTGGAGGTCTGCCGCCGCCTGCGCCGCGAACGGCCTGGCCTCCCGATGCTGATGCTCACCGCGCGCTCGCGACCGGCCGAGCGGGTGCTGGGCTTGGATCAGGGGGCCGATGACTACCTCGTCAAGCCGTTCCACCTCAGTGAACTGGTGGCGCGTATCCGCGCCCTCCTGCGCCGGACGCAGGTCAACCGAACTCCGACGCTTACCGTCGGGCCGCTCTGGCTCGACCCGGCCGCGCACATCGCGACCTGCGCGGGCCGGCGCCTGGAGCTGACCGGCAAAGAGTTTGCTACCCTGGAGTACCTGCTTCGCCAGTCGGGCAAGGTGGTCAGCACCGAGGAGATCCTCGAGCACGCGTGGGGCCGTGACACCGACCGCTTCAGCAACACGGTGCGGGTCCACCTGACCACCTTGCGGCGCAAGCTGGCCGCGGCAGGCGGAGAGGGGTGAATCGAGACGATTATCGGGGTAGGGTATCGTGTGCGGCCATCGGAGAAACGAGCCGAGGAGCCACATGGGGAACCGCCTCGCTAGGTGGCGCCGGACGGGCCTGACGCTACGCGCGCGGCTGACTCTCTGGTCGGCCGCCTGGTTGTTTCTGATCACCCTCGGTCTGACGCTGTTCTTCAATACTGCGTACGGCTACTTCCTCGACCATGCCGGGAGCGTCGTCCCGCTGCCGTTCTCATCCCCGGCAGTGGTGGCGCCCGCCACACCGCTCGCAAAGGTGGGACCCGCCGCCAACGGAGCGAAGCCGCCTCCGGCGGTGCCGGTTCCCGTTCCTGCTGCTACCAGTCGGCTCCCGGCCGCCGTCGCGGTGCGCGACATGGCGGCCGCCACGAGAAGGCTGCTCTGGCTGGTATCCATCGCGGCGCTCGTCCTGGCAGTCGTCATCGGCGGTGTTGGCTCCTCCCTACTGACGAAGCGACTGCTGCGCCGTCTGCATGACGCCAGCGTGGTGACGGGACGCATCCGGGCCACTACCCTGAGAGAGCGCCTCCCGCTATCCGGACCACAGGACGAGCTGGCGAACCTCGTGGCTGCTGTGAACGCCTTACTCGACCGGCTGGAGCTGTCTGTGCAGGAACAGCAGCAGTTCGTGGCCGATGTTTCCCACGAGCTGCGGACGCCGCTCGCGGTGCTGCAGACCAACCTGGACGTCACGACGAGCGATCCGGCCGCGGCACTGGAAGATTGTCGCCACATGGCCGCCGTCCTGCAACCATCGGTACAGCGCCTGGAATTGCTGGTCGAGCAGCTCTTGCTGTTGGCACGCGAGGCCAAGATCAGCGACTTCGAGGCCGTGGTGCTCGGCCCACTATTGGAGGAGGTAGTAGAGCAGTCGCACTCAGCGGCGCAGCGGCAGCAGGTCCGCGCGCCTGAGTGGCGATGCCTCGATTGCCGTTCTCGGCAGCATCACGCTGCTCACCTATCTCGTGCGCAACCTGGTCGACAACGCTATCGCCTACAACCGGCCTGGCGGGTCCGTAGAAATACGCCTGACGCCAGACAGTATATGGGCCGTTGTTGCCGTCGAAGACACCGGCATGGGCATCCCCGAGCCGCGCAGGCACGGCTGCTCGAGCGCTTCTACCGCGGGGAGGCAGCGCGGAGGCGAAGCCCGAACGGGCTGGGCCTGGGTCTGGCGATCGTGCAGCATCTGGCACGGCAGCACGGTGACAGTGAGTAGTGAAGCCGGCGCCGGGTCCACCTTCACCGTCCGCCTGCCGCTGGCACCGGAGACAGCCGGCACAATGCCCGAGCACCTCGATCCCGTGACCCGACAGTAACGCTTTGTTCGGCGGGCAATCAGAGCCGGCCCTGCGCCCTGGTACGCCGCCTACTCTCTTTATGCGGACCTAACACCCGATTTGGTATACCAGCACTGACCGGCGCGTACGGCCCCACGTGAGCGCCGGTCGCGGGAGCCGGCAGCGCCGCTTGAAGAACACCCTCCTCCTGGCGGCGCCGCACCCGGCCTACCCGGAATGTGGGGGCCGGGCGCAGCGCCGGACCTTGTTGGTGCGTTGGTTGGGAAAGGGAAACGTCGTGACCCATTTCCGGTATGTGCGGCTGCTGCCGTGCTGTCTCCTCCTCATCGCCCTTGCCCTCGATTGGCGCGGGAGCGCGTTCGCCGCCGGGCCACCCGCGGCGCAACCGGCCGCCGCGTCGTCCGCGGGGGAGGCGCTATACCCCAGGCTGGCTACGGCATCCGCGGCTCCCTGGATGGCGGCTACATCGCCTACTACGGCCCCTACTACGAGCAGCCCAATGCCCTCCTGTCAGTCCAGATCAACTACACGCCCGCGAGCGCTACGGTGCAGCTCGGCATCTGCACCGGCACGACGCAGGGCAGTTGCTTCAACTGGCAGCCCATCTCGAACGGTTCCGGGAGTGCCGGCTGGCAGGTGCAGCAGGCGGGCTACTTCTACCTGGCCATCTGGAACCAGGCGGCGGGCAGCATCGACTACAACGGCGTGCTGCAAGCGTGACCTCCGCGGCGAGAAGCCGGGGTCCGGGGCGCGCCGTCGGCTCGGCTGAGGTACAGCTAGAAAGGAGGTAGCGAGACACAATGGGCTAGCGTTGGGGATGGCGAGTGGCACGCTCTTCATCGACAAGCGAAAGGAGGAACAATAGACACAGGCCTGGCGGGCGACTGAAGCGCCCGTCAGGGCCGCCAAAACATACTCAGAATGAAAGGTTTACGATATGCACCGCCGAACAGTATTGAGGCTTTCGGCTATCTCTGCGGTGGCCCTAGGCACGGCTGGCGTGGGCTACCTGGCCGTACCGCAAGTCGTCCGCGCCGGCATCAACTCGCAGGCCGCACGCACCCATGTCCTCTTAAGGCGCCCGACTCCCTCGGCGGCGCAGCCACGGACGCTGGAGTGGGCGTGGCAGGCGGCGTTGCAGCAGGGCCGCGCCTGGAGCCCAGACGCCGTGGTCGTAAGCCTGGTCAGCCGGGACCTTGCCACCGGGGGCGTGTCCACCGAGCTCGGCAGCGCGGGCTCCTCGGGGGGCCGCGCCGTGTGGGAGGCCACCCTCGTAGCGCCGAGCAAGCCGAGCCAGCAATTGCGCGTCCGGCTGGCCAACGGCGCCGTCGTCGGGGCCGTCGCGGAGCCGCGCGTCTCTGACGCGCCGCCCGTCGCCCGTGCCCCCGCGCTCGACAGCGCCAGCGCCCTGGCCGCCGCCCGCGCGGCGCAGCCGCTCCTGGCGCCCACCGATGGCAAGAGCCATGGCTACGAGTTCATGGCCGGCACCGGGCAGGATAGGCGGGCGACCTTGGCGGTGGTCGGCAGCAGCCGCGGCATGCGCGCGAAGGTCGACTTCGACGCGGTATCGGGGAAGCTGGTCGGCGCCTCGGTATACGCCTTCACCTCGGGTGGGGTGATCTACTCCGCGGATGCCGGCCAGACCTGGTGGGCCAGCAGCCTGACCGGGCGGCAGGTGCAGCAGGTCGCTGAGGTACCCGGCCAGCCCGACGTGGCCTACGCGGCGGCGATGGCCCGCGGGGCGCTGGTGTCCAGGACCGGCGACGGCGGGCGCAGCTGGCGCGATGTCGGGCGCCTGCCCGACGAGGCGGGGCTGTGGGTGACCGGCATGGCGGTTGTCCCTCAGGCCGGCGGCAGCCCCATGCTCGCCGTTGGTATGCTCTCGGGCCTGTGGCTCTCGAAGGACGGCGGTGCGACGTGGGCGCACAACACCGCATTGCCCTCGGGGACCGTGCAGTGGATGGCGGCGGCTGGGCGCGAGCTCCTGGCCAGCGTCTCGAACTTTGGCGCGCCCGAGAACGAAGGCGTCTACGGCTCCGCCGACTTCCAGCACTGGCGGCGTGTGCTCCCGGACACCTTGCGCCTCTGCGCGATGGACGGCGGCCAGGCAGCGGTGGCGCTGCACGTGAACGGGGCGACGACCGCCGACCAGATAGCCGGGACCGCGACGGCCCCGCTCACCTTCCCCATCCGAGCCATCCGCGTCGCGGGGACGATCGCGCCGGGCCGGCCGCTGCTGGCCGACGACACCACGCAGGTCGCCCTCTCGGTCGACGGCGGCCGGAGCTGGGCGACCACGTTGCGGACCGCCACCGCGGACATCGCGGTCGGCCCGACCGGCACCGGCTCCGAGGTGGCGATCGCGGGCGGTTTCCGCACCGGCGTCTTCCGCTCCGCGGATGGCGGGCGGACCTGGCAGCAGGTCGTGAGCCGGGCGTCCTCCATCCTCCCGGGCAGCGATGAGGTGGGGAGCCTGGCCTTCGAGGCGCCGGGCCACGTGATCGCAACGCAGGGAGGTAATCAGACATGGCAGTCATTGTAATGCGCTGACGGGAAGTCCCGCCTGGCCATTGGGAACGATTCAAGAGCCGCCATCGTCTACCAAGGAGTGCTCCACTCGAACTCCTATCGTGAGCACGGGCACGCGCGACGTAGGGAAGGGATACACCAACCGGAGGTGTGGACGAACCGACGCCATCTCCCGGCAAAGGGCGTGAGAGGAAGGGACCCATGAAACATCTCGGCACGTGGTTTGTTGCGCTGCTGACGCCGGGCGTCCTGCTCCTCGGTTGTGGCTTCGGCGCTGCCGGCAGCGCCAGCCCCATGCACGTCGCGGCTTCGCGAGCCAAGGCGTATCAATCGATCCAGGAATTGGACAGGACGCCATTGCCGTCGTTCGCATCACCGCGACCACCTCCCGCTCGATCGAGCAGACGGGTGGCATTCCCTACACCGTCACCCAGGTCAAGGTGGATCAGGTGCTGCGCGGGGCCGTCGATGGGGCGACGATCAAGCTGCGGCAGCTGGGCGGCCCGAACGGGACGATGGTGATCGAGGACAGCGCACCGCTGGTCCGTCCCGGCAACTCCTACGTAGCTTTTGTCTGGCGCTTCACCTATGGGCCGGGCAGGGATACCGATCAGTACTACCCGGTAGGCGGCGGTCCCGGGTTGTTCCTCGACCAGGGTGGGACGTTGAAACGCCTGGACCCGGAATCGCCGGACCTGCCCGCAACCATCACCCTGAGCGACTTGGCGCATCAGCTCGCGCATTAGCAGGCGCCAGATGCCCTAGTGCATCAACAGGAGACCTGTTGGGCCATGTGTGCAGAACGACAAGAAGGAGTTTATCTGGAAACACCCCAGACCCCGCCCTGACGCGGCACTAGGCGATCTTGTCGATTCAGGTGCGCCGGCTCTCCTTGTTGCCGTTCGGTCGGAGGTTATCCCAAGCGCACCCGGCGATCGGGGCGGAAGGGACCGAGGCGGGAGTCGGGGGCGCCACCCAGAATCTCGGCGGACAGGAGCTCGCCGAGCAGCGGGCCGAGCGTCATGCCGCTGTGGGTCACCGCGAGATAGAGCCCGGCGCGGCCTGTCACCGCACCGACGACGGGGAAGCCGTCGGACGGCATGGGACGGATGCCCACCCGCGCTTCCACGATGGGGGTTCCGGCCAGGTCGGGCAGGTAGCGGTGGGCACGGCGCAACAGCTCAGTGCAGCCGGGCAGCGCCGGGTCGGGTGGAGTATCGGCAGCGACCATGGCGTCGGTGTCGGCATCCTGGAGCACGACGCGGCCGTCGCCATCGGGACGGAAGTGGACACCGGGGAGGTGGACGACGCCGCGAGGGCCTCCCTCGACCGGAGCGGTGATGGCGAGCAGGCCGCATGTCGGCGCGAGGGGCAGTTCGACACGGTCCAGTCTCGCGACCTCATCGCTGAAGCGCCCGGCGGCGACGACAACCGCGTCGGCGCTCACCCGCTCGTCCGAGGCGAGGCGCACGCCGGCCAGACGCTCACCAGCGCGCTCAATGGCGACGACGGCGTCGTCCTCCCGCACGGCCGCGCCGCGCTCCCGCACGGCCTCGACCAGGCAGCGGACGAGCGTTGGCCCGTGCGCCCAGCCTTCCAGCGGGAAATGGGCGAAGGCGACCGCACTGCCGGAGCCACCCGGCCAGCGGACGCGTGACTCCAGGTCGGCGGCGCGCTCTGCTGAGATCAGCTCTGCTGGGTAGGCAACATCTTGCAGTCGCTGTACACGGCCGCGTAGGGAAGCGGCATCTTCCTCCCCGACCGCGCACGTGACGTTGCCGGTCTCGTGCAGCCACGGACCGGAGCCAAGCGCGTCGCGCAGGCGGCGGTGGGCCTGAATGCCCTCGGCGTTGAGCGCGTGGTAGGCCGGCGGTGGCTTGTCGTTGGCGTTGAGCCAGGCGAAGCTCCGGCTGGTGGTCTCAGCGCCGGGTCGGCCGCGGTCGACCAGCGTCACGCGCGCGCCACCCGTCGCCAGCCGGTAGGCCACGGAGGCGCCGACGACTCCGGCGCCGATCACGACCACGTCGGGCATGGACATGCGTCCCCTCCTCGGCACTCCGTAGTGTACGCTTCCGACTCAGATTCGTGTAACCACGACGAGGCATCCAGAGGCAGGGACGGTGGTTTCGCCGATCGAACTCGTCGCTAGGGAAGGATTGCCACAATGATCGCTCCGGTCGCTCCATCGCGTGTCAGTCCTCTCGGCGAACTGGCGCGCGATGTGCGCGAGCAGGTCGTCGCCGCCCTGCTTGCTCGGCTGGCCCCACCGGATGTCGCGTCCGTCTTGGCGGCGCTTGCCGGCTCGCAGGACGATGTGCGGGCACTACCCTTTCCTCTCCAAGAGCAAGCGCGTGATGCGCTCCTGAATGCCTTACCCGCGGGGCTGAACGCCGTCGTGGTGAGCCAATTAGGTGAGGCCTGGTCATAAATGGTTCGCCTCTGGTGATCTGGTGCATTCATCCTCGCAAGACCGGCAGCCTCGGACAGCCGCCCGTTGGCGGTCCCGCCGGACTGCGCACCTCCTGGCGATTTATGACCAGGCCTCAATTAGGTAGGTATCGGCCTCAGGAGCGACGAAGCGTATCTCGAGAAGGTCCTTTCCGAAACGGAGAAGGCAGACCCTACCCTCCGGCAGCGCATCGAGGACATCGCGCGTGAGCGTCAGATACCGCGCTGGCTCGCCGCTCTGCGTCTCCGTCAGGAAGGCCTGACGATCGAGCAGGTGGCGGGGTCCTTGGCGCAGGCCCTCCGCGACCAGTTGAGGCCGAACCAGGGCGCAGATTAAGAGTATTCTGGATATTCCGTGCGAAATACTGTGTAGCAAGCCAACGAGTAGGCATTTCCAGTGGCCCGGCCTGGCGGGACCAATCGTGCGGCACAGTACCTTGGTGGCGCTGCGGTACCATCTCTAGGCGGCAGAACATCGGCGCTACAGAGGGCGGTCGGGCGGATCAGCAAGCACGGAACTCGCCGCGAGACGTACCCGACGGACGGAGCGTACCTCGCCGGCATGGCCGCACGGTCCAGTGACGATTCCGCCGCTCGTGCGTCTCTACTCAATGACCGGCGGGCAGCATCGGCGCGACGGTCGATTCGGTGGCACGGCGGCGGCCACCCAGTTGCGTCGCCGGTTCCTAGGTCGGATCAGGGATGATCTTCCCCACACTCCAGTTCGCGGCCTTCTTCGTCGTGGTCCTACCGCTCTCCTGGGCGTTGATGCCGCGACCGCGCCTGTGGAAGCCGTTCATCCTGCTGGCCAGCTACGTCTTCTACGGCAGCGCCGACCCGCACTACGTGCTGCTGCTTGCCGGCTGCACGGCCTGGAATCAGTTGTTCGCCCACCTGATCGACCGAGCCGGCCATGAGGGTCCGGCGCGATCGCGGCTGCTGGCCGTCGCCATCGTCGGGGACCTTGGCCTGCTGGGATGGTTCAAGTACTACGGCTTCTTCGTCACCACCGTGGCCGCTTTCACCAGCCGGCTGGGACTCCCGATCCCCTTGCCATTGCTGCAGGTGGCGCTGCCGGTAGGCATCTCCTTCTTCACCTTCCAGGCGATGTCGTACGTTATCGATGTCCGGCGCGGGGCCTGTGCGCCGGCGCGCCCGCTGGACTTCGCTGTCTATCTCGCCTTCTTCCCGCATCTCATCGCCGGTCCCATCGTGCGGGCGCGGGAGCTGATCCCGCAGTTCGCCGGCCCGCGTGATCCTCGGCGCATCGAGGCTGCCCGCGCCTTTGGCCTGATCTGCGGAGGGCTGCTCAAGAAGGTGCTGTTCGCCGACCTCATCGCCACCCGGCTGGTCGATCCCGTCTTCGGCGCCCCCACGCTGCACAGCCGCCTCGACGTGCTTGCAGCTATTTACGGCTACGCCGTGCAGATCTACTGCGACTTCTCCGCCTACTCCGACATGGCCATCGGGCTGGCGCTGCTGCTCGGTTTCCAGTTTCCGGCCAACTTCAACCGGCCGTACGCGGCAGTCACCTTGCAGGAGTTCTGGCATCGCTGGCACATGAGCCTTTCTCGCTGGCTGCGCGACTACCTCTACATTGGCCTCGGCGGCAACCGCAAGGGCCGCGCCCGTACCTATCTGAACCTTATGCTGACGATGCTCCTCGGCGGACTCTGGCACGGCGCCGCCTGGCACTTCGTGCTCTGGGGTGGACTCCACGGCTCAGGGCTGGCCGTGGAGCGCTGGTGGAGCGAGCGGCGCGGCCAGGCGGCGCCACGTGTCCCCTGGCTGCGCTGGCTCCTTACCTTTCACCTCATCTGCCTGGGGTGGGTCATCTTCCGCGCCGACAGCCTCGGCACGGTCGGCGAGCTCTTTCAACGCTTGGCAACTGGTACCGGTCCGGCAACCGTCACGGCGCCGGTGTTGCTTGCCGTCGCCGCCGGCCTGGCTCTGCAATTCCTGCCGTCCTTCCCGTTGTCCCGCGCACAGGCCATCTTCGCCCGACTCGGGCCACTGCCGCAGGGTGTGGCCTTTGCCACCGTGCTGGTCGTCACCGGTGTCCTGGCCAGCGGCCAGGGGGTAGCCCCGTTCATCTACTACCGATTCTGAGGAAATCGTATGGCGACTCCTGGGCAGCCCGACGGCTCACCGACGACATCCATCCAACGCGTGCTGGTCACGATGGTCACCGGGATGCTGCTGGCGGTCGTGGTCGATGCCGGAGCCGTCGTCCACGCCAGCGCCGGTATGCCCGACGGTCCCGTCCGCACGGTAACCCACTCCATCGGCACAACCGCGTTGCAGTTCGCCGAGGCAACCCACCTGAACTGGCCGTCGCGGCAGCTCACCGCCATCCTCGGACGTCCAACCCAACCATCGACGCCGCCGTTGCTCGCCGCGGCGAATAGCCCCGCGACGGCGTCTGGAGGTACCAGTTCCGCGGACGACCCGCCACCGGAAGCAACACCGCCAGCCGCCACGGACACACCGGCTTCGGCGCCCGCCGCGACGGCGACACCGCTGCCGCGGCCGAGCGCAGCACCCGCGGCAGGAACGCAGGCGACCCAGGAGCCGGCAACGCCGACCGCCGCGCCGCCGCCACCGACGCGGACCGCGACGTCGGCGCCGACGGCCGCGCCCACGGCGACCGCGGAGGCGCCCCTGCGGCGGCCGATGCCCAATCAGCCACTGCGGCTGCTCGTCACCGGCGACTCGCTCACCGGCTACCTGGGGCCACAGTTGATCGATGCCGCCGCTTCCGATGGACCCGTACACGGCGTCGTGGATACCCACGACGGCACCGGCCTGGTCCGGCCCGATTTCGTGGATTGGTCAGTGGTGGCCAAACAGCAGGTGGCCACCGACAAGCCGGAGGCCGTCGTTGTCATGTTGGGCGGCAATGACGACCAGAACATTGCCATGCCGGACGGCAAGGTCTTCATGATGGGATCGCCGGAGTGGACCCAGGAATACGCGCGCCGGGCGGAGCGCTGCCTCCGCATCTGGATCCAGGGCGGCGCTCGACGTGTGTACTGGCTATCCGTGCCCCCCCCGCGCGACCACACCACGGCCCGCGTCGATGCCCAGATCAACGTGGCGATTCAGCAGGCTGCCGGCAAAGTCCCCGGCGCCGAGTACCTCGACCTAAATGACTCGGTCACCGCCCACGGGCAGTACGCGGACTTCGTGACCGATGGCCGCGGTGCAACCGTCCTGGTCCGCGAGCCGGACGGCATCCACCTCAACATCGCCGGATCAAATATGGTCGCGCAGAAGGTGCTGCACGTCATCGAGCGTGACTGGCATCTCGACGGCGACGTCGCCACGACGGGGCCTTCGGCCACCAAGGGCAGTAGTCGCTAACCGGCGCCTCTGCGAATTCCTGGGGCTGCCACTGGCGTCGGCCCCAGGCGAAGGGTTTGGGCCAGAGGACGTGGACATGAGCGAACGAAGGCGGTGGTCGGAATTCCGCTATACTCAAGCCTCAAGGTCAACCCTGGCCGCGGGAACGCGGCCGGCGGCGGATAGGGGGCGATGCGGTGGCCGTTCTGCCCCAGCTCAGCGACCTCGACCTCTTCTTGCTCACCGTGCCTGATGATGCGGAGGATGCGCCCTGGATGGTGATGGCCGATCTCCAAGTGCGCGACGTGGATCTCCTCAAACCCATCCTCCGCCTGCACATCGCGCGGAATCGCTTGCCTTGGTATCTCGCCTCATACCTGAAAATCACGCGTCCGCGGCCGGGATCGACTCGCCTCCTGGAAGCGGCTCCCGACCTGCTCGTCGTGGAAGCGGAGGAGCGTCTGCGCACGTCCTGGAATGTAATCAGCGAGGGGAAGGCGCCCCAGTTCGTCCTGGAGATGACCAGCAAGTCGAGCTGGGATCGCGACCGGGACGAGAAGCCGTCGATTTACGACGGTATGGCTGCGGGCGCTGGATCAGCAAGGGCAGCGGCTGCCGACGCCATCAGAATGGGCTGAGATGGAAGCGGATCGTGCCGACGCGGCGGCGTCCAGAGCCGATGCGGAAGCGGAGCGGGCCGCCGCCGAAGCGGCCAGGGCGAATGCCGAAACGGCCAGGGCCGATGCGGAAGCAGCGCGAGCCGACGCCGAAGCGGCCGCTCGCCTGGAGGAAACGATCCGACGCCAGGCCGCGGAAGCGGAGGCCGCACGCCTGCAGGAGGAACTGCGCGAGCTGCGGAAAGGTCAGGGATAGGCGACGACAAGGCGGGCCGCCGGACGCGGCCGAAAGTTGACAATGCCGGTCAACAAGGTATACTGTTTGAGACGTTGTGACATGCTGCTGAGGTGGCCTCATGAAGCTCTCACAGATCTTCGCACCGGGGCGTCAGTGGTCTCCGGCTCGACCTGTCGCTGTCGAGCCGCTGGTCTGGCTTGATCCGTATCACCAACCGTGCTCCCCACTGGAGCTTCGGGTCTATGCGGCGCTCGCCGATGGCCCGCTGCCGCTGTCGGAGATTATCGAGCGCCTTGCCGAGGCCGAGGTCCGCGCCGGGCACGCCAGCGGAGCCTGGTCCCTCAGTGCGGGCGCCGAGGCGCTCCCCGCGCTGCGAGATGAGGCATACCGGTCGCTGGAGCAACTGGACGGCCGGCAGATTGCGATGGAGACGCCATTACCGATCCGCTCGATCGCGTTCAACTCCTGGCAGTTGCAGCTCTGCGCCTGAGCGCATCGCGGAAAGCCCTCACCTGGAGCATCGGTCCACTATTCGCATCCGCCCCTGAGCACGAAAAGGGGGAATAACGCTTCCCCTCTGGACAGCGTCATTAGTGGTCCGGTGCTCCAGTCGGTATCCCCCGGCGCTGTAGCCAATCCCGGATCGCCGCGCGATGCCCGGCAAAGGCAATCTGGTCGGGGAGATGCTGGGCCGGGAAGAAGCTGACTTCGATCGCATCGTCGCCAGCGGCAGGCGTGCCTTCACCCGCTGCCGCGCCGTATACGATCAAGTGCGCCACGTTGCGCGGATCGTCGGTACCGAAGTAGACGCCCCAGAGGCCGGTCAACTGCACCGCGAGGCCGGTCTCCTCCAGCGCCTCGCGCACGGCCGTCTGTTCGGCGCTCTCGCCATACTCGACAAAGCCCGCCGGCAGCATCCACCAGCCGCGATAGGGGTCGTGCCGGCGCCGTACCAGCAGCAGACTGCCGTCCCGCTCGACACCGATGGCCGCGCCGGTGGCGTTCTTGGCAAAGTAAACCCAGTCGCAACGCGGGCAGGTGGGCCGTAGTCTGCCCCCGTGGAGGCGCTGATCCAGCGGAGTGGCGCATCGGGCGCAGAAGTCGGGCCGGCCGGGGTCCGCGACTACCACCTCATCAATCGTGGGCGTCGTGGCCACCTCATTTCGGAAGCCACGGGAACCGGTTCCTTACACCGATGACGGAACCCGCGCAAGCCGTGGCATGGCCATAGTGTACTATCCCGCTCACGTTACCGAGCGCTTGGTCCGGCAACGGCGAGGGGAAACCAATGCTGGGCAATCCTCCAACTGAAAACGTCCGGTGAGTCAGACGTGCCCGACACGGTAGACAACCCTAGCCCGCACCCATCCGTCGTCAAGCCCGCGTCGACGCCGGCTCACCGCTGGCGTCGACGGCGGAAGCGCCAGCTTGGTCTTGTCCTTGCCTTGCTCATTGTCCTCCTTCTGGCCGACCTCGCGCTCTCGACCTACTGGACTCGTGACGGCATCAACCAAGCAACGCGCGCTGCCGGCAGTCTGGCCTCGGGCACACTGCTCTCGTCACCGGCATCGCTGGGGCGATTGCAGCGCGAGCTGGCGGCGTCGCACGCGAGCCTGGTCAGGGCTCGACTGCTCTTGGTCCCTTGGACGCCTTTTCTTGGTCACCTTGGTTGGATCCCGCATGCCGGCCGGTTCCTGGTGTCGACGCCACCGCTCCTCCACAGTGCCGCCTGCCTGACAGGAGCGGCGGCCAGTGCCGTCAGCGTCGCTGCCGCGGTTGACCAACTGGCACGCGAACCGAACGTCACAAACCTCCCCAGCAACCTCGTAGCGGCGCTTGACGCCGAGCGACCCACCATTGCGGACGCGCGCGCCAACATGACCTGCGCCGTCGCCGCGAGAAAGACAGTCGACCCGCGCATGGGCGACGGTTCGGCATCCTTCGTTGGCGCCCTAGCGCAACTGGACCGATCACTCGCGGAGAGCAACGAGCTGCTCGACGCACTGACAGCGCTTCCGAATGCCAGCCGGTGGCTGCTGGGCTTCGACCAACCGCGGCGCTATCTGATACTTGGCCAGGATCCCTTCGAGTTGAGGGCCACCGGCGGCTTCATCGGCAGCATGGGCCTGGTCACCGTCACCGCCGGCACGATCACCTCGCTCGACTATCGCGGCGTCCTTGACTTCGAGCCGGCCCATCAGCTTGGGCTGGAGCCACCACAGCCGTTAGCCAAGTACATGGCCTTGGGCGGCTGGTACCTTCGCGACGCCAACTGGTCTCCCGACTTCCCAACGGCCGCTCAACAGGTGGAGACGTTCTTCCGCTACGACCAGGGAGTGCCGGCAGACGGCGTGATCGCGCTCGACCTCTATGCCGTCCAAAGCCTGCTGGCAGCGACTGGACCGGTGACGCTACCGGCATACGGTGAAACCGTCAGCGCTGACACGGTTATCGACGAGATCTGGCAGCACATCAACGCTTCCGGCAGCCTCACCAGCGCACGCGAGCAGGACAAGAGCGACTATCTGACCGCGCTGGTCACGGCCGTGCTGGCGACGCTGCAGCAACCCGGCGCGGATTCCCTGCCTCGCCTCCTTCAAGCCGCGACGGCGGCCATCATGGAGCGGCACCTGCTCCTGTATGGCGAGGACAAGGATGCTCAGTCGCTGGTGCATCTTGCCGGCGCGGACGGCAGCGTGTGGGATGGGCCAGGAGACGGGCTCCAGATCGTCGACACGCACGTCTCCTATGGCAAGATGGCAGCAATGGTCGACGAAGCCGTTGCGCTGGACGTGACCATCGGTTCAAACGGCCGGGTCGCCGAGGACACGCTTACCGTCACCTACCAGAATCGCTATGGTCAGCGGGCAGCCACGAGAGTCTGGCGCGAGCTTCACAGCGAGCTGTACGATTTCCACACGCACACCATGCAGCCGGGCACGGGCGTGCTCGCCACGTACGTCCGCGTGCTCGTACCGCCAGGTTCCGCGTTGCTAGCCGCGGAGGGTGGCGACGACCAGCCCGGCGATGCTGCCGATGCCGGGCGGACGGAGCTGTCATCCTATCTGGTCGTGCGCCCGGACCAGAGCCGGTCATTGCTGTTTCGCTACATGCCGGCCGTCACGGGTGCGCCGGCAGGTACCTATCGCCTGACCGTGCAAAAGCAGCCCGGCACCGTCGCCGAGCCACTCACCGTCCGCGTCCATCTTGACGCTCACCTCGGTCCGGTGATTTTGCACTCCGGTTGGGTGCGACAGGGCACAACGACCTGGCAGTATTCCGGCGACCTGCGGCAGGACCAGCACCTGTCGTTGCAGTGGGCATTGCCATGACGAGCCCTACTTCACCGGCAGCGCCGCCGTCTTGGTAATCGCGTCGGCGTACTGCTTCATGTAGCTGGTCGTGGGCTCTTGCTTACCTGCCCAGAGGTCTTTCTCGTACTGGCCAATGATGGTGTTGATCTCGTCGATCCGGAAGTTCGCCGGGTAGGTGTAGCTCTCGTTGATGCTGGCGTTATCGCAGTTCGACTGCATCGCCTGCTTCGGAAACCGGCTGTCATTCAGCAGCTCCGGCGAGCAGTAGACGTCCGGGCGGAAGCCCGGCGTGAGGGAGCCCTGGCTCTGCAGCGCCGCGCCGATACCGCTGTCCTTGTTGGTGTACCACAGGAGCAAATTGAAGGCGTCGTCCGGCAGCTTACTCGCCTTCGCCACCTGGAGCGAGTCCGTGGAGAGGAACCCGCCGCGCCGGCCGGTCGGCCCTTTCGGCATGACCTCCAGCCCCCAGTCAAACTTGGTGTTGGCGGCCATTTGATAGGTGGCGCGCTCGCCGGCCAGCCGCTCGATCGACATGGCGAGTTGATTTTTTCCGAAGAGGTCGCTGAGGTTGGCGCTGGTTGGAGCCATGATCTTGTCCTTGAACATCAAGGCCCAGGCCCACTGGAATGATGTAACGGAGGCGTCGGAGTCCAGCGTGCAGGTCGTGCCCGGTCCGTTAGGCGGATTCCAGAACTCGCCGTTCCAGCGCCGGACGTGGCCGCAGGTGCCCTCATAGCCGAAGGTGGACGGGCCGACACCCCAGACGCTCACGGTATCGCCGCTCTTGACCGTGAGGCGCTTCGCGGCGCTGACCAGGTCGTCGAGGGTCCAGTTGGAGTTGGGGAGATCGACGCCGTTCTTCTTGAACAGATCAATGTTGTAGTAGATGAACAACCAGGACACCTGCCCTCGAACCGGCAGACCGTACATCTTGCCGTCCAGCTTGAGGGCGGCGATACCTTGCGGATACCACTGGCTCAAGTCGACCTTATCCTTGGCGACAAGGTCGTCGATCTGCAGCGCCGTGCCGCCGGTGGCAAAGTTCTGGTAGGCCATGTTGGAAGTGTGCGCATAGTAGACATCGGCGTACTGCCCCCCGGCGAGGCGCGTCTTCAGCGGCGTGTAGTAGTCACCGGTCAGCGACTCAAAGGTGACCTGGGCGTTGGGATTGGCCTTGTTCCAGGCGTCGCTGCGCTTGGTGAATGCCTCCTGTTCCGATGTCCGCATGTAGGCAGTCAGCGCCGTCTTGCGCGCCGGGGCTGCCGCGGAAGAGGAGGGCGCCGCATTGGCGCTGCTTCCGGCGGCGGCGCTGGAGGCGGCGCTCGTGATGGAGGCGGCGGCGCTCGTGACGGACGAGGCGGCGCTCGTGGAAGCGGGCGCCGCCGCCGCTGATGATGAACCTGCGTTGGCGGCAGCGCCGCCACCGCAGGCCGACAACAATCCCGCGGTCGCAATACTCAAGCTGCTACCGGCAAACAGCCGCAAAACCGCGCGGCGCGAAGGGGATACGACCACGTCACTCTCCTCAGCTCAACACTACTACCGACCGCGTCTTTCCATGCCGCCTGTGCCACCGAAGCCGGAGGCGGATAACCGGCGCCGTGGGGATAGCGGCATGAGCACGGACACGCGATACTGCTACGATAGCAAGGGTGGACTGGATGCGCAAACCTTCCGACCGAATTATGCGCACGCGACTGCCCACGTGTTCTTTACCGAATCTTAACGCTTTCTGGGCGTTCGCGGTTTGACGGGCGAAGGTGCAGGTGCTACGGTAGGGATGCGACACCCATGGCGTACGCGGGCGTTACTTGGCTCGTGCTGTATCCCAGCTTCCAGAAAGCGAGCTCTTCCTAGGAGGTGCGTGTGTTTCCTCAGAGTCTCAGACGGAGCGCGCTGGTGGCAGCGACCGCGTTGCTCCTCGCCGGCTGTGCCAACCCAATCGTGGCCAGCGTCGAGCCGACGCCAACCGCTGTCCCGACCCCGGTACCGCCACCCAAGCCGACGTTCGAAGTGACCAAGGGTTCGATCACCGACATCATCCAGGCCACCGGTCGAGTGGTCGCGGTTGAGCAGCAAGATCTGTATTTCCGCCAGCCCGGAAATCTGGACAACATCTTCGTCCACCTTCAGGACAAGGTAAAGAAGGGTCAAGTGCTGGCCGCGCTCGATACGTCGACGCTCAATAAGCAGATTGCGCAGCAGCAGGCCGCCGTCGATGCCGCCAAGCTTGATCTGCAGAAGGCCCAGGCCACCACCACCAACACCAACGTCGGCATCGATCAGGACATCAAGTCCGCCGATGCCGGCGTGCAGAGCGCTCAGGCCGGCTACGACAGCGCTCAGGCCAAGCTCGCGTCGTTGACCAGCCCGAATGCCAGCGATGTCGCCAAGGCGCAGGCGGTCGTGACCACCGCCAAGTCGGCGCTCGCCAGCGCCCAGATTAAGTTGCAGACGCTGAGGGCCGGCGCGGCGCCCGCGGACGCCGCCAAGGCGCAGGCGGCGGTGGTCACGGCGCAATCGAACTTGAACGTCGTCAAGCAGAAGCTGGCGGACTTGCAGGCCGGTCCACAGCCGGCCGACGTGGCGCTCGCAACAGCGAAACTCCAGTCGGCGCAAGACGCCTTAAATGCGGCCAAGGCTGCCTATCTGGCCTTCCAAAGCGGGCCGACCCCGGCAGACCAACAGAAGGCCCAGCTCGCTGTGACCCAGGCGAAGAACAGCCTGTACTCCGCCCAGGTCAGTCGTGACGCCGCTTGCAGTCAGGTGGCGCAGGGGATTGGACAAGCCGGGTGCAACGCCGCCAACGCCCAAGTGAACTCGGCGCAGAGCGCCCTCGACGCGGCGCAGCAGACGCTGGCGCAGCTCGGCTCGGTGTTGCCTACCGACAAGATGAAGGCCGAAGCGGCCTACGCGCAGGCGCAGTCCGAATATTCCGCCGCCCAGGCGGCCTACCAGCAGGCCACGCAGGCGGTCAAGCCCTCGGACCTTGCTCAAGCCAAGGAGGCGGTCACCCAGGCGCAAGCAGCCCTGCAGTCGGCCCAGGCTGCGCAGGCGGCACTGGCGCCGACGTCCGCTCAGCTTGCCCAGGCACAACAAGATGTGGTCAGCGCCCAGGCCGGCGTCGATGCCGCGACTGCCGCCTTCAGCGCTGTCGTGAATCCTTCACCACAGGCCATCCAGCAGCAGCAGGACGCGGTGAAGCAGGCGGCATCGGCAGTCACTCAGGCCCAGGCTTCGGCGCAGAAAGTGCGCGACATCGCCAGCCAGGGCAACACCAACGCCATCGACCTTGCCATCTATCAGAAGAAGGTCGACGAAGCGCAACTGGCGCTCGATTCGCTGAACGACCAGCTTACCCAGATGCAGATCGTGGCCCCCTTCGACGGAATCGTCATCGCCTCCAACGGGCAGGCTGGTGACAAGGAAACCGCCTACACCGCCGTGGTCACCATCGCCAATCCCACGACGCTCCAGATCGCCGTGAGCGTTCCGCAGGACCAACTGCCCAAGGTGGCGATCGCCCAACCGGCCAACATCGTGATGGATGCCTTCCCCGGCAAGAACATCGCCGGCAAGGTGACGCAGCTCCCCAGTGTAGTTCTCGGTTCGAGTAGCCAGAACGCCAACGGCCCCGGCGCTCAGGCGACGCAGCAACAGCAGGCGAAGGGTACGGTCGTCGACACCTCGCCCAAGATCACGCCGGTGTGGCCGGGCCCCGGCGCGGAGCTGGGGCAGCTCGCGCGCGTGACGATCACCGTCCAGAAGAAGGACAACGTGTTGATGATCCCGACGAGCACGGTCAACCGTATCAACAACCGTACCTTCGTCTTGCTGGACAACCAGGGCCGGCAGCAGCCGGTCGACATCCAGATCGGCATCCAGACCGATCAGGAGACCGAGGTGCTCTCGGGGCTGACAGCCGGCCAGAAGGTATACAGCCGGGGCTTCTAGCGATCCCTCCCTCGGGAGCAGGAGCGCTATCGATCACGGGTGGCGCAGGCCATCGCCCGGTGTGGCGGACAGAACTGAGGAGGCGCAGTTGGGACTTCGCGGAGCGGCCCCGGCCGTACGGCCGGGCTCGTTTGTCCAGGGTGGCGCGCGCGTGGCAGGTCGGGGCGTCGAGTTGTTGCTCGGCGGCCTCGGCGGCAACGCCTTTGCCATCTTGTCGATGGTCTACCGCCGGGCACGGGCCAACTCCCGACTCCTTGCGGCCACCACGCTCGGCCTGGTCATTACCGTGACACTGGTGTGCTCCGTGCCCTTGTACTCGGACGGCGTTTCCGAAAAGCTGCTGCACCAGCGCCTGCTCACCCAGACCGACAAGGCGCAACCGCCGGCCAGCCTGCTCTTCCACTGGACGTACAATCCGGGCACGACACCCGCCGCTCAGACCAGCACCAGCGGAGCCGCGGCGCCGGACTACACCGCGGTCAACCCGCTGTTGACGCCCGAACAGTACAATCGCGTCAACGGCTATCTCGTCAACAACACGCCCAATCAGACCAGCCTGCCTTTGCAGCAGATGGTTCGCTACGGGGCCACCGACAAGCTCCCCGTCTATAGCCTCGGCAGCAAGTCCTTCGCCGGCCAGCAGTTCAAAGACTATCTGGCCGTCGGCTTCCTGACCGATCTGCAACAGCACATCGTCATCACCCAGGGTAAGTTCCCCGACGCGGTCTTCGACGCCGACCATAATATCGAGGTGATCGCCACCGATGCCGGCGCTCAGAAGCTGCTCATCAACGTCGGCGATGTCGTCACCTTCGCCAACCGAGACACCTACAAGGCACAGCCGATCTCGGTAAAGATTGTGGGCACCTGGAAGCCCAAAGATCCCAACGAGCAGTACTGGTTCTACCGGCCCGACACGTTCGACGACTACTTCTTGATCCCGGAGACCAGCTATTTCAACGGCGTCCTCAAGGTGAATCCCCAGGCACCCTATGAGTACTACTGGTTTTTCATCTTCGACCAGAAGGACATCCACTCGACCAACGTGCAGAATGTGATCGACGGCACGTCGCAGCTGACGACCACGGCATCCTCGCTATTACCCGGCGCCACGCTCGACATCTCACCGACCAAGGTGCTCGAGCAGTTCGAAAGCGACTCCTATTTCCTGAAGATCCTCTTATTCGCGCTGTCGGCCCCGACGCTGGCGATCGTGCTCTACTACATCTTGCTGGCTTCGACGATGCTGATCGATAAACAGCGCAACGAGATCGCCGTGCTCAAGAGCCGCGGCGCCAGCAACTTGCAGATCCTGGGTGTGTACGTGGTGGAAGGCGGTTTCATCAGCGCCGTGGCGCTGATCGTCGGCCCGCTCCTCGCGGCGCTGGTGGCCCAGTTCATCGGATTCACCTATACTTTCCTGTTCTTCGTCAACCGCGGCTTGCTCCCGGTGCGGATTTCGCCCGACACCTACCGCTACGCCATCGCGGCGCTCGCGCTCGCGTTGCTGGCCATCCTGTTGCCGGCGGCGGGAGCGGCCCGGCACACCATCATCAGCTACAAGGCAGAGGTGGCGCGTGCCAACAAGCCGCCATTCTGGCAGAAGTACTTCCTCGACTTTGCTTTTGTCGCGGTGGCCATCTACGGCTACAAGCTGCTGAAGGACAACGGCTCGCTGATCGCCATCGACCAGAACGGCAACGCCATCCAGAACCCGCTGCTGCTGCTGGTGCCGGCCGTGTTCATGTTCGCCCTCGCCCTGGTCGCCATGCGGGTCTTCCCCCTGGTGACCGAGCTGCTGTCATGGATCGGCAACCGCTTCTTCCCGCTGTCGGTGCTGCTGGGCCTGCGCCATATCAGTCGCTCGCCGAGTCAGTACGTGCGCCTGGTCTTGCTGGTGACGCTCACGATGGCCCTCGGCGTGTTCAGCGCCTCAATGGCGCAGACGCTCGACCAGAACATCACGGACCACGTCATGTACCAGAACGGCGCCGACATCTCCTTCCTCGAGCGTGGTGATTTCGACCAGGATCACCAGATCTGGACCATGGAGCCGATCCAGCGCTACCAGGGGCTGCCGGGGGTGATCGGCGCCACGCGCGTGATGCGCCTGGACAAAGCCTCGGTCGTCACCAGCTCCGGGCGATCGGGCGGCCAGGCGTCGCTGCTCGGTATCGACGCCTACAGCTACGGGAGCTATGCCTGGTATCGACCGGATCTCAACGCGCCGGCATCGGAGCAGGCATGGCTCGGGGCGTTGAAATCGGAGGACGACGGCGTCCTGGCCAGCAGCTCCTACCTGTCCAGGAACCGGTTGAAAGTCGGCGACAGTATCTTGCTCAAAGTTGGCGACACCGTCAGCTACACCGTTCCGCTCGTCCTGCGCGGCAGCATCAATACCTTCCCGACGCTATACCCCGCCGACGGCGATTTCTTCGTCGCGAACCTCGATTACATCCTGGGTATCACGGGCCAGCAACCCTGGACGGTGCTGCTGCGCTTGAACCCGACCCAGTCGACCAAGCAGGTGCGCGACGAGCTCGCCAATTTGCCGGAGAATCCCATCTATCAGACGGACGACAGCCTGTCCGCCATCTTCCAGGAGCGCAGCTTGCCGCAATCGACCGGGCTATTCGGCAGCCTGACCGTGGGTTTCCTGGTGGCGACGTTGCTCACGGTGATGGGCTTCCTCCTCTACTCCTTCCTCAGCTACCAGCAACGACTGCAACAACTGGGCATCATGCGCGCGATCGGCCTCTCCGTGTGGGGCCTGGTGGCGCTGCTGGGCTTCGAGCAGATCTTCCTGATCGTGCTGGGGGTGGCGCTTGGGACAACGCTCGGTCGCTACGCCAGCTCGTTGTTCATCCCCTTCATGCACATCGATCTGGACGCCCACGCCAACGTTCCGCCCTTCCTGGTCCACACGCCTTGGGACCAGATCTTCAAGCTCTACCTCGTGCTCGGCATCATGCTGGCGCTGGCGCTGCCGGTGATGGTGCTGATGCTGAGCCGCATGAAGATCCACGAAGCCACCAAACTGGGTGAGGAGCAGGGCTAATGCAATTCCACGCGCCCAGCTCGGAGCCGCTGGTCGTCTGCGAGAATCTGGTCAAGATCTTCAAGGTCCAGGATCTCGAGGCGGTCGCGCTGCAAGGGCTGGACATCACCGTGCAGCGGAGCGAGCTGATGGCCATCGTCGGCAACTCCGGCTCCGGCAAGTCCACGCTGATGAACGTGCTCGGCGGACTGGATCGGCCGTCCGCCGGCGCCGTCACCGTCGCCGGCTACAACTTGCTCAAGATGTCGGAGCGAGCACTCGTCAAGTACAAGCGGGAAGTGGTCGGCTTCGTCTGGCAGCAGACATCCCGCAACCTGATCCCGTATCTCACGGCGCTCCAGAACGTCGAGGTGCCGATGGTGATCCAGGGCGCCTCACCGCGGCGGCGGCGCGCCTGGGCGAAGGAGCTGCTCGAGGCGGTTGGTCTGGCCGACCGGATGGATCATATACCCATCCACATGTCAGGTGGTCAGCAGCAGCGCGTCGCCATCGCCGTCGCCCTGGCCAACAATCCGCCGTTGCTCCTGGCGGACGAGCCGACCGGATCGGTCGACACAGCCACGTCGAACACCATCTTCGAGATCTTCCGACGCCTGGTGCAGAACTACGGGACGACGGTGATGATCGTGACCCACGACCGCACGGTCACCTCTCGCGTCGACCGCGTGGTGGCAATTCGCGACGGGAAGACCAGCACGGAGAGTCTGCGCCGTGCCGACATCAACCTGGACGACCCGCTGGACTTCGGCCAGACGCACGAGGAGTTCGTCGTGCTGGATGGCGCCGGGCGGCTGCAACTGCCGCGCGACCTGATGGAGAAGCTGGACATCAAGAAGAAGGTCCAGGTCGAGCTGATCGACGGACATATCGAGATCCGGCCCGCCGCCGAGCTCCAGCAGACCGGAAAGGACAGGACCCAGGCATGATCCCTTTCCTAACGCGGCGCGCCCGGCCGGCACGATCCGCTGCGCCGCCGGTGGCGACGGTAGCGACGGTGCTGCCGTCGCGCATCACCCCAACCTATGCCGGGCCGATCATCGAGTGTAAGGAGGTGACCCGCACCTACCGCCTTCATGGCAATAACGTGCGGGCCTTGCAGGGTGTGACCCTCGACGTGCAGGCGGGACAGATGGTGGCCTTACGCGGCCGGTCCGGCTCGGGGAAGACGACCTTGCTGAACATCATGGGCGGCCTGGACCGGCCGACATCGGGCCAGGTGACCATCGAAGGCCAGCAGATCGGCCACTTCTCAGATCAGGAGATGACGTCGCTCCGGCGGCGCAAGATGGCCTTCGTCTTCCAGGCCTATGCGCTATTGCCGGTGCTGTCGGCGATGGAGAACGTGGAACTGGCCATGCGCATCGCCAAAATGCCTCGCAAGAACCGCGAGAAGCGGGCGCACGAGCTGCTGGAGCTGGTGGGATTGGGGCCGCGCGCCAAGCACCGGCCATTCGAGCTCTCCGGCGGCCAGCAGCAGCGCGTGGCCATCGCCAGAGCGCTGGCCAACGACCCGCGCATCATCCTGGCCGACGAGCCGACGGGGGAGCTGGACAGCGTCACCGGCCTGCAGGTGCTCAAGCTATTCCGCAAGATCGTGATCGACCACGGCGTGACGGTCGTGATCGCCACCCACGACCCCACGATCAACGAGATCGCCCACGTGACCTACCAGATCCAGGACGGCAAACTGGAGCAGATGTAACAGCCGGGGGTGAGGGCCCTCCAGCACCCACGTCACCGAAGGCAGCCATGTGCTAGGGTTACATGACCAGCGAACTGGAGGCTGTCGATGCAGATCGCGATCATCGCCGACGACCTCACCGGGGCGACGGACGCGGCGGCCGTCTTCTGCGGACCGGGGCGCCAAGTGGAGGTGGGGCTCACGCTCGACGCCGGGCTGGCATCCGATGTCGCTGTGATCGACGCGGCGTCGCGCGAGCTTCCCGCCGAGGACGCCGCCCAGAGGGTTACCTTCGCGATCGGCGAGCTGAAGGCCCAGCGGCCGATCTGGTGGTACAAGAAGGTCGACTCGACGCTGCGTGGTCACGTCGACGCCGAGTTGGCAGCCTTCACCGCCGCCGTTGACCCCGACCTGACCATATTCGCCCCCGCCTATCCGGCCCAGAAGCGGATCACGGTGAACGGCGTGCAGCGCTACGCCGAGCAGTTGGCGCCGGTCGACGGGGCACGCAGTGACTTGCGCGGGCTGCTGTCCTCACTGTCGTTACCGGAGACCCTGATCACCTTATCGGAGCTTCATGGCGGCGTTGGCCTCCTGAGCCGGCTTCTGGCGGGGCTGCCATCCCAGGCGCTGTGTATCTGCGACGCGGTGGATGATCGGGATCTGGATACCCTTGTCTCGGCGGCGCTCGATTGCGAACGTCGCGTCGCTTGGTCCGGATCGGCTGGGCTGGCCGCGGCGCTGGCACGCCATGCCTATGGTCCTCCATTCTTAGAGGCCCCGCCGTTCATCGATACCGGACAGGTCGTCGTCGTCGTCGGCACGCTGCAAGCTGCCTCGCGGGCGCAGTTAGCAGCATTGGAACGAGAGGCCAGTTTGTCGGTCGTCAGGCTGGAGGTCCATCCCGAGGAGGCAATCCATCCGGAGACGCTGGCCCTGGCGGCATCGACGGCACGCAACCTGTTAGGATCGGGAGGCAGTATCGCGATCGCTACGGCAGAGTCGCCGTTGATTCCGTCGAGTCAACGGCTCGCCTCGCTGTTGGGAGGATTCGTGGCGAACCTGGTGCGGGAGTTCGGTATCCAGCGCCTCGCCCTCACCGGCGGCGAGATTGCTCGCGCGGTGTGCCAGGAGCTCGGCGTGACCAGGTTGTACCTGCTGGGCCAGGTCGCGGAGGGCATGCCGGCCAGCGTGACGCTGAACGGCGTGCGCGAGATCGACCTGGTCACGAAGGCCGGCGGCTTCGGCGATGTCGACGCCCTGACGCTGGCCTATCAGTATCTGCTCTCAGAAGAAGACGCCTGATGGCCCCTCCGCGCGGGCTCCCCCGGCTCGCGCTCACCATGGGCGACCCTGCCGGGGTCGGTCCCGAGGTAATCGCGCGTGCGCTCGAGGACGCCGCCGTCTTCCAGGAATGCCGTCCGGTCGTTATCGGCGACGCCCGTGCCATGGAGCAGGCCATCACCCAGGTCGGTGGCCGGCTCGCGGTACAGGTGGTCGCGGACGTAACGGACACGGGGCGGCAGGCAGGTGAGGTGGACGTGCTGCAAGTCCCTGGCCTTTCACTCGGCCAGGTAGCGCCAGGACAACTCTCGGCGCAGGCCGGCCTGGCCGCCGTCACGTGGGTGCGGACGGGCGCCGAGCTGGCGCTGCGCGGCGAGCTGGACGGACTCGTCACGGGGCCAGTGAACAAGGAGGCCGTCACGCTGGCGGGCGTACCGTTCACTGGGCACACCGAGTTGCTGGCCGAGATGGCAACGAGCAGGGTCGCCATGTTGCTGGCCACCGAGCGCCTGCGCGTCGTCCACGTCTCCACCCACCTGTCGCTGCGTCAGGCTTGCGAGCGCGTGCGACGCGACCGCATCCTCGAGACCATCCGCATCGCGGACGAGGGCTGCCGGCGGCTGGGCATCGCCACGCCGCGCCTGGCCGTGGCTGGCCTGAACCCCCACGCCGGTGAGCACGGCTTGTTCGGCGACGAAGACGAGTCCGAGATCGCGCCGGCGGTGGCGGCGGCGCGCATCGCCGGCATCGACGCGTCCGGCCCCTGGCCGCCCGACACCGTGTTCCACGAGGCGGTAGAGGGCCGCTACGACTGTGTCGTCGCCATGTACCACGACCAGGGCCACATCGCCATCAAGATGACCGATTTCTACGGCGGGGTCAACGTGACGCTGGGCCTGCCCTTCGTCCGCACCTCCGTCGACCACGGCACCGGCTTCGCCATCGCCGGTAAAGGCATCGCCAACGCCAAGAGCATGCGGCTGGCTATCAGTATGGCAGCACGGATGGCACACGCTGCGGCGGGGTAGGCTCGCTCGTTGCTACGAGTACGCTCTCATTCATTATCACGACCGGGAGAAGCGCCATTGGTCGGAGCACTCCAGCAATAACGCGCTCGCTTACTCCGCCGCCCCCTGCACAGCGGCCAGCTCGTCAAAAACGTCCTGCAACCGGATGCTGAATCCAGGGACGACATCGGCGCCGTCGAGGGGATCCTCCTTGGGCACGTAGGCGACGGCGCCCGCGTGATGGACGGCGGTGAGGCCGATGACCGGATCCACGTACCAGAGCAAGCGCACGCCTGCCCGCAGCCAGTCATGCACTTTCTGCTGAACCTCCGAGGCGGGATCTGAGGGAGAGAGGACTTCGATCACAAGATCGGGTGCGGTAGCCGTGGACGCGGTCGTAAGATCGGTGGGGATGCGCCCGCGGGCGTAGAATGCAACGTCCGGTCCCCGCGCGTCGTGCTGACTGTCCAAGACGCGTACCAAGGGATCGGCGCTCACCACTAGGCCGAGGCGGTGCTCCAGGACAAAGCCGCGGAGTATCCCAGCGAGCGTGGTGATGAAAAAGGCGTGCAGCAAATTGGTCACGTCCCACTCCACGATCCGCCCGCCAGCTAGCTCGCGCAGCTTGCCATCGTCGGGAAAATGCGCCAGGTCGTCAACCGTGTAGCGTTTGGTCTGTGGCAGTGCGGCAACCATCATTGCAGCTCCTCCCTGCTCAGAAAGCCACAAGTCATTCATGGAGTCTAACGGACTCTCCTGCCCGTGTGCCTCTACCCCTCGCCGCGGCGGAGGCGGTCCATGAGGCGGCGCTGCTCCTCCAGCGCCCGCTGGCCTTCGCGTGTGGACTTGTTCGGGGCTTTGGGCGACTCCCGCTGTGGGCTGAAACGCCGGACAAGATCCTCCAGCGTCGCCGGCTGCCGTGGCTCGGACGCAGCCTCCTCCTCCTCATCGGGGCCAAAGCTATCCACTAGCGCGGGCGGCTCGGCCGGTCGCGCGAGGCGATCGGGGCCGCGCGCCGGGCGGAATTCGCGCTCGTCGCGTCGCCGGCCGGCCGGCCGCCGCGCCCCTGCAGCGTCTTGGTCTTCTTCGGAACCGAAACGGCGACCGCGCGGGGCAGCGCGCGACGGCTCGGGCCGACCGCGGGCACCCTGGTCCCAGCGCTCGCGCTCGGCCCGACCGGTGGGCGCCGCGGCTGCCGGCGCCGGCGGACGGGGCGCGGCCACTGGCGCCGGACGCCTGGGCGCAGCTTGCGGCGCCAGATCCGGCGCCTCACCGATCGGGGCGTCGGGATGAGTACGGAACCATTCCGCCGGCGGATAAGCAACTGGGCGCCCGGGGTTGAGCGCCAGCGCCTGTCGCAGCGCGGACAGATCACCGGCTGCCCCGTTCCGCAGCGGATAGAGCAGCGCGTCGACCCACTCCTGGAGATCGTCTCCGCTGAACGCCGACCCGGCGCGTTGCAGCGCCGCCTCTCGTGCGGTCTGGTTCCGCGCGCTGGTGAGCTCGATGGTGACGCTGCCCATACCAACCGGTTTGCCCAGCCCCAGCTTATGGCCCAGCCCCGGCTCTAGGACCAGAGAGAATAGCAACAGTCGCAGCTCGTCGTCACCCAAGTTGCGATAGTCGGCCGTGAACTGAAGCGTTGTACCGACCGGCAACGGCTGCACGGTCCGCGTGAACCGCGAGCGCTCAATCGTGGCCACCGGTCCGTTGGGATGATGGTAGTAGAACTTTCTCCCGGCGATCGCTCCATCGGCAGCCAGGTAGAAGGCACGGTGGTGCGGCTTCGGGCTCTGCAAGGGCGGCAGGGTGATGCGCTCGGCCGGGCGGACATCATCAGCGGCCGGAAGGGCATCGCTGATGCGGAGCGGCGCGGCGTAGCCCGAGCGACCAGCCGCGATAGTGCCAAACACGCGGCAGGCCGGACAAAGCAGGTCCACGTTGTCGCAGCGGCGGTATGCCGGCGGGAGCTGAGGGCGGTAGTCCACCATCCAACGCTCGTAGTGTCCGTCGAAGAGGGTAAGGCAAGATGGCGAGGCGGCCTCGGCCACGGCGCGCAATGCCCCCCGCAGGGCCGTGCCCCAGATGACGGGCCGTCCGTCCGGTAAGGTCGGAAAGTCGGCTGTCTCGTGACCCGGTCCCGCCGGCGGCTCGGCGGCGCGAGCAAAGCGCCGGTCGTACACGAACAACGGCGTCCGCAGGGTCAGCGAACAGTCGAAGCGACCGCTATGGCCGCTAAAGCGGTCATGGCCGGCGGCGCGGAGCCGTTGTGGCGTGCCATTGAGCGGTACGAAGCAATACGGATTCATCCTTCGTCCTCTACGGGCACGAGTGCGCGATAGCGCACGAACTGCAATTCGCCCGTATCGCGGTCGCGATACTCTTGGGCCCGGACCGCCACGCGTCGCGGCGCGCCCTCGATCGGATACTGCCATCGCTGGCGGAAGCCGCGCTCGCCCCAATCGGCGACCCCAGGCGGACGCTCGCCCCAGAGGATGTAGACCGCCTCGTCCGAGTCGAGATCGCCCAAGTCGAGGCTCTCGCCCTCCGGTAGGGCAAGCCGGTCAATATCGGTCAGCACCGTGACCTCAAAGCCGGCGTCCTGGCGGCGAAACTGCACGTCGCAGCGCGAGCCGAAGGCGCGACCGCGCACCGCCTGACCCACCACGCTGGCGGGCGAAAAGGTCGTCCACTGCAGCTCCGTCGCCGTCTCCACGAGACAGTAGCTGAGATGCTCAGCCAGGCTGTCCAGCAGCAGCGCCAGCGCCGCCTCAGCGAGCCGGCTGGCGTGCGCGCGCGGCATCCACTTCCTCGCCTTCACCCTCTCGCCCGAACCACGGTGAGGGTCGATAGTGTTGTTCCAGGTACGTTATCAACGCTTCGGTCAGCGCATCCCATGGGACCTGTTCCGGCTGGTAGCGATAGATGCGCCGTATGCCAGCCTGTTCCGCCGTCAGCTCCGACGAAGCCTCCAGGCGATCGTCCGACCGATAGCCGTAGCGCCCACCATCCTCCGCCAGCGTCCCGACCCCCGCCAGTGCGCCGTCGGGCTGGCCGGCCTGGCTTCCGCGCAGGTAGGCGACTTCGACGCCGTCGAGCGCGCCCGTGACCTGACCGAGCCCGCGAGACTTCCCCGTGCCCAGCGGCAAACGACCGTTCAACAAATCCTGCACCGCCAGGCCGACCAGGCCAAGCTGCCATAGCTCGAAGTTGGTCAGGCGAAGGTCGAAGCGAAACGACACGTCGGTGACCGCCTCGATCTCATACCGCGAGCGCAGGCTGGCGCTGCCGCTGAAACGATCGATGCCAACCCCATCGCGCCGGATCAACGCCGGCACGATCCCCGGAAGGAGGTAGGCGTCAGTAACGGATACCCGCCCGGCGACCGCGGTCGAGCCGAACAGCTTGCAGGCGGCGCAGGAGTCGCGATAGGCAACATGCGGCTGCACCGAATACCGCCGGTCCGTGCGTTGCTGCTCGCGTTCCCGCTCCTCCAGTCGCCGGCCACAGAACCGCATCGGACCGCGGTCGTCCACCGGATTGCAGGCGCTATTCGGGCGCAGCGTGCGGGCAATGCGCTCCGCCTGGCTGCGCAAGGCCCCCTTGAGCGAGCTGCCCGGCAGGTATGGCTGGTCGAGGCCGCCGCGGACGGTCAGCACGGTGCCCACGTCCGGCCCGGCGATCGTCTCCACCGCCGACCGGACCAGCACCGGAGAACTGGTGGTCAGCGTACCGCTGATCCGGCATTCGTTGAGGAGCTGTTTATGCACCTGATGACCCTCTTCTACCCCGCGAACAGCCAGCTCGTGGCCTGCTCCAGCCATTCGGTCGGAGTGTGTATCTCCATGGTCCCATCTCGGAGGTAGGCGAGCAACGCCGGAGCGGCGCCGTCCAACCGAATGGAGCGCACCTGCTGCAACTCTAACCTACATGCCCCGAGGCCGCGCGAGGCTCCACTACCCAGTCGAAGGGCGCCGCGCTGCAGCTCTCCGAGCGCTACCCCCAGGAGCGCCAGGTCCGTATCGTCCACGTTTTCCGCCTCCAGGCGGAAGGTGAAGCTGGTCAGTGCTGGGATCGCCTCATAGCTGTAGCGCGTCTGCTCGCGGGCCGTTCCGGCGTCTCGGTCGATGCCGACCCCGTCGCGGATCTCGACCGGCGTATCGGCATCGGCGGGAAGCGCATCGGCCACGTAGACGCGTCCCGCCAGCCAGGGCGACCCGAACAGCCGGCAACTCGCGCAGAGGCGTTCCTCCAGCAAAGGGAGCAACTGCTCCTGACGCTCCCCCGGCGTCCCCGCGAACTCGCGTAGGGCACGATCGACCGCCTCGTAGGCCGGCGAGCCCGCCGGCGTCGGGCAGCGTTCCTCGCGCGGCGACAGGCCGCAGCAGGTCAAACCCCGTTGGCTGCCCACCACGGGCACGAGCCGTTCGACCGCGGCGCGCATCGCTCCCTTGAGCGTGCTGCCCGGCAGGAACGGACGCCCCAGGGCGTCGCGAATGATCGGGCTATCGCTTGCCAGCGTGCGCGACTCGCCACCGCCAACGTGCAGCGCCGACTGCAACGTCAGCACCCCGTCGAACGCCCAACGGTTGTGCAATCGCGTGAAAGAACGATCCATCGTCACCATATCATCCTCCGCTCCACGGCGGGCGAGCTGGGCGCGAAGCCGGGCCACGCCGTGCCGAGGCGCCGCCACCGTTCGCATCCTCTAGGTGCCCCAGCCGCAGCCAGTTCTCCGACGACAGGTGCTGCGCCAACATCTGGGTCAGTATGCCACTGAGCCGGTCGCGCAGTGCGACGTCGGAGGCGCCGATCATGGCGTCGACACGTGTCGGAAGCTCCGTGAGCGCCTCATGTACCTGTCCCCAGAACTGCTGCTCCACGCGCTGGCCCTGCCGTTCGGCCTGTACCCGTTTCGTCGCGGCGTACTCGAGGGCCTGACTCGCCGACGCGTGCGCTCGCACGGCGCTCAAGAAGCCTTGCACCAGGGCATAGGGCACGGGTCGCGGCAGTCCACCGACGATGCGTGCGCTGACCTCTTCTAATGCCGGCCCCTGCTCGCGCCGTACAGCCACTGCCAGCCGCCCGTCCAAGTCAGCCATCGCCATGGTCACTGAGCCGGCTCCGATTCCCGAGTCGGAGTAATCGCGCTGTCCGCGGCGCCCTCGCCGTGCTCAGCGGTCCCGGTCGCGTCAGACCGCGGCGATTCAGTGGCGTCCTCCCGGGAAGGCATAACCTCCGATATTGTCGCGGCCACCTCCTCAGGCCGCGATTCATCGGATGGCGCCGCCCGCTCCTCGACCGCGGTATCTCCGTCCTCCGGACGGCCCTCGCCAAATGAAAGGGACCGCAGTCCCCCGGTCGCTTGGCCGGGGGTGCCCCCTGGGCCCGCAATCGCGGCCTCGGCATCTCCGCCACCCCGGGTAGCTCCTGCTTTCACAGTAGTTTCCGCCGATGACTCAGCGACTGGAGCGCTCTCCGGCTCCGCGTGTTCGGTCGGAGGAGCGGCGACGCCGCCGGCCGGCTCTCCTGCTGCCGGCTCTGCCGACGTTTCGAGCGGGGTCGACGGGCGCTCCTGACGCTCCCGCCGCTGACGCGGTGGCCGCTCCGCCGGCTCAGGCCGAGCCGGCGCGCGCTCCTGCCTGGGGGCCGGACGTTCCACGCGTGCCGCCGGGGCCGCGCGCGCCGCCGTTGCATCGACGGCGATGAAATAGAGATAGGCGGCCGCCATCTGCCGGAGGTATAAGCGGCAGAGATCGAGATGCCGGCCACTGCCGCCGGTCGCAGGCGCGCCGGTCTGATCCGACGTTCGCGCCCGTAGGCGGTTCAGCTCCTCCAACAACGCCGGGCCAAAGTCCTCGCGGCGCCATTGCCCGTGCTTGCCGATCTGGGTCTTGACGTAATCCGTCAAGTCGCTCGCGCTCACGCTGGTCTCGGCGACGCGCTGGAGGTTGCGGATTTGGTTGCGGTCAAGGTACGCGCGGCGCGCGCGGCGGCCGAGGTCGGTGGCCTGCGTGCCGGACGCGATCCAGTCGGCCTCACCGGCCAGCCAGCGTCGATATGCCAAAAGTTGAACCGCGTCACTCATCGCGGCGGTCATAGCGGTTGATCCTGTTCCAATTCACGAAGGCGCCAGTGTATGGGATCGCAGACACGCACGGCGCCGAATCCCTCTTGCCGCCGTTCGCCTAGTCCCTGCGCTTCCAATTCTTCCAACGCCGCCAGTGGCAGCTCACCATCCGGCGCACTCGTACGCACCAGCCAGCAACTGCCCGCCTGCAAGGCCAGGGCGTCCGCCTTGGGTAGCCCCAATCCGGCGTTCCATCCTTCGACTGGTCCCGTACGCACAAGCTGCTGCCGAATTTCCATAGAGCCCGCGGGCAGACCCCACACGGATGCCGCCCCCTGTCCATCCAGCCACACGCGGAAGCGCCCGAACGGATCGCGGAGAATCGCCGGGGATAGCAAGGTCACGGAAAAGTAGCGGTGCTGGGGCGCCGGCAGCTCCAATTGGCGGCGCCAACTGGCCAGCGCCTCCGTCAGGCCTTCCTGGCGCACGGTCAACGAATCGGATGCTACCTCCAGCCGCCACTCCTCCACGTTCACGGTGCCCAGTCCCCGCGACCGCCCGGAACCAAGTGATAGTATGGCGCCCGGCGGAGCCAAGCGCTCGCTCACCAGCGCGGCCGCCTCCTCATCGGCGCAGATCACCGACGACGTGAATCGCTGACCTTCCGCCAGGCAACGCTGAAAGTACGATCCCGCCCCAACCGCGCGGGGGGCGGCGCTGATGGCGCCGCCATACACGGCGTCGAAGCTCACCGGCGTCGCGTTGGGTCCATCTGGCAACCACTGAGCAAAGCCGTCCGCTGAGACGAGCCGTGACGTGCCGGGCCGCTGTCGCTCCGTGTCGCAGCGGGCGCAGTGGACGAGAGACTCCCAACCACGCGCCACGCTCTGCCGCCGCTCAGCCGAATCGGGGCCAGCGCTTGGCGCGGCGCCTTCGGCCGATGGTTCCACGGGCGCTGGCGGCTCACCAGATAGGGCCGCTGCCTCTCGCGGCAGCAGCGTATCGGTCACGCCGTGGCCGCCGCCGGCCCGGAAGCCCGGCATGCGCCCGCACGTGACCGCCGTGAGCGGGACAGGGCGGGACTGCAGGCCGCCGCTTCCGGCAGGATACAGATTGCCAAAATGACAAGCGTCCGCCAACTGCCGAAACGCCTCATCGCCCGCCGCCCCTATCTGCAGATAGGAGGCAGCCAGAGCGCCGCGTAGCGACGAACCCGGAACATAGGCGAGTGCATCCTGCCGCTCGCCCCTGGCGCGAGAGGGAGGGCAAGCCACGCCAGCGAGCGACCGGACGGTCACCTGAAGCCGTACCCTCACGAGACCGCCCCAACCGCGGACAGCGTCGATACCATCTCGTCCCCCGAATACTGCGCGTCACCAATGCGTATAGCGGTGACGTCCACCTCTACCGCCCCGCAGCCAATGCTTTGCCCGCCACCGAGGTGACGAAGGCTCCGCAAGGCTCCCACCAGCAAGCCAATGGTCTGCCGCGGCTCGCTCTCCTGGTTAGACGGGATCCACCCTTCTACGCGCGCCTCGAACACAAGGCCCGGCGTGGTCACTATGTGCTGGATCCTGGCCTGCCCTTCATTGGTCCGGCGCGCCCGGTCAACCGGCTGCCGGCTGCGCAGTCCGGTCAAGATATTGGCCGGCCGAGACGGCCCGTCGACACGGACGACGTCACGCACGGCGAGCGCGTCCGACCAACGAAGCGCCGCTTCCAGACCGGGGGCGCCAAACAGCCGGCAGATTCGACATGTCGGGGAGCCGTCGCCCGTGCATGGGGCATCGCCAAGCGCCGTGGCCAGCTGGCTGGTCAGACGCCGTACTGCACCCTTGATCGTCCCGCCGCGAATCACCGGCAGCCCGGCCGAATCAACCGGCGAACCATTCGGCCCGATGGCGAGGGGGCTGGAAGCAAGCAGTCGAAAGGCCACCAGGACGCGTTCGTTGGCCATCTCAGGCAGACCTCATCTCAACGCCGCCAGCGGATGGCTCGGCTTCGGGCGAACTGGACTGGCGGGCCAGCACCGGAAACGAGCCGGCATACGGGATCAAGGCTGCCGTGGCAGCCAGCAGCCGCGAATCGGCGGGCGCCGCCTCGGCGGCAATGACGCCCAGATCGCGCAGCACCGTAGTCAGCGTACGCCGTTGCGCGTCCGACATCGATCCCGTGGCCCGCGCCAGCGCCGCGGCGTCGAGCTGGGCCGGCCGTGCCTGACCAGGGACTGCCGCCGGGGCAACCGGCCGGAGCTGCACGGCGTCAAGCCCAACACGGCGGAGCGTCCGCGCGTGCGCCAGCGCGCGCTCCAGCTCGCCGGCATTCACGACAGCGAATGCGTCTCCCTCAGCGAGGGCGAGCCCCACCGTCGAGCGCCAGGCCCCTCGCGCGGAACCATCGCTGGCCAGCACGTACTGGCGGCGCGCCGCCTCCAAACCCCGTTGCGCGGCCATGGCGCCAATGCTCAACGGGAGTCCCGCCGACGCGAAGCCAACCCCGACGTGAAGACTGAGCCGCCGTCCCTCCGCGGCCGCCGCCGATTGCCCTTCAAAGGAACGCAGGCACCGAGCGATAACCGCCGCCGCTCGATCGGAGGGAAAGGCCGCCACAAAGCGGTCGCCGCCGACCACGAATGGATCCCAGGCCAGGGGTTGCGCCACGTCTCGCCAGCAGTAGGCCGCTGCCGCCTCGAACAGGGAGTCGTCGAGCAGCGTGTTCACTCGGGCCGCCGCGAGCAAGGTCCGATGAGAATCGTTCAGGACACCTAGCGTGCGATCCAAATCATTGATCTGCCCGACGACGATGGCAGTCCCACCATCGTCGCCGGCAAATGCCGCCTCCTCCGGGGCGCGTAACCGGTCGATCTTGCCGATGTCCGCCGCGGCGTCACTGCTGCGCACTAGGCCGCGATCGCGGACCCAGCGCAGGAATCGCTCCCAGACCGGCCGCGCCGCGAGGTCTTCCTCCCCGGCGTCCGCGAGACTCGTCTGGTAGCCTGCCAGGGCCAGGCGCTCCGCTTGGTCGGCCAGGTGCAAACGACGGTTGTGGCAGGCCCGGCAGCGCAAGACGCCGGCCCTCAGGTGGCTCGCCGGGAAAGCCAGGCAGCGGTCGCACCAGCGCAGCTCCGCGCCGCCGCGCGTACCCACCGTGGTGAATGCCGCGGGCGCTTCCTGCTCCACGGCCAGCTTGGCGCGACCCAGGAAGGCGCCGAAGCGCAAGACGAGATCCTCCGGCTGGACGGCCACGGCGGCCCCGCGCACCGCCGCGGCCACTGTGCGTTGCCGATAGATGCGCCGTGCCTCCCGTAGGTAGCGCTGCGCCAGCTCCGGAGCGGCGAAGGTCAGCACGTATTGGCGTCCACCGCCGGCAATGCCCGCCCCTTGCAAATCCCGCTGCCGGGCGAGCGACGGCAACGTGAATCGATTCAGCGTCTCCAGAAGGGCTCCCGCCCCACGCACGTCCTCCAAGCCGGGTGCCTGGAAGAGGTAGCGTAGCTCATCCTTCACCTCTAAGACCAGCAAGGCCTGTTCAGGCATGTACCGTTATGCTTCCTACCAACCCGACGACTGCCACGTTATCTCCGGCTCCCCTCTCCCGCCGAGCGGGGAGGAGCAGGGGGTGGGGGCCCGCAACCATCGGTTGTAGCAAGTCGCGCCACGAACGTCAAGTCACAGCTCCTGCGCGGCGCGCGTCTGCATCGCGTTGGCCGCCGCAAGCGCCGTGCGAACGTTACCAAGGGCCTCTTCCGGGGCAATTGGCGATGGAGCGGAGCCGGTTAAGGCCGCTGCGAAGGCTGCCCACATGCCGTCCCACCCGGCTCGTGTCTCCTGCCCAATGGCCGCACGGCTCTCTGCAACCTTCGTCCCGCCGATGTACGTTTCCGACGTGACACTATCGGCGATTTCCGCCTCCAGGCGGCCGTTGCTAAAGGCGAGCTGATAGCGGGTCCGCGACCCGGCAGGGTAGACCCGGCCGGAGACTCGACCACAGTAATCTAAGCGGGCAAAGCTGGAGGGAAACTCCAGCACGACGGTCCCCTCTCGCTCAGCGCGGTTCTCGCCCGTCGCCCACACCCGTCGCGGCTCCTGATTGGCAAACCAGAGCAGGAGATCAAGCTCATGGACGTGCATGTCCAGCAAGTAGCCACCCGGCCGCTCCACGCGCCAGCCACGATTCGACCAATCCCACTCGGCCTGAAAATCCACCGTGCTACGCACCAACGAGCCGGCCCGGCCGGAGGCAACAAGCTCGTGCATTCCCGCGAAGACCGGCCAAAAGCGGCGAAGCTGCCCGACCAGCAGCAGCCGGTTCGCCGCGCGCGCCGCCGCAACCATCTGCTCCGCCGAGGCTACGCTGTCGCTCAGCGGCTTCTCGCAGACCACGTGCTTGGCCGTGGCGAACGCCGCCAGCGCGACCTCGGCGTGGCGGAAGGTGGGGTAGGCGACGACGACCGCTCCAACCTCCGGATCGGCCAACGGCCCGGCCTCGTCCGCGGTCCAGCGCGGGATCCCCTTCTTTTCCGCGAACGCTCGCGCGTGTTCCGGCGCGCGACTCACGACCCACGAAATGTCGAGCACACCCGTCCGGCGGATGGCATCGACGTGGCGCTCGGCGATCGAGCCGGCGCCATAGAAGGCAACGTGCACGCGACTACTCCCTGGCTGCAGTGGCAGAGTATACCGAACGCCGACCCAACAAGCGAACCGCTCGGCCGTCCGCGCTAGCCGGCATCCTCCTTCATGAGCGGCGACTTGGGCTGCACGCCCGGATTGCACAGCCCGTACTTCGGCCAGTAACCGGAGACGCAGCGGGCGAGCTCTTCGGCGAGCCGCCTGCGGCGCTCGACGCCGGCGAAGTCCGAAGCCGACGCGAAGTGCGGCGTGAGGATCACATTGTCCATCTTCAGGAGCGGATTGTCAGGACTCGGCGGCTCCTGCTCCAACACGTCCAACCCAGCCGCGGCGATCCAGCCTTCTTGCAGGGCCCGGATCAACGCCGGCTCATCCACTACCTTGCCCCGGCTCGTATTGATGAAGTACGCGGTCGGCTTCATTTGCCGGAACTGCTGCTCCTTGACCAGGTGAAAGGTTGCCGGACTCAAGGGCGTGTGGACCGACACGAAGTCGGCCTGGCGGAAGAGCTCGTCCAACTCCACCGGCTCGACACTGTGCTCTCGCATCGTCTCGGCGGGCACGAACGGATCGTGGGCGATCACGCGCAGGTCGAACGCCTGCGCCTGCCGAGCGACCAGCCGCGGGATGCTGCCGAAACTCACCAATCCCAGCGTCTCACCGTAGAGATGGTGGACGCCCCCGCGCGGACGGTAGCGCTGGCCGCTCTTCATCGCCTGGTTCAGTGGCACGACGTGGCGCACCAGCCCGAGGAGGAGCGCCATGGCGTGCGCCGCCACCTCGCGATGAATCACCCCGGGCAGGTTAAACACGACGATCCCGCGCTCCGTCGCCTCGGGAAGGTCGATCGTGTCGACCCCGATGCCCTGCGCCGCCATGAAGCGCAGCTTCGGCAAGCCATCCATGACAGCGGACGTATAGCGCACGGGCCCGCCCTGAACCAGGGCGACGGCGTCTTTGGCCGCCGCGACTAATCCGGCCTCATCCTTCCATTCCGCCAGCTCCAGCTCGCCGCCTACTGCCCGCAGCGCCGCCTCGATGGGTTCCCAGCTCTGCCGACCCCAGCCGCCGTGGGCCACGACCAGGCGTTCATTCCTCGACGTATCTGCCGGCAACGCCAACTCCTCTTCGTGTGTCTCGTGGCGGCTCGACATCATGCCCCAACCGGGGAAAACCGCCATGCCTGGTTGGGCAACCGGGCCACCAGGACCGAACGACGAGTATACAATCGCCGGAGGAAGCCTGCTTTGGGATGAGGGGCCAAATCAGACAGGCCACGCTCACACAAGGGCCACCTGGCCTCGTCATACGCTGTCCACGCGACTGGGTGTCGAGCCCTCTACGACGCTGGCGCCTCTGAGAAAAGATCGGCCTGCCGCATCCCCGCTGTGGCTTGGACCGTCGCCATCGCCGCCTCAACGACGTGACGAGACCGGCCGACGAGGAATAGGTACTCCTGGTTACGCAGGTGCGAAACCGATCCCACCTTCTCCCCCTGAGGATTGAAAATACCGATCTGTGCCCCTACATATCTTTTGAAATCTAAACCAACAGAGCAGACATAACCTCTGTTTTCTAAGATGCCCTCAATATCATTCTTATGCAGATAACCCTCATCGTTAAATGAGATCAACAAATACGGCGCACGAAGCGATAAAACAAGATCAGAAAAGGCATCAACGATCCCACGTTTTTGGTTGTATCTACTCTTATTGGTACGGCAATCCACCCGCTTCTTCGCGATACCATACGTCTCCGGCTGATCATTCCGCACCAACGTTTCCCAAACGTGATAGTTTGAAAAGTAGGAATGCTGATTGTACGGTGGATCAATATAGACCAGATCGACCCCGTCCAGCTCCCGAGCAAGTTCATTGGCATCCCGGCGTAGCGCGATGCCAGGTCCGGGCAGCAGCTCTGGCAGACGCAGCTCCAGCGGTTGGTAGGACCGGGCCGCCCATTCTTTCAAGTACGCCATCTGAAGTCCAGTGGTTGAGTCCACTCGATCAGCGGCCAGGAGAAGACTCGTCAGGAGGATCGCCCGCTCCTCCTCGTCATCGGTCACCTCCTCTATGCCGCCCCTGATAGCATCGATCTTTGCACCGTTATGCGGCTGAAAATACCGCGCCTCCTCACAGAAGGTGCGCGTAAAATATCCGACCCTAGGCGGCAGGCCCTGAAGATGGGCCATCTGCTTGAGGAGACGCTCCCTATTTGTCGTCTTCCCGTCTGCCTGGATAAAGGCCCGGCCAAGGGTCTCACTGTAGGAGGCGAGATCGTTACTGACCACGAACAGCCCCTGTGCCTTCAGGGCTTGGCCCACCCGCGTAGTTCCCGCGAACAGGTCACAGACACACTGCACACCGGAAATGGCCTTTACGATCGAGGCGATCTGAGCGACGATCACCCGCTTCGATCCGATATACTTGATCACTACGGCTCCTAACGGTCGTCGATAATGCCCCCAATTCGGACGTTCCCAGGTGGCCGTTCGCGGCTCATCAGCATGGTAACCAGGTGGCCCGGTAAGGCCACGCAAAGGTATGCCATGGGTGAACCGAGTAGGAGGTTTTCGAATGGGCGTGTCGTTAGATCTGCAACGATCGGTAGCGAGCTTGCCCGCCAGGCTACTTGAGCGGTAATGTTTGGCACCGGCAGCACCGATTGGCTTTCCGGAAGTTGGAGAAATAATGGCCACGCCAGAACCCGCGGAACTACAGTTGGCCGCGACCGGCATCGCCAACGGCATGGACGGCGGCTTCGATTCGCAGCGCTACGATGGTCGCATGCAGTACCGGCGCTGCGGGCGCAGTGGCCTGATGCTTCCGGCCATCTCGCTGGGCGGCTGGGAGACCTTCGGCGGCTATCGCGGCGCCGAGGTCGCCCGTCAGTGCCTGTTTCGTGCCTTCGATCTGGGGATCACGCACTTCGACTTTGCCAACAACTACGGCAGGCCACCCGGCAACTCCGAGCTCACCTGTGGCCGGATCATCAAGGAAATGCCGCGTGACGAGCTGGTCATCAGCAGCAAGGCCGGCTACCGCATGTGGCCCGGTCCCTACGGCGAGTGGCTGTCCAAGAAGTACCTGGTGGCGAGCTGCGACCAGAGCCTTCGGCGCATGGGGCTCGACTATTTCGACATCTTCTACCTGCACCGTCCCGACCCGCACACGCCTCTCGACGAGAGTCTGGGCGCGCTGGACCTGCTGATCCGGCAGGGCAAGGTGCTCTACGGCGGCGTGAGCAGCTTCAACGGCGCCCATTTCGCCGACGCCGTCCGCGTCGCCGAGCGCCACGACTGGTCGCCGATCACCATCCACCAGCCCGCCTACAACATGCTCAGCCGCGGCATCGAGAAGGACCTGCTGCCGCAGACCGAGCGGGCCGGCGCCGGCGTGATCGCCTTCGTGCCCCTGGCCAGCGGGCTGCTCACCAGCAAGTACCTCTCCGGCAACATCCCAGCCGACTCGCGAGGCGCACTCTGGTGGGGTGAGGAGCAGACGCGGCAGCGGCTCACCCCGGAGCGACTGGACACCCTGAACAAGCTGAACGATCTGGCGCAAGCGCGCAGCCAGACCCTCGCCCAGATGGCGCTGGCCTGGATCCTTCGTCTGCCCGCCATCACCAGCGCCCTCATCGGCGCCTCCAGGATAGAACAGATCGAGGAAAACGTTGGGGCGCTCCAGCATCTGGAATTCACCGACGAGGAGCTCGCGGCCGTCGACGCTCTGACGCTGTGATCGTGCGGCTCCGTGTGCCGCCTCTCCCGCCGCTAAAGCAGCGGGCTACGTTTACAAGGCCTGGTAATGGAGGTTGTTTATTTGATCCAGTGTTTTCCGGACATGCCAAATGGTGGGCGACTTCGCCACTCTCGACGGAGCGCGGGCGTCTCGCCCGCCCCGGTCGCTTGCCTATCGAAACGCCTGGACTTAATTGCCAACTTCCATAACCAGGCTGAAGTTGTTGCACGGGCAGCCTCTCATGCATCTTGAGGATCGTAAGTGGCGTCCTTCGCCGTAGTTCAGCCCCATTTATGGGGCTTTGTAGACGTAGCCCGCTGCTTTAGCGGCGGGCACAGCTTCAGGTTCGGTTGTCGGTCCGTCTATGGCGGCTGGCGACGTACTCGTCCAACCACTGCTTGCTGCTCATCCACTGCCCGTCGGCGCCTCTCTGCGCCTGCAGCCGCCCGCGAATAGCGGACTGCCGTAGCGCAGGCAAGCTCAGCTCCTTGGTAGCGAGTGCTGCGAGCGGCACCAGCCCAACCGCCCCAATGACAGCGGGGACAACGAATCGGTAGAGATTGTCAAGGATGGCGCGGGCGATGGTTTCGCCGAGCTGACCGGCATCGCCCTCATCGGCACGGCGAAGCGCCGCCATGTATCGCGACCGCTCACGTTTAAAGATGATGGCCGGCGGGAAGCCAAGCCGCACAAGGATAAGATTCATGAGCAACCGGCCTGTTCTGCCATTGCCATCTAGGAAGGGGTGGATTCGTTCGAATTCGGCGTGGCGGCGCGCAACGGCGAGGGCAATCGGGACCTCTTGCTCGCGGATACTCTGTACGCGGCGCAGCCAATCGGCCATGTGGGCGGGCACTTCGGGGAAGTCCGGGGGCTGCATCCCACTTGGGAACGGCCGAATGTTGTGCCTGCGAAAGCCACCAGGACGCTCGTCGTCGGTAGCCAGCTCGTGTGGCGCTACATCCCAAACGGGTGTCATCGCGGCGTGATGAACGTGGCGGACCTCGGTCAAGGTGAGAAGGCTCTCGTCGCTCCAATCGCCCGGCTCCATTGCTTGCCGATAGACCCAACGCGCGGCCTCGGCATAGCCTTGCACCTCCATATAGTCACGGAGTTGCTTGGCGCCGACGGCTCTCCCCTGACTGAGGAGCACCTCCACTTCACGCAAGATGAGCGTGTTCCCTTCAATCGCGGTCGAATTGTGGACCTCGTGGTACCAGATGTCTCTCCAGATGGCCTCTGCTTCCACCGGTGTAGGCAGTCCACCAAGGCGCAGACGAAGCTCCTCTACCGCGGTCTGGAGTCGGTCGTATACCACCGCGCGGGGCGGACGTCCTCGTACCATCAGGCAGCTCCGTGCAGAAGTTGTCGAGTTTCGCCAGATCCAATTGTACAAAACAAAATTTCGGCGGGGGGGCGGCTCATGCCGAAGACTTGGTAAACGCGACCCTCCGCCTCAGCCTCGCGGCCGCCGACGGAACCAATCCAGCCCCTTGCCGACGAGCCAGGCGAACAGCACTGCCACGACCGTGGCGAAGATCGACGATACGGTGGTGAGGATCGCGTTATTCAACCGGCCGCCTGGGAACCGAACAGATCGGTGCTGAGGTATTTCAGACCGCTATCGTTGATTGTGGTGACGACGACGCCCGCGTCCTGTCGCGCCACGCGGAGGGCGGCGTGGACGTTGGCGCCGCTGGAGAAACCGGCGAAAATTCCTTCTCGGCGGGCCAGCAGGCGCGCAGTAGTTGCAGCCTCCTCGTCGGTGACGGTGAGATAGCCGTCGGCAAGCGCCGGGTCCCACAGCGCGGGAGCCTCACCGTAGCCGGCGCCCTGTATCTTGTGGCGAGGATCGGTGACCGGCGAGCCTGCCAGCACCGGCGCACCGGCAGGCTCGACCACGTAGGCGCGAACCGCCGGATTATGCCGCTTCAAGCCGCGGGCCGTGCCGACGAAGGTGCCGGCGGTGCCGACGGTGGAAACGAAGGCGGTCACCCGGCCTTCCGTCTGCTCCCAGATCTCCTCCGCCGTCCCCCACTCGTGGGCGGCCGTGTTGGCCGGATTGTGGAACTGATCCGCCCGAAAGGCGCCCAGCTCGCGGACCAACTCCTCGGCGCGGCGATCGACCACCGCCAAGTCCTCGCCGGAGACCTCGCCTGGATGGGCGCCCCCAGCTTGCGCAACCAGCTCGACCGTCGCGCCGAGCGCCTCCAACATGCGGCGGCGCTCCACGGAGTTCCCCTCACTCATCACGGCGATGAGCCGGTAACCTTTGACAGCGCACACTACCGCCAGACCCGTGCCGGTGTTGCCGCTCGTCAATTCGACGATCGTCCCGCCGGGTTTGAGCCGTCCCGAACGCTCAGCCGCCTCCACAATGGCGAGGGCGATGCGATCCTTGATACTCGCCCCAGGATTGACCGATTCGATCTTGGCAAACAGCCGAGATGAGAGTCCGGCGCTCAGACGGTCGAGCGCAACTAATGGAGTACACCCGATGGTTGTGAGGATACTGGCGCCCGTTAGCACGCCAGCGCAAGCTAACGATCGCGGAACGGGCGGCGATTGGTCCGCATGGCGCGCCGGTACGCCTGCTTGAACTGGCTCTCCTCGTCATCCACCGGCTCGACAGCGAGCTCGCCCAGCTCGTCATCTTCCTCGACCACATCGAAGTTACGGGCCGCGCGGGCGCGCGTGGCCTTGCGGGGCCGCGCCCGGCCCGGTCCCGCCAACGATGGCGTAAGCGGCTCTCCCTCGCCCGGCTCGGTGAACGTCAGCTCATCTGCGTCCTCATCGCGGAGCATCGTCAACTCGGGCGCTGCCACTTCCTCCTGAATAATCGCGGCAGTTTCCCGGCTCGTAGAAACGCGGTGGAGGCGCTGCAAACGCGCCTCATCGAGCGACTCTTCCAGACGGATGAAGTACTCTGACGGCGTCAGGCTTAGTTGATCCAGCACGGTGTCGAGAACGGATTGGGCCACCCTTGTGATTCCCTCCCAGGCGTCCGTCCCATCGGGCGAACGCCGGACATGACATGACGAATACAGGTGCTTTAACAGTCTAGCGCCCGGCAGCAGCGCGCGTCAACTGCCGGATAGAGGTTACCCCGGCACGACCGTGGCGTCCGACACGGCGCTGACCTGC
>CALBSQ010000362.1 GCA_937967325.1 uncultured Chloroflexota bacterium
CACCCCCTCGTCTTGGCGCAACACCTCCACCGCTGCCACGATCAGCCAGAAGGTCAGCGCCAGGTCACCCGTGAAATAGCCTTCGTCCACCATCCCGTGGACGACCACCTCTGCCATCGCCGCCAGCAGCGCCAGGCCCCAGACACGGCTGAATCCGTCGCGGCCACAGCGCGCCAGCCGAATGGCGGCGGCCAGCGTGCTCACCACCAGGGCAACGCTGACGAGAGCGCCGAGCAGGCCGAGCTGGAGCCAGGCATCCAGCAAGATATTGTGCGGGTGGGACACGACGAGGAAACGGAGCTCGGGAATGCCGTAGCGCGTCGGATTCTGGGCTAGGAACTGGTCGAGACCGATCCCCTGCAACGGATGCTCCCGCACCATGCGCAGGGCGCCTCGCCATATCTCCAACCGAGCCGCGCTGCTGCCGCTCTGCAAGGAGAACAGCCCGGCGAGCCGCTCTAGGTGCGACGTCGCCAGCACGGCAAACGCCAAGACGGTGAGGCAAGCCAGCCCGGCCAAAAGGCGCCAGCGACGTCGAAAGCCCACCGTTGCCGCCACGGCCACGCCGACCGCGATCCAGGCGCCACGGGTGAAGCTTGCCAGCAAGCCGGCGGCGCCAGGTATCGCCAACAGACCGTAGCCGACGCGGCTGCGTCGGCTCGGGTGAAACAGCGCGAGGCAAAGCGCCAGGGTGACGCCGCGCCCGAGCTCGATTCCCAGGGCGGTGGGGCTGGGCTCGACACCGATAGCCCTCGCCACCCCGCCGCTACTCCAGGTGTCGGAGCCGGTTAGGAACTGAGCCGCCGCCAGCCAGCCGACGACGGCCAGCACCACGATGAAGGCATCGAGCGCCCACCACAGCCCCTGGCCGCGCCGCATCAGGCGGGTAAACACGGCGTAGAAGACAACCGGCTCGACGATCACCACCCGATAGGACCGCAGCGCGACGTGCAGATTGGAATGGTCGGGTACCAGCAACGACACCGTGCCCGCCAGCAGGAAGAGCAATGCCAGCACGTCGGTCCGGCTCAAGTGGAGCAGTTCCCGTCGCAGGAACTCGCGCCGTCCGGCGATCCAGCGCAGGGCGATAGCGCAACAGAGCAGCCCCAGGGCCAGCTCAGCCGGCGGAAAATGCCAGCGAAGAACCGCTCGGGGATGGAAAAAGAAGGGGATCGCCGTCACCAGCCCCACCATGGCCGCGACCGGCGACAGCAAGGCAACAATCCCGTAGCCTAGCGCGGCCATTGCAGCGGGCGCCGTCGGGCCAACCAGATAGCCGGCAAGAACGAGCGCAACGGCGAGCGCCGGCATGGCCGCCGGAGCCGCGCGACGACGCCGAATGGCAGCGCGGCTCCAGAACAGCAGCGCGGCTCCGGCGGCCAGCGCGGCCAGGAGCAGCACGGCCAGACCATACCCCACTGCCGCCTTCAGTCCGCTGGCGGCGGACTCCCGCGTCGCGGCCACCTGTTCGACCCGGCCGGCGTACATATCGAGCAACCGCTGATATTCGGGCAGGAAGCCCGCCAATTTCACGGTGTCGCGCGCCGGAGGGGCAAGCTGCGCCAGGTCTGCCGCGGCCTGACCGGGGCCGGCCCCGCTCGCGTCCAATACCGCCCGATCGTCTTGTAGCTTCTGGAGGAGCGCGGCCAGCTCTGCCGGCGACACCGGGTGCAAGGTCGTGTCGAGACCGAGCGGTGGTGGGAATCGCTTAACATATTCCACGAACGGCCACGTCGCCGAACGGAGCGCTTCACTCTTCGGCCCGAGCCCGCGCGACCGCGCCATCAACGCATCGTCGTAGCCTTCTATGGCAGCCTGATACGTGGCGGCCGCCGTTGCCAGCGCGGTGACCGTGTGTCCGTAGGCAATAGCCCGCTGCAGCGCCGCCGCGGCCGCCGCGCCGCCGATCCGCACCGTACCAACCTCCGACTCCGGCGTATACGGACGACCATCGAGGGTGGAAGCCGCGGTGACCGCTTGCTCGGCCCGCTCATACGCCGGCTGCGCCCTCAGTACGCTCGAATGAGCACGCTGGACGCCAACGAGGGTGTCTTCTTCGCCGCTGAGCGTAGGAGGGAAATCGATTCCCCGGTGCTGGCCCGGCCAGACCAGCGCGGACACGACGGATAGCATGAGCAGCACGACGGCCAGCGCCGTAGCCCAGGCCACCCCAGTCCCTCGGTGGCCCCGCGACCATGCCGCCACGCCTGTCTCCTCCGGCGCCGTCGGCTCCGCCCGACGCGCGCTCCAGTGTAGCCGTCCGATCCGCCGTACTACATACCATGGCCACCATCGGAAGGGCGGCCTGTACCGCGATACGTGCTGCCGCGACGCTGGAGTCGCCGCGCCATTGCGAGGCCAAAGTCTTTCCCTACCAGCGAATCTGCCTTATCATTGTGGCGGAAAGTCCAATTGGGTTGGGAAGGATGGTTTGCTTGTGGATCAGGATCACAAGACCGGCATTGCCATCGTCGGGCTGGTCTTTGGCTCCCCGGTGGTTGGGGCGATCGGTTACTTTCATCCGTGGGTGCTGGTGACGGTCGCCGCAATCACTGGAGTTGTCAGCCCGTTCTGGCTCTTGAGCAGGTCCCGAAACAAGAAAGGTGAATCCGCCACTGCCGACCCGCTGCTCGAGCAGCGCGTTGCCCAGTTGGAAGAGGAGATCAAGCTCACACGGCGCGGCCAGGCCCAACTTGAAGAGACGGTCCGCTGGCAGGCGCAGATGCTCCACCGCACCGCCGTCGATTCGGTCGAAGGCGCCGGCGTTCCCGCGGTAGGGCGCTAGCAGGGCCTTATGCTCGTTGGTCCTGCCGTCGCAAAGCCGCTTCAACCGCCGTCGCCGCCATCTGGCAGACGCCTCTAACCTCGTGCGGCGTCACCATAGGGGCAGGGCTTTGGTGCGGAGCCCCCTGCCCGCTCGGCGGGGCAAGCCCCGCCTCTACACAAGTTGCAAATGTTCCGTGACGGACTACGAGCGGCCACTGAGGCGAGTAGGAGAGTGCAACACCGATGCGTGACTTGACGGTTGGTCCAGCCAATATCGAGCTGCGCCAAGGTGACGTAACCACCGTCGCCGTGGACGCCATAGTCAACGCGGCCAACAGCAGTCTGCTCGGCGGCGGCGGTGTCGATGGTGCGATTCACCGCACGGGCGGGCCGTCAATCCTGGAGGAGTGCCGGACCATCGGCGGCTGTCCGACCGGTGAAGCCCGTATCACTACCGCTGGCCGCCTGCCGGCCCAGTTTGTTATCCACACCGTCGGGCCGGTCTGGCACGGTGGCGACCGCGGCGAGCGCGAGCTGCTGGCGTCGGCCTATCGCAGCAGCATGGCCCTGGCGACGCAACGTCGCCTGAACTCAATCGCCTTCCCTTCGATCTCCACGGGCGCCTACGGCTTCCCCATCGAAGACGCCGCCGGCATCGCGCTACGGACGATCGTCGACATCCTACGGCAGCCTGGATCGCTGCGCCTGGTGCTGTTCATGTTGTTCAGTGCGAAGGACTTGGCGGTGTACGAGCGCGCCCTGGCGGGCATCGCAGATGAGTGATGCCGGATGCTTGCAGATAGTAACGTTGCATAGTAAGAAGAGACGCCCGGCTGGCGCCTCAACAGAAGGATCGAGATGAGTCAATCGTCCGTGCGCATGTGCTTGGTCGGATGCGGTGCGATCGGAAACGTCCATGTGCAAGCGGCGCAGACGGTTCCCGATCAGATGCACTACGCCGCCATTTTTGACTCCGACAGCGAGCGCGCAGCGGCCTTCGCCGACAGGTTGGCGCTGTCATCACGCCGGGTCGATCGCTGGGAGAATGTGCTTAGCGACCCGGAGATCGAGGCGGTGGATCTCTGCGTACCACACAGCCGGCACGTTGCACTCACCCTAGACGCGCTGTCCGCCGGCAAGCACGTCTTTCTCGAAAAGCCGATGGCGCTCTCCGCCGCCGATTGCGACCGCATGATCCAGGCGGCCCGTCAGCGCGGCCTCCAGTTGTCGGTCATGCACAACCGCCGCTTCAGTCCCGTCTCGCTGCGCTGCAAAGCCATGCTGGACGCCGGTGACCTGGGCGACCCGATCTTGCTCACCGCGCACGGGATCGAGGGTCCCAACACGGTAGGCGTGCGGAGCTGGCTGGCCGGCGCCAATGAGGGCGGTGTCGGCATGGCGCAGACCGTACACTTCGCCTACATGGTCCGCTGGCTGCTCGGTCCGGTGACCGACGTGAGCTGCCTGACCAGCCGTAAGGGCATTTCCTGGATGCAGGGAGAGGTGACCGCGGCCTTCTTGTTGCGCTTCGCCTCTGGAGCTATTGGCCAAATCGCCTCAACATTCGGTCAGGAGGCCGGACGCAACGAGCACCGCATCACCATCTATGGTGGCAGCGGGCAGGCAACGTTTGCGGGCAACGTACTGGACGCGCTCAGCGCCCGTCACTATGGCGATGGCGAGTGGCATCGCGAAGAGTCGCCCAGCGGGCGTGGCCACGAGTTCGCCGTGCCCCTGGCCGGCTTTGCCGACGCGGTGCGTGGCCTTGGAGCGCCGCCGGTTGCGGCGGAAGAGGGCCGCGACGCCGTGGCCCTCATCGAAGCTGCCTACCAGTCGGCCAGAGAAGGGGTCACTGTCTCCCTCGACTCCGGGGCCTAGCTTGACCGCCTACGCTCGTGGCCGGTAGCATGCGCAGTCCGGGGTTGTAGCTCAACTGGGAGAGCATCGCCTTTGCACGGCGGAGGTTAGGGGTTCGAGCCCCCTCAACTCCACCCCCACTACCAGAGGGAAGAAGCCCGCTCCGAGTCATTGGAGGAGGCTTCGTGCTTGGGCGTACCACAACGGGCGCCACAACTGACTACACGGCTCTTCGGATGGTGCGCTCCAGGCGTTCCGCAGCGTCTTGATCCAACTCCGGGATCGCGTGCTGATACGGGACCGGAAACCAGAGAATGGCCCCGCACATCGCCTGCGGGGCCATCGCCATCGCATCCCTTGACAACCCTGGCCGCCAATGATACTATATACAGTATCAAACGAGGGGGCGGATGAGCAGTTGGAGCGCATCAAGCGGAATCCGCGCAACGTCCGCCCCGAGGAGTTGGACCTGGTGCTGCGCCGCTCCGGCTTCGTGCCGGAGCGGCCTGGCAGCGGCAGCAGCCACACCACGTAGCGCAGGCCATCGGACAGGGCCAAGGTGACTGTGGCGCGGCGGGTCCCGTTCCTGCTTGAGGCATACGTCCACGAAGCCCTGAAAGCGATGGGAGAGGAGTAAGGCGGTGACGATCGAGGTGGAGAGCGAGCTGGAGCGCTACATGGCGCTGCCCTACCGCGTCGAGCTCGTGCCCGATCCGGACGGGTGGTTCGTGCGGCTGCCGGAGTTGCCGGGCTGCCTGAGCCAGGGGAGCACGCCGCAGGAGGCGCTGGAGATGATCCGCGACGCGCAGCGGGGCTGGCTGGCAGCCGCCCTGCGCCACGGCGACCCCATCCCGGAGCCGGCCGCGGCGCCGCACAGCTACACCGGTAAGTTCGTGGTGCGCATCCCAAAGGAGCTGCATCGCGCGCTCGTCGCGACCGCGGAGGAGCAGGGCGTCAGCCTCAACCTCTACGTGGCCACGGCACTCGCGCGCACCGTGGGCCAGCCGGAGTTGGCGCGGTCGGTGTCCTAACGGGTTCAACAAGGGCGCCGAGCACCGGCTATTCTGGAATGAACAACCCGTCGCGCTACCAGATCGGGAGTGGACAGGGAAAGATCGCGCCAGCCATCTGCCCAGCATGTGCATGGCGGAGGTTAGGGGTTCGAGGCCCATCAACTCCACGGCTCCCACCAGAGGGAAGAACCCCGCTCCGATGGCTCGGAGCGGGCTTGGTGCTTGGCCGTTCGGCAGCGGGCGCCACAACTGGCTACTAGCCTGTTACCCCTGATTTGAGTGATTGTCCGTACCGGCGGAACGCTGGGCGGCATGAAGAAGCGTTTTGCGGTCGAATTGACCGATGTCGAACGGGGCCACCTCCTGGAGTTGATCGCGACGGGCACGGCCCCGGCCCGCCTGCTTGCCCACGCGCGGATCCTGCTGAAGGCCGACCGGGGGCCGGGCGGCCCGGGCTGGGTCGACGAGCGTATCGCGGGTGCGCCAGCGGTACGTGGAGTGGGGCCTGGAGGCGGCGCTCAACCGGCGGGTGCCGCGGCGGGAGTACCGGCGCAAGCTGGACGGGGCGTAGGAGGCGCGGCTGATCGCGCTCACGTGTGGGGAGCCGCCGAAAGGACAGGCCCGCTGGCCGCTCCGTCTGTTGGCCGACCAGCTGGCGGAGTTGGAGATCGTGGAGGCTATCTCCTACCAGACCGTCCGCCGCGCGCTAAATAAAGACGAGCTCAAGCCCTGGCCAAAGAATCAATGGTGCATCCCGCCCGAGGCGAGCGGCGCCTTCGTCTGGCGGTTGGAGGACGTGCTCGACGTCTATACCCGGCCGTACTACCCGCGCTTCCCCCAAGTCTGCCTGGACGAGGTGAGCAAGCAACTGCTGCGGGAGACGCGTCCAGCATTCCCCGGCGCGCCCGGGCGCCCTCGGCGCGTCGATCATGAATATGAGCGGGCCGGCGTGGTCAATCTCTTCCTTTGCTGCGAGCCGCTGCGCGGCCGGCGCCGGGTGAGCGCGACCGAACGCCGGACCAAGGTGGATTGGGCGCACGAGATCCAAGAGTTAGTGGAGGTGCGCTACCCCGACGCCGAGCGGATTGTCCTCGTCCCGGATAACCTCAATACCGACTCGACCGCTTCCCTCTACGACGCCTTCCCGCCCGAAGAGGCCAAGCGCCTGGCCGCCAAGCTGGAGATCCACTACACGCCCAAGCACGGCAGCTGGCTCAACATGGCGGAGATCGAGCTGAGCGTCCTCAGCCGCCAGTGCCTCGACCGCCGCGTCCCGGACCTCGCCACGCTCACAACAGAGGTCGCCGCCTGGCAAGCGCGGCGCAACGCGGCGGGCGGCGCCATCCATTCGCGCTTCACCAACGCCGACTCCAGAATCAAGCTCAAGCGCCTCTACCCCTCAATCGAGGAGAAACGGAGCACTAGATCGGGGGTGAGCAGCCTACACCGAAGGGCTCAGTGGGAACCGGTACGCCAGGTTGCGGTGTACGAAAACCGTACAGAAGGACTCGTATCGCTGGGCCAGCCACCGCAGGCGTTAGTGATGGTTGGGCCGGCTATCCTTGCCCCCTTGCTCACGGGGGGGAGCCGAGCGCGTGCCGAGTCGGCGGCGATGCCAGTCATAGCGGATTGTGTTCTTGCAGTCGGCCATCAGAGGCTATTCCTCTGAAAGAATGCTGCATACAGGGCTAGGACCTTGTCCCGTAGGTCGCGGATGTCGTACCGAGTGCTGCCGACTAAGATAGCCAGGTCTGGTTTCTCCTGCCCCAACGCGCTGTAACCCAGGGCGAAAGAGCCGAGCCGTCCATCAAACGGCACAGTGTTACTCACCTTAGGTTTATGGCGACGGAGTATATAGTGCTTGCTAGCATGACAAAGGTCTTGGCATACCTGTATGGACAGGTCTTTACGCAGCGCATCAAGGTCAGTCTGCACTGTCGGTGCGTTCTTAGCGGGCCCCTCCTTGATCCAATCCGTCAAGTGGTACGCGGTGACGACGAAGTTGAACACCGCGTCGCGTTGCTGTTCCAGATCGGTAGCAGAGTCAAGCTTAGCGCCATCCCGCTTCAGCTTTTCGAGGAGGTCACGAGGAGTCTGGAAGCCGTAGGTGAGCGACAAAGCGCCTACTTCCAGCCGAACAGGCCAGCGAGGATACCCCTGTTCTCGCGCTTGGTGCCGGCATCGCTGCGCTTTCCCCGCCAGGCACCATCTTTGCGTTTGGCGCGCGGGAGTTTGCCGTTTGCTACGTATGGTCCCTGATTCTTGCCAGCCCGCCTATTGGTTGTCACTTGCTTATCCTCTCAGGCGAATACGGTGTTTCAGTGTAACGCCGCGCTCTCGCCTGGGCGCCATTTTGGCCCTGGGACCCTATGGCGGTCCCTACCATCCGAGCCGTTGTGGGGCCTACGTTCACGTTACCTGGAGAATTTGTTCTAGTCAAGACGGTTGCCTGTCTCGCTATTGGTGACATCGGCGCCGTACCTGCTATTGTTAGGGGTGCGTCAGATCGACAACGACATTGGTGGTGCTGAACAACTGGATGGGCTTGTAGACCAACTTAGCTGGCGCCACGCCGGCCTTGACCAGGAACAGTATCCCGCCTTCGGCGTGTCCTCCCGCCGGTACGTCGGTGGCTTGCAGCGGTTGCGACCAATAGCCGAACCTCCCATTGTCAACCGAGTAGGCGCTGCCGTCGCTCAGTACCAGCGTGAAGTAGAGCGGATTGACACTGATATCGTCCCTCCCCTGGACCTCTACCGCAAACGCGACGTACCGGGAGCTGGGGCCTGCCCGCAAGATGCCGGACTGCGTGAAGTAGCGAAAATCCCACGCAGCCACGGCTACTGAACCGTCGCTGGCCTAGTAGGTGCCCGACGGCGGGCCGTCCTGGCTGGCTGCTTGTGCCGGTTGCGCCGGTGCCTGGTCCGACACCACCGGCAAGCCACAGGGGTTCGCTTCCCAAGAGAATCGTTGGGTGTTCAACCTGGATGCCAGCCCGTTTGGGCCGTTGATCCAGGTCGTATAGCCGTTGGTGAACGCTGTCCAATTATCCACCTAGCGCCAAGCCATCAGGCCATTTGTCGTATGCTGCTGGGCGTCGCCGTTGACGGCGAACGCCTGAATATCGGTGCAGTCGCCCGAATTGGCCGGGTCCAGAGCATGGAGTGTGGCGAAGCCGAGGACAAACTGGCAAGGAGCGGTGGACTGTGCCGGTGCTGGCGTCAGGGAAGCGAGGCTTCCGAAAATCAGACCGATGTGCAGCGCGAAACGACGGATCAGGCGCCATACCTACTTCAACCTATCAGGGCGCTGGCACTAGAATGACGTTCGTGGAATCACTCGCGACGACATAGGCAACCAGAAACTTGTCTGTGTTGGATGGCCCCAGCCCGTCGGCAACTCCCTTAAGGCCGAAGAAGTCCTTGACGCCAGAAAAGGCACCGTCGGGTGTCTGGCCATACGTGAAGGTGCGTCCTTGTCTATCGCGGACGGCAAGGTCGATGTCAAAGAAGTCGCTCGAGACCGTGCCGACATTCGTGACGGTCAGGATGAAGACGGCGAAGACGCCATTACCGGGCGCAGCTAGCGCGGCGGACTGCTGGCCGCCAAAGCTGTAGTCGGTAGCGGGGATGATCGTGGTGCGGAAGGCGTCGGTCACGACCGCATGGAACGGAACGCCGCCAAAGAAGGTCTTCCAATCGCCCGTCGTGCCGATTGAGCTCTGCATCCGGGTACCGATGCTCGGCGCTGGGGTCGGGGCAGGCGCTATCGGAGCGACCGGGGGCGCACTGCCGCCTACCGACGGCAGACCGTCCGGATTCGCCTCCCAGGAGAATCGCTGCCCATTCAGGCGAGATTGCACGCCGGCGGGGCCGTTGATCCACGTCATGAAGCCGTTGGTGTACGCGGTCCAATTGTCCAGCTTGCGCCACACCAAGAGGCCGTTCGTCGAGTGCTGGAGCGCATCGCCGTTGACCGGATTACGCGCCTCGTTGTCGGTGCACTGTCCCGATTGCTGGGGGATGAGCGCGGCCAGCGTGGCGAAGCCGAGCTGGAAGTGACAGGCGGACGCCGCCTGCGCGCCTGTGGCGCCGGCGAATGACCCGAGCAGCAGCGCGGCGGTAGCCAGGGAACCGAGGGCAAGCTGTTTCAGCTTATGCACGGATGTGCTCATCGCGGAATGGACCAGTCGGGTTAGTCGCGGCGATCCGTGGTCCCCCGGTCGCCGGGGTCGTGCGCGGCCGGCCAGCACACATCCCCGCGGCATAGGCTATCACGCGTATAAACGCAAACGCGTATCCCTGGAAACGCGGAATAACGTATACTGGTCGAGGGGAGGTGGCCGTGTGATCGAGGTTCGGCTGCACACCCCGATATGCGAGCGCGGCGTCGGGGTGACGGCGCTGGCGCAGCGGGCGGGGGTCCACACGTCGCAGCTCTGGATCGTGCTGCGCCAACCTGACCGCGTGCATCTGAGGACGCTCGAGGGGGTGTGCCGGGCGCTCGGCGTCAGGCCTGGCGAGATGCTGGTCCAGACACAGCGCACCGACTTGGGCCAGGAGTCAGCCGGTGCCCGTTCGGGAGGCGGATGGCGTCAATCGTACCAGTAGAAAGAAGGATTCGGCAATGCGAATGTTCTGGCAGAAACCCACGGCTCGACTGCTGTCCGCGACCATGACGGACACCCTGAGCAAGGAGCGCGGTCTGAGTATCGACGGCGGGGCCGCGCTGCGCGTGCTCGAACGGCGTGGCCGGTACTCCGGACGCTCGGTGACCTACTTCCGCGTCTTCGACCCGGTCGCAGTACAGGCGGCGGGGGGCACGGCGCGCCGCTACGCCGACCTCGACCCCCTCACGGCTCTCTACACGGGCCACACCGAGCACGACGGAGTGGTGGTCGTGAACGGGGACGCGGCCTGGAGCCGGGCACAGGAGCCGTCGCCGGCCCGGTGAGCATGCGAAGCCACGGTAAGTCGTCCGCCGCGGCCGTGCGCGCCAGGATCGCCTACCCGGCTCGCTGCGCCGCGTCCCCGCCCTGGGCCGAGCGGACCCATCGCCGGGGCGGGTGCCAGCGGACAGTGCCGGTGCCTTCGTCTGGCGGGCCCAGGCCGGTCGTCGTAGCAATCAGACGGGCGGCGGGCTAGCGGCCGGCGCGATGGCCGCGCCCGAGCCCGAGCAGCCGCAGGAGCAGCAGCAGGATGATCGCGCCCATGAACGCCACCACTATCGAGCCGACGATGGGCAGCACGGTCACCGTCACGCGGAAGCCGAGCAAGTTGGCCACGAACCCGCCCAGGAACGCCCCGATGATCCCCACCACGAGGTCGCCGACCAGCCCCAGGCCGTGGCCGAGCATGGCGCGACTGGCCAGGAAGCCCGCCACGATACCCACCACGACCCAGAGCAGGAGGGTCGCGCCGTCGATCTGAAACGCCAGGGAGTTGAACTGGATGTGGATCACGACCGGCTGCTCCCCCTCGCCAACTCCACAGCGGCCGGTCCAGCGACTCGGCGGCGGATCCTTGGGAAGTATAGGGAGCATAAGCCGTGCCAACCAGGCTCCAGGTTGGGCATGGGCCAGCCGAAGGCGTCCAGCCAGTACGCCTGTCGCTTGTTTCACATCCTACGCAACGCCAGCAAGTTGTGCCCACGCTAGCTCGACCGAGCACGGCGCGCGAGCACCATGCAGCGACGGCCCCCGACTCGATCGTCAGGGGTACGGGTCCGCCAAGGACGGCCGCGCCGGGCGATGAGGGAAACGAAGGAAACGAACGAAGTCGGTTGGCGAGACTGCCGGAACCGGGTCGCGTCTCCGCGCGGAGTGAGCAGCGTCCGAACCAGGCATTGGCGGGGCTGCCCCGTGTCAGCGCCACCGGCGCGGCTCGGGGCAGACGAGAATCTGCGCGGCTGACAACTCGGAGCAGCCGGTCGCCTCGACGACAATGTCAATGGAGAGGCGCGACGCTGTCCACCTGGCGTACTCACGCACCGAAGCGTGATGTCGCCAAGCGGGCACAGGCGGTCGCGGCTGGCCTCCCGCACAGGGCATGGGTGCTCCGAACGCGGTGGCAAGTTCCCGTTGTGCTGTCCGCCTGGACGTTTTGCAGAATGTCCTTGGACGAGCTTATTTCGCGGCGGTGACCGCGGTGGTGGCGACTGCTCCCTGGCTGCTCGTGACCGTGATGTGCCGCGGGTTCGCTTCGCTGAAGAAGGAGCCCGTGTACTGCCCGTTGCCGACGGGACGGAGCGCCCCGCTACAGTTCTGACCGATACATAGCGGCTGCCCCGTCGACGTCAGCGACGCGGTCAGCGTGAGGTAAGGGAGCGGGTCGTTGGCCACAACGGACACCGAGTGGTGGCGCGCGCTCCACGTCGCGACAGGGATCGTCACGCGGTCCGGGGGGAGCGGCGTGCCCGGATTGACGGTGACGCGGAAAGCCTGCCGCGCGGTGTCTCCAACGCCGTCTCGAACCTGCAAGGTGAACGTAGTCGTACCGACCGCGATTGGAATACCATAGACGTATGCCGAGTAGACGCCGTACGACGGCGTGAGCAGCATGTCCGTGGGCAGACTGCCAGCGACCACGCTCCAGGTGTAGGGCGTGGGTCCCTGGCCGCCCTCCGAGGTGGCGACGCCGGAGAAGAAGGCGCCGACGTTGCCGGCCCCCAGGTCGCAGACGCCGTTGGCGCAGGAGCCGTAGATGGCCGTGTCGATCGTGAGCGGCGGCGACGCCGCCACGGCGGTGACCGGGGTCAGGACGAGGGCGAGCAGCGCGCCCGCCAGCAGAAGACCGGTCAGACGACGGGGCATGCGAACCTCCTTTGTCTGGCGACCGGCACGGCGCCGACCACATCGACACGCGGATGGATGCTGACGAAAGTACGACCGGGGTTACAACGTCCCGCTCGCTGTCTCCTCGTCCTACCGCGCGGGTGGCGCGCCGGCGGGCTGGCTGCGCGGGCCGGGTCTACTACCTGCACCGCCGGGCCGTGCGGCTTCCCGACGGCCGGTTGCACCGGACCGATCACTTCCGATGGACGCCCGAGGGGGCGCTCGACCGCGTCCCGGAGGGATGGGAAGTGGCCGAGGTGAGCAGTTCGGCGCTACCAGTGCTCAAGAAGGCTACATCGCGATAGGGCGACGTGGCGGCCGGGGGACGAAAGGAGGGGCGTCCGCCGGCCGCGTCCGGCCCCGGCAGTGGGCGCGCCCTGCCCCGCCGAGTCCGGTTGCCGGACGATCGGAGCAAGATACAGGCTAACGTGGTGGCCCGAGCGATGCGGCCGGGGCGGAGGATGAGTCGCGCCCCAGGCCGCGTTCGGTGTCGGGGTGGTGGTCCTCCGTGCCGACGCCGACGAGCAGGATGATGAAGCAAGAACAGGACCAGGCGCCCGAGCGGGGAAGCGCGCCGGCCGGTCAGGCCTCCGGCGGTTGGGCCTTCGGCACTCCCTTTCCGGCGCGACCGGCCAGCTCATTGGCGGCGACCCAGTCCTGACCGTTTGGGCTGCTGATGTGGACCATATCGGCGATCAAGTGCGGCATCAAATCAACAACAGACATAATGCAATAGTTGGTACAATGCTGTGTGTCTTGATGGCATCCCGAATAAAATGCCAATAGCATCCCAATGTTACTCTTGGACGGTTGCATCCGCGTACCGATGCTCGGAGCGGGCGGCGGGCTACCGACCGGCGCGATGGCCGCGCCCGAGCCCGAGCAGCCGCAAGAGCAGCAGCAGGATGATCGCGCCGTCAATCTGGAACGCCAGGGCGTTGAACTGGATGTGGATCACGACCGGGAGATCCTCCCTCGCCAAAACCCCGGCGGCCGGTCCGGCGACGCGGCGGGTCCTCGGGGCGCACCCGCTGTGCCTATCATACCCCAGGTTGGGCGCGGGCCAGCCGAAGGCGTCCAGCCAGGACGCCCTTCGTTTGTTTCGTGTCCTTCGTAACGCCAGCAAGTAGTGAACACGCTGGCTCGACCGAGTACGGCGCGCGATCCCCATGTGGCGACCGGCCCCGACCCGATCGTCAGGGGTATTGTCCCGCGAGGGACAGACGCGACGGGCGACGAAGAAAAGAAAACAAACGAACGAGGTCGGTTTGCGCGGCTGGCGGACCATCGGTCGCGTCTCAGCGCCAGGTGAGCAGCGCCGCCGTCGCCACGAGTCTGGGCGCCGCCCGCGTCCGGCCGCGCACCTCGTAGCGGCCGAGGGGATCGTCGGGCCCCCGGCGCCGGCGCGGCTCTCCTGGCTCAGTCGCTGTCGACATACTCCCGGACCCGATCTCGACGGCCACGATCGTCGTATGATCAGGGCGTCGCCGCGTCCGCCTCCGTCCAGTTCGGCGGAACGTTGTTGCTGGACCGCGGGCGGTCGGGACCCTTGCTCCCGCCAGCTCTTGACGGCGGAAGCCCCGTCGTATAGAGTTCGTTGTCTCGTCGCCGAGCGTCCGGAGAAGGGCAACCATGCGCCACCTCGTCCGCGTCGCGCTGTTCCTGTCGCTCATCGCCGGCAGCGGCGTCCTCGTCCCTGCGGCGGGGGCGGCCTCGGCCCCGCTCCCCGGGCCGTGCCGGACCAGCACGCTGCCGCACGGCGCGTTGGCGCTGGCGTGCGTGCCGGCCAGCGGTTGGAATGGCGACCTGGTCGTGTTCGCCCACGGCTACACGGCCTTCAATCAGCCATTGGCCTTCCAGAACTTGACCCTTCCCGACGGGACCACGTCCCTGCCCACGCTCGCGCAGAGCCTGGGGTTCGCCTTCGCCACCACCAGCTATCGCGAGAATGGGCTCGCGATCCTGCCCGGGCTGGACGACATCCGCGAGCTGGTAGCGGCCTTTCGCGCCGCCCATGGCATCCCGGCGCATACCTACCTGGTCGGCGCCTCCGAGGGCGGGCTCATCACCACACTGCTCGTGGAGCGCTCGCCGCGGCTCTTCAGCGGCGGACTGGCGGCCTGCGGCCCCATCGGCGACTTCCGGCAGCAGATCGACTACATCGGCGACTTCCGCGTCCTCTTCGACTACTTCTTCCCCGGCGTCCTGCCCGGCAGTCCGATCGACGTGCCCCGCGCCCTGATCGACCAGTGGGACCAGACCTATGTGCCGGCGATCCGCGCCGCCTTGGCGGCCAACCCGAGCGCCGCGCAGCAACTCATCGCCACCGCGAAGGCGGCCATCGATCCGGCGGATCCGACCTCGATCGTGACCACGACCCTGGACGTGCTCTGGTACGCGGTGTTCAGCGCCGACGACGCCAGCAGGAAGCTGGGGGGGAATCCGTACGGCAACCGTGACCGCTGGTACTGGGGATCGAGCGACGACCTACGGCTCAACCTCGGGGTGCGGCGCTTCACGGCCGACGCGCGCGCGGTGGCCAACCTTGCGCCCTACCAGACGACCGGGGCCGTGACCATCCCCCTGGTCACGGTGCATACCACGGGGGACGACGTCATCCCCTTCTGGAATGAGCTCCTCTACGCCGGCAAAGCCCACCCGTCGGGCCATGGCAGCGTGGTGCAGCTCCCGATCTTCCGGTACCGCCACTGCAATTTCACGACCACCGACCTGCTGTTCGGGTTCGGCCTCCTGGTCTGGCAAGCCAGCGCCCAGACGCTGCCCGGGGGCGCCCCGGCCGCCGGGCTGCAGCAGGCGCAGCGCGACTTCGACCGGGCGAACGCGACGGCGCAGCGGCCGGCGGCGGCGCCGCCCGGCCCATCGGCGAGCTAGCCAGCGGGCCGGCCATCCCGCTCAAGACGCTGCTGCATGCCCACAACGTCGGCAGCGTGGAGGTCGACGCTTCCTTATCCTTCGGCTGGGGGATCGCCTATTCCTACGACTGCAACGGCCCCCTGGGCACCTTCATCGTCCGGCTGAAGCGCGACTCGGACACCGGCTTCGCTGCCCCGGTCGTCAACGACCTGGGCCGCGCCGGCCGGAGAGAGCAGACGCGGCTCCAGGGCGGGACGGGGAAGCTAGCGGTCGAGGCCGCCTGCGGCTGGGAAATCACGGTGACGGCGAGCGGCGAGTCCGTGCAATGAGCGTCCGGTGCGGGCGCTCGGCCACGTGGCGCAGTGGTTGTTGGCAGGCGTGAGCCTATCGCGGATGAGGCTGGGGCGGTTCTACTACGCGAGTCCGACGACGTGCTCGGATGGAGCCCGACAGAAGGTTACGCTGCTGCGCGAGACGATAGCGAGCGAAGGACGCCACACCGAAGTCATGGAACTGGACGGCGCGGCGCTCTTGGGCGAGCCAGCCTGAGGCGGCCCGGTGCCAACGGACACCCCTAGCCCACCTTGCCGGTCGCCGCGGCCGCTGCGCTGGCAAGGCGCGGCGGGACGCCAGCTCCAGCTCACCGTCGGTCTGCAGCATCATACCCACGAAGGTGACGACGGCCGGCGACCTGTCGTTCACGGTCCAGGCGGCGCTCCTGAAGGTCGGCATCCTCGCCGGAGTCGCCTCGGGCGCGGTGAACGATCTTGTGGGCGCCAGACGAAGTCGGCGACTCTGGCGGCAGGTCCGCTCCCCGCCAAGGACCAGGCGCTCGTACATGTGGACACGCTCGCACAGGAGGCGCTGCGACGCGAAGACTTGACCTCAGAGGAAGCTCCGTCGTCGGGCGGCGACGGCCGGTCGGTGCCGTCTTTGAACCCCGCCAGGACATGCGCTCCACCATCTGGGACGATCCTTGGCGGATGCGCCCAGCGGCGAGACCACGAGGCCGTTCCAGTCTCCCGCTGGTAGACAACACGTCGGATCCGTCGCCGATGCTGCCGGCACAGGTACCCCATGTGAGGACGAGGTTCGGACGGGATGGCCCCCGGGCCGCGCACCCCGGCCGCGGTCCTCAGGACCTGTGGCCGCTCACGAGGAAGCCGGTCACCCCGGCGAGGAAGGTCCCCTCCTCGCCCGCCTGCGCCAACTGCGCCAGCCAGGCCGCGGCGGCCGCCGCCGTCACCAGACCCGCCTCCTGCGCCCGCTGGGCGTAGATGTCCAGCTCGAACAGCGCCATCGCGCGGGCGTGATCGGTCTGCGTGGAGGCCAGCGGCTCGACCGCCACCTCCGCCAGGCCCGCCCGCTTGAACAGCCGGGGGAGCTGGCGGCCCATCCAGCCGTTGCGGATGCGGTCGCAGCGCAGTTGCACCACCGCGCGCGTGACGGCCCGGTCGGCGGCGTCGAGGACGAAGGTCTCCCAGTCGGCCTCGTAGGCGACGACCCGCCCGCCCGGCCGGGTGACCCGCGCCATCTCGGCCACCGCCCGCTGCGGGTCGGCCAGGTGCGTGAGCACGCGACGAACCCGGCAGCCGTCGAAGGTGCCGTCCGCGAACTCCAGCAGGTGCGCGTCGCCCCGGCGGAACGCCACGGGCAGGCCGCTCCCCGCCGTCCGCGTCTCGGCTTCGGTGACCATCGCCGCGCTGCTGTCGACGCCGACGACCTCGCCCCCCGGACCGACGAGGCCGGCCAGGCCGCGCGCGTCGTCGCCGGTCCCGCAGCCCACATCCAGGTACCGGCCGCCCGCCCGCACCCCGAGCCGATCGGCCATCTGCCGCTCGAGGCGCTGGAAGAATTCCAGGGCGCCGCGCTCATCCAGGTAGCGCACGAACGCCGCCGGCTGTCCCGTCCGATCCACGTCGCCGAACTCGTGCCCTGCCGCGACCTGCTGCCCCATCGACCCGTCTCCTTCCCGGTCCAAGGCGTCGTCCCCCCGCCGCGACGATCCGTGCGGAGGGAGGCTCGCGCCCAGTGTACCAAGAGCAGCCGACACCGCCAAGGGCCGGCCCTGCTGCCGCGGTCCATCGGACCCATCGAAGGAGGCGACGGCGTGTCCAGCCCGCAGATGGGGTCCGAAACGAACGCTTGGCGAGACAGCCTCGTCTGGCCTCCCAGCAGCGATGCCCGCGGTCAGGGTCGGCGCTCAGGTCCACCGTCGCAACAGCGCCTCGGCCCCGCCAGCAAGCTCTCGCACGATGTCCGCGGCCCGTTGGACCAGTTTCACGCCGCCGACCGATTCGCCCGCCCAGAGGGCCATAGCCTCTATCGCACCGGTCATGCTCTTGTCAACCGTGCCAACGGCGAAGCGCGCCTTGGGGTAGCGCTCGCCCGTGGAGCGATTCACCCCCTCGCCCACGATGTCACCCGGGAACGCTTGGGCGGCCTCCACGGCGGACCGCAGCACGCGATGGGACGCCTCCGGCCAACCCACCGAGAAGGCCTCGGTGTAGACCGTGTCCTGTGCGGTGGCCGGGATTAGCGCGTCGACGTACGCGGGGTGCGCCACCGCTTCCTCGGCCGCGACGAAGCGCGTGCCCACCCGCACCCCGACCGCGAGCACCGGGACGGGGACGGCCTCCAGCACCTCACCGAGCAAGGCCAACAGGCCGATGCGCCCACGGACATGGCCCCCGCCTCGATACCCTGCGCGATGATGAAGTCACAGCCGGCCTCGACAGCGGCGACGGCCTCCGCGCACGAGCCGACCTGCCAGCACGCCAACGCGCCCTGCGCGTGGACCCGCGCGACGAGCGCCGGATCGGGATCGCTGTAGAAGAAATCAACGACACGCGCCCGGGCGGCGGCCGTTTCGACGGTCGCGCGTGCGAGGGCGGGAGCGATAAAGCGCATGATGAGATTGGCGCCGAAGACCCCGGTGGTCTGCCGCCGCACGGTGTCCAGCCGCTCGGCGACCTGGGGGAGGGGATCGCCGTAGACGGACACCATCCCGAGCCCGCCCGCGTTGGCGACCGCGGCAGCTAACGCGGGCGTCGCCAATGACCCCATCCCGGCCTGTTGGATCGGGACCGAGCAGCCGACCAACTCCGTGAATCGGGTGCTGAGCATCGCCTGTCTCCTTCTTGTGTCCATGGATCAAGCCCGCCAACCGCGAGCCTTCACGTGGCTGCCAGCCGCACGATGCGCGCGATGTTCTCCGGCGCGAAGAACTCTTCGCGCCGGACCGTGCCGAGCTCGACGCCGTAGAAGCGATCCGTGTCCGCCTGGTTCCCCCGGAGCGCGGCCCGCAGGCGCAGCAGATCGGCAGGGAAGGGACCGAGCTGGGTCTCGCGTAGCGTCCGCTCGAACACCGGCAGCCCGACCTCGTCGCGGCGGCGCTCGTAGTCGGCCAGGGCCGCTGCGAGGTCCTCGTGACCGGAGAGGCCCCGGTCGATGGACTCGGCCAGCAGGTCGGCGTCGCGGAAGGCGTCGAGGATCCCCTGGGCCAGCAGGGGATCTTGGTGATAGGAGGCATCCCCCACCAGCGCCCAGCCCGGGCCGTAGGGCCGGCGCACGATGTTCGGGAGGTCGGCGGTCCCCCCGAAGGCTTCGGCCTGACGGCCCTGCCGCACGCGCTCGGCCAGGTCCGGCGCCAGGGCGAGCGCCGCGTGGTGGTGCGCTTGCGGATGGGCGGGCAGTTCGTCGCGAGGACGCGGTCGAGCAGGCCCCAGTCCTTGAGCCGGCGCACGCCCGGCAGGCGGACGAAGTGGTTGCGAAAGGTGTCGCTGGGGAAGGCGGCTCGATCGACGAGGAGGACGCGGTACCCCTTGCGCGCCAGGAGCATCGCGGTGGGCGAGCCCGCGCAGCGCGCCCCGACGACGATCACGTCATACATCGCATCACCCTCGCGCGCAACCAGTCGATCTTATGGCGCGTCGGCGGTTTCGGCCACCATCAGACTCCACTGCCCGGCAAGGCCCTGGCGATCGACTGGCCGCCGGCCGCGTTCGCGAAGCCACCCGCGGGCCTCCTCCTCGCTGTAGACATCCCCCTCGCCCACGTCCACCACACGGCCGAAGCCCGCTCCGGCCTCGGGGTGGCGCGCCCGATACTCCCACGGGCTCATCCCGTGGATATGGCGAAAGGCGCACTCCCCCGTCTGGACGCTGTGCCGGAGGCCCCCCACGCCCGCCGGTAGTCCGGCTGGCCGACAAAGGCCGCCCAGGGACCGACCGGCTCGGGGACGTCGGAGCGCAGGCAGTCGCCGAGCGGGGTGAGCGCGAAGCGGTAATCCGCCCCTTCGCGAAAGACGCCGACCGCGGCGAGCGCGCGTAGCAGCCGAAACAAAGCGCGAGGGTGCGAGCCCGTCGCGGCGGCCAGTTCGTCGCTGCTGCGCGGGCCATCGCGCACGTGGTCGGCGATCCCGAGCGTCGCGGCGACATAGATCGCGTCGGAGACCTGGAACCCGCTGACCAGGCGCATGAGCGTGGCGGCGGGTCGATCGTCGGGCTCGATGGCGTGGGATGGGAGCCCTTCGCGCTCCGCACGGCCCTGAACGACGAAGGAACCCTCTGGCTGCGTCACGGTACGCCTCCGTTTTCCATGGCTTCGGTACACCGGTGTCTGAGGCGCGGCCTCCACATGTGTAACGCGCAGGTGGCCCGAATTGAGGCGGAAGGCGAGAGCCATCCATCGGGTTCTGCCTTCACGACCACCCCAGTGCCGACGTCGCTCGACGCCGTACGTCGTCGCATGGCGTCGCCTAGTGGGGCGCTGGCGACCGCGGCGGCCAACGCAGGAGTTGCCAACGACCCCATCCCGGCTTGTTGGATCGGCACGGCGCAGCCGACCAGCCGCGTGAATCTGGTGTTGAGCATGGTGTACCTCCTCCATGCGGTGGCCACGTCGCGCCGCATGCTCGACTCGTGACCGGGCAGGCTGGAGCGCCGCTGAGAAGGCGTTGCTACTGGGGCCATCCTAACATGATGGCCCCAAGAAAGCGCCGCTGCATCCAGATGGACAGTCCTCGACCATCAACCCGCGGCGCTAGGGCGAGGGAACCGACTCCTCAACTGGGGGGCCACGTCATGCCAACTGCCGGCGGCGCACGTCGCCTGCGGCATGATCCTAAAGCAAGGGGCGTGCCGACAATTTCGGTGCGCGACAGCCATCCAACGCTTCAGGCATTGGTCGGCGTCGCCGAGGAATCACGGTGGGTCGCTTGGCGGGTCGTCAGGTCAGTCGAACGGGTCCGGCGCTGTGGTACCCTTGGCCTCCGCCAGCCGTCACAGCAGGCGCAAGTTCGGGTTGGTCGTTTCGCGCTCCAGTCGCCGGAAGTAGGTGACGTGCAACTTCGCCCGCTCGTCCAGCCGTTCCAGGTTCAGGCCTGCGATGTGCCGGCGCTGGGGCTCTTCGCGGTCAGCCTCGGCGCCGACCTCGACGCCGTGCGCGCGGGCCGGACAGCGCTGATCGAGATCTCGGCCGGTGACCTGAGATCGGTCGTGCACCACAGCCTCTCAGGCAGGTACGCCGAACGAACGCTGTGCCCCTGTTCCCAAGTTTTTGGAAGATCCAGGATCATACGGCGAGGTATGCTGGGGAATAGTACGCTGGGTCCATCGACAGGCTGTGCTGGGTCAGGGGGCAGAGAGATGAAAGAGCAGAGCACGGTTACCGTTGACACGTTGAGAGAGATTCTTGAGGCGTTCAACCGACACGACACCGATGCGATTATGCGCTTCTTTGCCGATGATTGCAGCTTCGACATGCCGCGAGGATCGGAGCCGTGGGGAAGCCGGCTTATTGGGAAGGACCAGGTACGGGACGGTATCGCCAGCCGCTTTGCGGGTATTCCAAATGCCCACTACGGAGAGGATTATCACTTCGTCTGTGGAGCTCGCGGAGTGTCGGGGTGGAGGCTGACGGGGACCACAACATCAGGATCGCCTGTGGATGTGAGGGGCTGTGACCTCTGGGAATTCGCCGACGGCAAGGTGGTGCGCAAAGACTCCTACTGGAAGATTATCGACTAGACGCTCGCAGGAAGCATCCTCTTCCTGCCCCGAACCGCAACTCCGTCATGGCGACTCGCTTTTGGGCTCCCACAAAGGCTTTGCGGTTTGAGGCGTGGGAGAATGAGTTTGGATCAGCCCAGCGCCTGCTATGCTGTCGCTCAATACGAGCCGTGCTGTTCGCGACATATCCTCATCGACCACGACGAGTTGCCGTTCGAGCCTTCCTGGATTCAGCGCACCATCGAGCAACCGGATGGGAATTATCAGTCGACGCGGCGCGGACTGCCAGTGCTATTATCGCAAGGGCGCGCTCCGAGACTGGCCTGCGCTTTTGGTCAAAGTAGGGGTACAAATGAAAGGAGGTCGTCTCTGCGAGGTGCGCAAGGGGGCGCCTCATCCCAATCATCACGAGAGCGGAGACGCGGAAATGGTGACGACATGGCCGCCTGAGGTTCCCTTGCCGCGTACGCGCCTCTGGGATGAGGTAGCAAGCCGTGGTGAGGGCCTCCGCAACCGCTACGTCGCTGGCGTCGATAGGGTGGCGCTCCATTTCGGGCCATCAAAAGCGGCGTATAGTCTGGAACGGCCGTCCAGGCATTCGCCCGTGCGGTAACCCAGACCTTCGAGCCGGCCCAAGCGCAGCTTGGAATGGTAATCGCGCCCCGTCCGCGGCCGTTGTAGGCTACCCTGGCGCGGTCCGGAGGCGTTGTGGAGGGAGCGCGACCGTGCGTTGGCGTTTGTTTGTTTTCCGTCTCGCTCGCCAGCGTCGTGTCGCCTTCGTGGTTGTGACCGTGGTGCTGGTGGCCGCCATAGCCACGGCTACTGTCCTGCGCCTAACGCGGCAGGAGTTCGCACTCACGGTCCATGTCGCCGACGCCGACTACGCCGCCTCGATGGAGGTGGACGCGGGATGCTGCCGCGTCGCCGCGGCGTCCGTCGGCAGCGACACGCCGGTCGCCAGGTTCCTGCTCAAGCCTGGAGACTACGTGTTGCGCGCGTCGCCGAGCAGTAGAGGGTACTTTCAACACTGGTATTTCGTTCCGGTGCCGGTCCACGTGGACGGCGATATCACAATCACCGTTCGCGGCAACTATGGCGCAGGCTGACCGATCCGCTTGGTATACTGCCACCGGTGGGTAGGCTTCGCTGGTCAATGGTTCTGACGATGCTGTTGTTCGCAGGGTGCGGCACAGGCTCGTTGCCAAGCCGCGCTGTGGCAGTAACCTCTCATGCCGTGACTCCAGTTGCAGCGACGATCAGCGCTGCCACGTCGTCGGTCGCCACGGTGCAGCCCACGATCGACTCGGCGTTCAGCTTGACCATGCCCGCGACTTCAGCCAACGGCCCACGGTCGGCGCCGGCGGCCGCAACTGTGGCCGGCCGCTTGCAGTCGGCCGGCTTGCCCGTGGCGGATATCTCCGTCCTCACGGCGACGAGTGATCCTGACCACTTGCTGGGGAAGCCGGACGAGTACGCCTCTAAGGCCACATTCCACGACACTCGCCTGCCTGCCGCCGGTGGAGTTGACGGTGGCGGGGCGATCGAGGCGTTTGCCGACGGAACGACCTTGCTGACCCGCAAAGCCTATCTCCAGGATATTTCCAAGGCGTCGGCCCTGTTCAAGGAGCGCGACTTGAACGCCGGATTGGTACTCTTGCGCCTTTCCGCCACGTTGACACCGGACCAGGCCGCCGCCTATGAGCGTGCGTTGTCGGACGCAGCCAAATAGTCCACGCGGGCGCCACGGTTTCAGGTGCGCGGGAAGCAGTCGGAACGGAAAAAGCGATGCGTCGAGTAGCAACCCTGTTGGCTCTCGCGGCCTTATTCCATGTGGCCTCGCCGCAACCAGCAGTGGCCACCGCGTCCTGCTCCTTCCAACTTGGGTTCGCTGCACTGGCCGCGCTGATACCACAGCACGTTGGGCAATGCCTGGAGGACGAAGGCCACAATCCGGCCAATGGCGACGGGCTGCAACACGCCACGGGGGGCCTGCTGGTCTGGCGTAAATTCGACAATTGGACGGCATTTACGGACGGATTCCACACCTGGATCAACGGTCCGCGGGGGTTGCAGGAGCGCCTCAATACCCTGCGCTTCGCCTGGGAAGCGAATCCCGACGGCCTGGCGATTGACGGCGATTCCGCGGCGCCTACTGACGGAACGCCGCCCGCGACCATTGGCGGCGGATCGTCGTTTTCGATTACGTCCGCGCAAACGAGCTCGATTGCAGGGAGCGTGGATTCATCCATAAGCGGCGCAGCCGGCCACGCCTTCTATGCGGACGCCACGTCAGCGTCGGCGCTTCTCTACTGCGACGATGACCCGGAGTGGAAGTCAGTACCGTCGGCCTCGCTGCGGCGGTTCGATACTTGGGGGCAGGCCCACGCGGCATATCCTGACCGCCAGCTCAACCGGCCGTGTTGACGCCGCGTTCGCCAGCCTGCGTATACTACCGCTATGTTTGAGAAGACCACACTATCCAATGGACTTCGCATCGTTACCCACAGCATGCCGTCGACCTTCTCTGTGTCGGCGTCCTTCGTTGTCGGCGCTGGGTCGCGCTACGAGCCGGCGAACCTGGGTGGCGTCTCCCACTTCTTAGAGCACATGCTGTTCAAGGGTACGCAGGCACGACCCAGCGCCAAGGATGTGGCCGAGACGATCGAAGGCGTCGGCGGCGTGCTGAACGCCGGAACCGAGAAGGAGCTCACCAGCTTCTGGGCGAAGGTTGCCTGGCAGCACCGCGCACTCGCATTGGATCTGCTCGTCGACATGCTCAGGCGTTCCCTATTGGAACCAGAGGAGATCGAGAAAGAGCGCCACGTTATTACCGAAGAGATCCACATGAGCGAAGACGTCCCCCAGGATTTGGTCAACTCGTTGATCGATGAGTTGATCTGGCCGGACCATCCGTTGGGGCGCGAGATTGCCGGTACCGTGGCAACCATCACAGCCTTGCCGCGACCGGCCCTTGTCCAGTACCTCAACGAGCGCTACGTGCCGAACAACACCGTGCTGAGTGTGGCCGGCAACGTCACGCACAGTGAGATCGTCGATCGCGCCGGAGCGCTATTAGGCGACTGGCGACCCCGCGCGCGGATAGACTTCAGTCCTGCGCCTGCCGCGCCCGGCGCCGTCCTTTCCGCGCTGCGAACGAAGGACATCGAACAGGCGCACCTCTGCATTAGCGCAGGCGGTCTGCCCCGTACCCATCCGGACCGACGGGCACAAGATGTCCAGAACCTCATTCTCGGCGGCGGGATGAGCTCCCGACTATTCTTGGAAATCCGCGAGCGACTTGCGCTCGCCTATGACGTTGCCGCGTATCTCGACTACTACGCGGATACCGGCGCCTCCATAATCTACGCGGGTACCGATCCTGACCAGGTTGACGCTTGTGTGGAGGCCATCCTCGACGAGCTGCGCCGCCTTCGCGAATCGCCGGTCCGGCCGGACGAGCTGACCCGCGCCAAGGAGTACTTCAAAGGGCGAATGCTCCTCGGCATGGAGGACTCGTACAGCAACGCGCACTGGTTGGGGGCACAAGAGCTCCTGACCGACCGCATCCAGACGGTTGACGAAATCATCGCCGAAGTCGACGCCGTTACCGTCGACGATGTGCAACGTGTCTCCAATGCCGTGTTAAATCCCAAAACGCTTCGCCTCGCCGTCGTTGGTCCTATCGAGGACTGCAAGCACCTGGAGACGGCGCTAGGCGGGGGCTAGGGGTCGGGGGCTAAGCCAGGGACTTATCGTTCCGTTGGCGATGCCGGGGCGGGG
>CALBSQ010000363.1 GCA_937967325.1 uncultured Chloroflexota bacterium
AGCTCGGCACGGGATAAGGCGCCCTGCTCCGCGTTCACGGTCAAGAGACACCCCAACAGTCGCCGCGCTTCGCTGTCGGCGATGGCCAGGTTGATGATGGCGGACTGCTGGTTGTCCAGCAGGTCGCGGAAGTTGAGGACGCTCTCGCTCTGCCCTAAAGAGTACTTGAGGATCGGCGCGAAGGTCAGCAGGTGCGCCCGTCGCAGCGCAGCGCCCGCCTGATCCGCCCGGTCCCGCTCGGACAAGCGGTCGAACTGGTCGTGGAAGAAGGAGACGACGTCGTAATCCTCCTCCTGCTGCAACAACCCCTCCCGATACCCCTTGTTCGTCAGCAAGCTGTACAAGCTGGTGATGGGCAGCCCGTTGGAAATCAGCACTTTCACGCCGTCCTGGACCAGGGTGTCGAACATCGGGGCAGAGCCGCCGGCCAGGGACGGCCAGGCGCGGTGCATGGCTTCCTTGATGTTGGAGGCGATGGTATGCGGATCGCTGGGCTGCCGGAGCACGTTCATGGGCAGATACAGTTCTTTGCGGAGTGCCCCGGGTAAATCCAGATAGAGGATGCGCTCGAAGGCGGATTCGTCCTGGTAGAGGCCGCGAGCGACCAGATGGGAGAGGATCAGCTCGGCCAGGTCGCCATGCGGATCGATCAGCGTCGCCGGCAACCCAGCCTGGAGGAATTCCAGATACAAGCCGCACAGGAACCTCGATTTACCGCTATTGTGGTGGAACACGCCACAAGCCCAGTAGTTCTCATAGATTGGCACGTGAAAGTCGTAATAATACGTTGCCTCGACCTGCTCAATCGCCGTAATTTGACACTGGGTGCTCTCCTTCCAACGCCGAGCATCTGCGAGTGACCCTGAAAGGTCGCTGCCCGAGATGGACGGCAGCAGGGCTGCGGATGCAGCGCCGTGTCCGATTCGGCGCGCCAGGTCACCCACCGCCCGATACCCGTTCCCGACGAAAATACGGTGCTGCCCGGTGACCGTGAACGACTCCCCGCTGCTCAGCGACACCCGGTACATCTTCTCCTTCGTGAAGCGCCCCGGCGCCTGCGCCCGCGCGATAATCGGCTCATTCCGCTCATCGAGCGCGACGACATGAAACGGTTGCGCGAGCAAGAACCGCTGTTCCACCGTCCTGGTGGACTTGTCCACCGGATCGAAGATGGGCGTGTCAGGGTGTAAACAGCCGGAAACGCCAATGACGTGGATGTGGCTCTTGGTCTCCTCCAGGCTAAGGTGAATCGTGCGCTTGAGGAAGAACGATCCGTACCTGCCAAGCCGGATGCGGGGGGCGGAACCCAGCAAGGACAGTCTCATGCCACCGGCTCACGCCGCTCCTTCCAGGAGTCTCAGCTGCGTGTCGTCGGAGGGGGTGACCCAGGCCGGCTCGAAGAAGAATGCCTCCGGCTCGACCGTCGCCGGGTTGAGGCCGGTGAACAGGAAATGGTCGCCGAAGTCCGGGTGCCCTACTCGTCCCAGCTCCAGCGTGGTCCAGTGCCGCAGGTTGCGCAGCCGCAAGGCCGTGTCCGCCGGATCGTCCGGCGCGGCGACGACGAGGATGCGGTCGGGGCACTGGATGCGGTAGCGCTGCTGGTAGACGCTCTGCTTGTGGTGCCCCTGGGGCAGGAAGGCGGCCACCATGGCCTGGATTTTGCCCCGCCACTGGCGCTGGTCCTCGGAGTTGTGGTCGATCTCCACCCAGAACTGCCCCTCCTCGTGCCGCGCGCCCAGGTACAGCTCGAACCAGGCGTCCGGGGTCACGGTGGCGTGTTGCTTGGCTGGCGGCAGTCCCTTCTCCACCTCGACGCTGAGGCGCTGGCGCTTGAGCTGCTCCTCGTGCAGCCGGTCGGCGATCTGCACCGTGGTCGGGTGGCGCTGCGCCAGCAGCTCCAGGCCGATCCAGAAATCGTTGCCGATGCGCAGGTGGTCCCAGAACAGGTGGCTCGGGTCCGCCCGGCGCACCCGCCGCCGCTCGATCAGCCCCAGGTCGGCCAGCGCGTCCACGCCCTGCTGGGACAGGGAGTAGACGTAGGGGATGTTGCCGAAGCGGTAGCGCGCCGTCTCGATGCCCCGATACAGGAGCCCCCGCTCCAGGGTGAGCCGCTTGAGCAACTCCTGGACGTGGCTGAGCGAGCGGCCGAAGAAACGGCGGCGGACCTGCTCCGGCTCCAGCTTGTACAGCCGGTCGATCAGCCGCAGGAGGTCCAGCTCGCGCTGGGAGAGCCCGCCGGTCCGGCGCTTGGTCCCGCCTCGCTCCGGCGGCATGGGTCGTGGCGCTGGTGGGGTCGCCTGAAAGATCACTGCCATAGACGCTACTCTATACAGTACACGAGATTATGTCAAGGATCAGGTTCTCAGGGGTCGCGTCGGCGGAAGGGCGGCGGCCCCGATCGGCGCGGCAGTCGCGGCGGCTCGGTGGGCGGACGCTCGCCGAGGCGTCCCTCCGGCTCCTCGTCCGCGGCGGAGAGCTCCAGCAGCGCCGGGGGGGTTGCCGGCTGCGCCGTGGCCCGCGCGGGCAGCGGCCGCCCGTAGACCCCGGCGCTGAGCTGCTTGACCTGTCGCACCCGTTGCTGAGCCGTCGCGGAGGTCGCCTCCTCCCCCTGCAAGGGCAGGGTGGCGATGGTGTGCTCGCGGGGTTTGTCCCCCTCCGCCTTGCCCATCAGCTTCACCTTCGCCCGGAACCTCGGCAGGTTGGCCAGCTCGTTGCTGATCTGCCCGTGCACGTCGGCGTTGGACATGCGCGGCCCGTCCACCCACTGGTAGCGCTGCACCGGCGTGGTCTCTATGCCGTAGCGGCCAACCCCGCTGAACTGCTCATCCCGCACCGGCAGCTCGTAGCCCAGGTACTCGCTGCGCGGCTCCATGCGCCGGCGGTGCTCCCACAGGAAGGTCTGCTGCTCCACCAGCCCCACGATCCGCCGCCGGTAGCCTTCCGCCTTGTCGATCAGCCAGGGAATGAACTCGGGGAACAGGCTCCCCTCCCAGTACCAGCGCTGCTCATCCGTGCCATCATGACGGCCTTGGCAGGCGATCACCCGCTCCTTCCAGTCCTCGGGGAAGAGCTGGTTGGGATAGAACCAATAGAGCGCCTTCTCCCGATACGGCCGGAACGCCGCCGCGAACTCCTCGGGCAACCTGCTCGCCGCCGCGTCGGGCACCGGGCCGATCCTCAGGTTGCCGCTCTCCCACCGATTGCCACCCTTCGCCAGCCGGCCGAACGCCTCCTCGGCCCGACTGGGCACCGCCGACGGCAGCCGATAGGCCCGCCCGCCGGGGCGTGGTGGCGATCCCCGGCTGGGAACGGCGATCACGCCGCTCTTCGGCCCCAGCCACGAGTTGAGCCGCTCATGTATCTGCTTCCTGCCCGCGACGCCCCGGCAAGTATCCCGTAGTCCCCGGAGTAAGCTGTCCAGATCGGTCAGCGCGTCCGGCGCCCGATCCTCCCGGCGACGCTCGTACACCAGCCGCTCAACGAAGACCGCGCAGAGCAGCTCCGCGTCCCGCAGAACCTCGTCCAGCTGCCCCAGGACCCGCTCGTACTCCTCCTTCGCGGACGGCGGCTCCCAGACCTCCTCCTCCCATTCCTTCATGGCCGGCTTGGTCACCGGACGCTGCACCTTCTCCGCTGACGGCGGCGTGTGGTCGAACTCGCCCGCCAGCTCGTCCGCGTCCGCCCCGGAGACCTGGAACACCACCTTGTTGCGCGCGCCCATCGGCAGGGCGCGTCGCTCCGGGTCCAGCAAGGCGCGCTGCTGGTGGGCCATGACCGTGAGCACCCCGTACTTGCGCGCCTCGTTCAGCAGCGTGCCGAACACCGGCGTGTCGAAGCGCTGGTACTCGTCGGCGAACAGGCCGAAGGGGACATCCCGCTCCTCCGTCGCCGCGTGCAGCAGCCGGCCCACCACCAGCGAGCCCAAGAGCGAGGTCGCCGTCTCCCGCCCGATGTCCAGCTGCACCAGCAGGATGCGGCGTTCCCGCAGGATGGCGCCGAAGTCGATCGTGGACCCCGGCTCGCCGACGATCCGCCGCAGCGCCGTGTCCAGCAGGAACTGGCGCACCTTGTTCGTCACCGCCGCACGCACCTCCCGCTGCTCCCGCTCGGCGCTGGGGTACTCCCGCTCCCAGTAGTTGCGCACCACCGGATCGTCCAGCGAGCCCACGAGCGACCGCCGGTACGCCTCGTCGGTCAAGAGGGGCAGCAGCTCGCCCAGGCTCAGCCGGTGGCGGGTGAGCGTGATCGCCGCGTTGAGCAGCAGGTCCTCCAGCCGCGGCCCCCAGGAGGCGTCCTTGCCCACCGCCCAGACCTTCTTGAACACCTGCACCGCCTGCGCCGCCACCTGCGAGACCGCGTCGTCGTCTGCCGGGTCGGCGCACTCGAAGATATTCAGCCGCGCCGGCCGCTCCCGCTCGGTCAGGTCCAGCAGCATCACGTCCCCCCAACGGTGCTGGGGGATATTGGCCAGGATGGTGTTGGTCAGCCCGTCCACCTTGACGTGGGGATCCAGGACGCAGACGCCCCGTCCCTGCCGGATGTCGTGCAGCGCCATATTCGCCAGCGATGTGGTCTTGCCGGTCCCGGTCAGCCCGACCAGGTAGCATCCGGTGGTGCGCTGCTCCACATCCAGCGTCACGGGTTGCTTCGTCTGCACGTCCGTGCCCAGGACGAACGGCTCCTCCTCGACGAAGGGCCACTCCGTCACCGCCGGCACCTTCCGCAATCCACCCGGGTTCTCGGGGTCCTCCTCCCTGCGCGTCACCTCCACCGGCCGGTTGACGATGGTCGGCATCCGGAACATCGCCGGCGCCGCAGGGTCCGACGCGTCCCCGTCCGCCCACGCCAGCCCCGGCGGCAGCGCAGGCCGGGGCGTGCGCACACCGCGGTCGTCCACCACCACCAGCTCAACCTCCTCGACGAGCTTGCCCCCTTCCGAGCGGAACAGCTGCACCCAGGGCAGGTAGCGGAAGAACGTCTCCAGCTCCCCGTAGGCCCACGTGTCGATCAACCAGTAGTCCGCCTCCCAGCGCTGGGACCACCCTCCCGTCGCCAGGTCCAGCCGTTCCGGCACCGGGAATGCCGGGCGAGGCTGGCGACGGACGAGCGTGTGCCTCTCCAGCCCGTGGCGCCGCTCGTACGCCGCGATCGCCGCGTCCTCGCCCTCAAAAACCCCGATCCTCCACGGAACGAACACCGCATGGCGGATGCAGCCATCCCTCTCGGCCAGGAATGCCACCGCCGTCGGCGCTGCCTTCCGGCCCCGTAGGGACGGGTTTCGCGAACGGAGCGCGGCGCCGCGTTCCGCGTCCAGATAGGCATAGAGCACGGAGTACCGGATCGACATCCGACGCCGGGCCGGGCTAGGCACCACCGTCTCCCCCGCCGACACGGGATCGGCCGACCCCGACGCCGCCCCCACCGTCGGCGTCGTCCCGCCGGCGCCCTCCCCCTTGCGCCAGGATGTGTCCAGCCGCTGCAGGTGCCCGCCGAACATGCCCCGCCCTCCCCGTCGCGCCCCCGATCGGGTGCCCTTCCCTTTTTACCGGCTCTTTGCTATACTGTCGCCACCGATCGCCTATGACCGAGCAGCAGCCCCGCCACCACGGGAAGGAAGCACCAGCCGCCACGCGGGCAGACTCCTCGTGGCAAATCGTCCATGACCAAATCTACCCGGCAGCGACCGTCAAAGTCGCGATCACCCAGCAGGGCGAGGTCGCCGTCTTCGTCTCCCCGCTCGCCAAAGCAGACGCCCCGCCACCGTCAATAGCGCCCGACGCACCAGCGCGCCCAGAACCAACCCCAGCGCTGCCATCCCAACCCGAGCACTCGCTCCCTGCCAAGACCGGAGCGGCCCCGGAACAGGAGAAAGCCCCCCGCGTGATGCTGACCGGCACAGTCGGCGCGTTGCCGACCTTCCGCGAGAGCAAGACCGGCCGGCTCATCGCCCAGTTCCCCTTCGCCACCCATCCCCAGGGCGAGGAGCAGACCACCTGGTCGACCATCCTCTTCTTCCAGGAACGCGCCCAGAAGCTCCAGCAGGCCGTCGAGTCCGGAGCCTTCCGGAAAGGACAGGAATGGGTCATTACCGGCTACCCGCATACCCGCGAGGTGCCCCAGCCCGATGGCAGCGTCAAACTCGCCGATGAGGTCTACGCCGTCGCGATCTCCGACCCTGCCAAGCCAAAAAATCCCAAGCAACCACCTCCCGGGCGACGCGCCTGATATTTTTTGATCCCCCGTGATCCGGTTTGTCCTCTTGAGTCGTGTATAGGACAGTGCTACATTATGGAAAGCTATGCCCGACCAAACTGACCCCATCGACCCAGCACGCCATGCCCACCGCCGCCGGCAAGGTCGGGGCCGGCCCCGCTCGGTCTGGACCGACGCCCGGCTCTTCCAGCTCGCCGGACTCATCGAGCAGGGGCTCCCCGACCAGGACATCGCGGCCGCCATG
>CALBSQ010000364.1 GCA_937967325.1 uncultured Chloroflexota bacterium
CCCCTAGCCCCTGGCCCCTAAGAGCTGTGCGGCACGATCCGCCAGTTAGACGGGGGCCAGTAGACGAGCCAGGACTTCCCTATGACGTTGCCGCGCGGCAGCAGCCCCCAGATGTGGGAGTCGTTGCTGTCGTTGCGGTTGTCGCCGAGCACCCAATACGATCCGGCCGGAATCTTCGTCGGCGGAGTCGTGTAGGCCGGGGGATCTTTGATGTAGGGCTCACGGAGCGCCTTCCCGTTCAGAAACACTTGCCCGTTATGAACGGCGACGGTGTCACCGGGCGTGCCGATCACCCGCTTGATGAAGCTGCGCCTGGGGTCCTCGGGATCGGCCAGCACGACGATGTCACCGGTCCGGGGCGGGTGGAACCAGTACACTGCCTTCAGCACCACGACAAACTCGCCATTGTTCATCGTTGGGTCCATGCTGTGACCCTCAACCTGGTAGTTCTGGGCCACAGTCCGGATGGCCATAAACACAATGGCAGTCAGGACGACCGTCTCCACCAGCTCACGCCAGGCCGGCTTGGTCGCCGGCTTAGGCTTGCGAACGGTCTGGACTTGCGTCGGCACGGTTTCCACAGGCAGCGCTCCCACTAGTCTCTGTCCGGCGGCATGGCGGCGCCAGGACGGTTCAGGTAGTCCTCCCCGGACGCTGGCGCCCGAGGGCGCCGCCTATGCCTGCTGGTCGAATGTCACGTCGCTGTAGTGGGCAGCAGGCCCGAACCTCGCGTCTATTGTACCTGAGCGGGAGGTTCCCCCCGTGGCATAACCGGCGTGCCGGCCCTATTGTTGACCCCGCCTCCCCGGCTTAGACTGCCACGAAGTGACTCGGTCAGGCGAAGGGCAACGCATGGGAGATTTCACCCACCTCCACGTCCATTCACAGTACAGCCTCCTCGACGGACTATCTCGCATCGAGGATCTGGTTTCCCAGGCCAAGGGGTATGGCATGCCGGCCCTGGCCCTCACCGATCACGGCGTGATGCACGGGGCCATCCAGTTCTACCGCGACGCTGTGAAGGCCGGCATCAAGCCGATCATCGGCTGCGAAGTGTATTGCGCCCAGCGTAAGATGACCGACCGGCAGCCGAAGGTCGATGCCATCCCCTACCACCTGACCCTCATTGCGCGCGACCAGACCGGCTACAAGAACCTCATCACGCTGGTGAGCAAGGCCCACCTGGAAGGCTTCTACTACAAGCCGCGGGTCGATCTTGACCTGCTGGGCAGGCATTCGGAAGGGATCATCGCCCTCTCCGGCTGCCTCGGCGCGCAGCTGCCGCAGCTCATCCTCAATGGTCGCGAGGCTGAGGCACGAAAGACGGTCGGCTGGTTCCGAGATACGTTCGGCCCTGAAGGCTACTACCTGGAGCTGCAGGATCACCAAATACCAGAGCAGCAGACGGTGAATCGCTTCCTAGTCGATCTGGCGCAGCAGGAGCGTCTCCCGCTCGTCTGCACCAACGATGTCCACTACGTCCAGCAGGAAGACGCCTACGCGCAGGACATCCTGCTCTGCGTGCAGACCGGCACGACGGTCGACGATCCCAAGCGCATGCGCATGTCCACGCAGGAGTTCTATCTCAAGAGTCCGGAGGCGATGGCGGCCCTGTTCGCCGAGGCGCCGGAAGCGATCCTCAACACCCGCCGGATCGCCGACAACTGCGACCTCAAGCTGGAGTTTGGCCGCACCGCGCTGCCGGACTTCCCGCTACCGGAAGGGCATACCGCCGAGTCCTATTTCCGCGAGCTCACCTGGCAGCGTCTGCCCGACCGCTACCCGAACGCCGATGAGGCCCTGCGGCAGCGCGTGGAGTTTGAGCTGGATGTTATCTGCCAGCTCGGCTTTGCCAAGTACATCCTGATCGTTGCCGATTTCACCTTCTGGGCCCGCCAGCGCGGCATCATGGCGGAGCCGCGCGGCTCCGTGGGCGGCTCGGTGGTCGCCTACGTGATCGGCATCTGCAACGTCGACCCGATTCGCTACGACCTGCCCTTCGAGCGCTTCTTGAGTCCGGAGCGCCACGAGATGCCGGACATCGACCTGGACTTCCCCGATGACCGTCGCGGTGAGGTCTACGAGTACGTCAAGCAGAAGTACGGCGCTGACCACGTCGCCCAGATCATCACCTTCAACACGATGCTGGGCAAGGCGGCCATCCGCGATGTCGGGCGGGCGTTGGGAATGCCCTACGGCGATGTCGACCGCGTGGCCAAGCTCATCCCTACGGGTGTCAAGGTATCCATCGACCAGGGCCTGGCCGAGTCGGCCGAGCTGCGCGCGCTGGTCGACCAGGATCAGTCCGTCAAGAAGCTGCTGGAAACGGCGAAAAAGGTGGAGGGGCTAGCGCGCAACGCCTCCGTGCATGCCGCGGGCGTCGTGATCTCGCGCGAGCCGCTGACCGACCTGGTGCCGCTGCAGAAGGCCGGCCACGCCGAGGTCGTGACGCACTACGAAGGGACCATCCTGCCCGACATCGGCATCCTCAAGATGGACTTCCTCGGGCTGGCGAACTTCTCTATCCTGGACCGGGCCGTCAAGCTGATCAAGCAGACGCGCGGGGTCGACATTTCCCTGCGGGAACTGCCGGCGGACGACGAGGCCACCTTCGCCTTGTTGCAGCGCGGCGAGACAACAGGGCTGTTCCAACTGGAATCGGCCGGCATGACCAAGTACCTCAAGGAGTTGAAGCCAACCACCATTCGCGACATCTCGGCCATGATCTCCCTCTACCGGCCCGGGCCGATGGATAACATCCCCAAGTTCATCGCCGGGAAGAACGACGCGTCCAAAGTCCGTTACTTGCACGCCGACCTGGAGTCGATCCTCGGCGAGTCGTACGGGGTCATCGTCTACCAAGAGCAGGTCATGGCGATCGTCGTACGGGTCGCTGGCTTCACGCCGGAACAAGGCTACAAGTTCATCAAGGCCATCGCCAAGAAGAACGCCGAGTTGCTGCTGAAGAACAAGGAGCCGTTCGTCGCTGGCGCGCTGGCGCGCGGATACTCGCAGGACACGGTGGAGGAGCTATGGCGGCTATTCGAACCATTCCAGCGCTACTCCTTCAATAAGGCCCACACGATGGGCTACGCCCACGTCACCTATCAAACTGCCTATCTCAAGACCCACTACACGTCCGAATACATGGCCTCGGTGCTCTCCTCCGCGATGGGTGAGAGCGAGAAGGTCGCTGCCGCTATCGCCGAGTGTCGCCGGATGGGTGTGGACGTCCAGCCCCCCAGCGTGAATAGCTCCGACGTCGGTTTCACCGTGGAGAACGGGGCGATCCGCTTCGGTCTTGCAGCGGTCAAGAACGTGGGCCAGGGCGCCGTCGAGGGGCTGGTTTCCGAGCGTCAAGCGCGCGGACCGTTTGCCAATTTGGAGGATTTCTGTGGCCGCGTCGATCTCCGCGCCCTGAACCGGAAATCGCTGGAAGCGTTGATCCGGGCCGGCACGCTGGACTGTTTCGGCAGCAGGACACACCTGCTCCAGGAGCTGGATCGCGCCATTGTGCTCGCACAGCAGTTGCAACGGGCGTCGGCGGCCGGGCAGACCAGCATGTTCGACGCGGGGCCGGCGAGCGGGCCGGCGCTCATAGCGATCCCACCGGCCGAGCAGGACCCGGCGACCCTCAAGGAGCGCCTGGCCTGGGAGAAGGAGCTGCTGGGGGTCTACCTAGGAGAGCATCCGTTAGTAGCCCTCGGTCCGAAGCTGTTGCAGAAAGGCGCCGTCCCCATCGCCTCTCTGACAGAGGAGTCAGTCGGCCAGAAGGTCACGCTGGGCGGCATGATCAACAGTGTCCGCACTATCCAAACGAAGAGCGGCCAGAGCATGCTCTACGGCGAGTTGGAGGATCTCGGCGGCTCGATCGAAGTCGTCGTCTTCCCGCGCACGCTTGAGCAGACGCGGCAGCACTGGCAGGCGGATGCGACACTGCTGGTGACGGGGAAGCTCGACCAACGCGGCGACCGGCTTCAGCTCGCCTGCGATAGTGTCGAGGCATTCACGGCGCAATCGGAGCTTCCCCGTCGCTACCACCTCCGCATCACTATCCCATCGCTCGGAGACCTCGACACGAGCCGCACGCGACTGGAACGGCTGGCCGCGGCCCTGCGCCAGGTGGCGGGTGACGACCCGGTTGAGCTGCGGGTTATCTCCTCGCTGGGCATTGTGCGCTTGGACGCGCCTGGCCTGCGCACGGCGTACTCGCCTGAGCTGGTCGGTCGCATCACCCAATTGCTGGGCCGTGAGGCGCTGGCCATTCAGGAGCTCGAGCCGGCCGGGATGGCCGTCGCAAGCTGAGTTAGCGTGCTGACGCTCATCCGGGAAACAAGGAAGGAACGAGGCGAGGGATTCACCGCGGCATTGCGTGTGGCACTTGGGTATGAGCGCAGGAGAAAGGAAGCCAATGGTGACCGTGCATCATCTCTACTGGCCGCGTCGCGACTACCAGACCCAGGTCGAGCGCCGCTTTCGCAGCTTGCCGTGGAACAAGATCGACATGCCGGCGGACGCCCACGAGCTGATCCATCGCTACGCGCCGCCCCCGGCCAAGCCGCCACTGGAGGAGATGCTTTCGGCCGTGGAGATGTGGGAGCTGATGGAGCGGCAGCGGCGCGCGCAACGTCTGCTGATGCTGCGCGGTGGGCGATCGCGCAAGCGCCGCTCAGCCTGATCGTTGGTAGGGAGGAGGAGCGTCGAGCAATGGTGGAATGCCGTCTCTGGTATGAACTAGGTGGTCAGCGCTACAACGAGCAGTTCTTTACTATCCCTCGCGGCGAGATCGCGTCGCTGCGGCACGCCGTGGCGGCCATCCGCCGCCGCAACCCGGCGTTTCATCTGAGCGTGAGTCGTCAGGTATCAGCGCTCAGGTATCAGCGGACCGAGGACGAGTGCGCCGCCTGACGGCTATCCCCGGACCGACGTGTAGGGGCAGCCCCCCGTGGCTGCCCTGGTTCCCTCACCAAAGGCGAGCCCCGTATGGCAGCTACCAGGGCAGCCACGGGGGGCTGCCCCTACACGATCGTCGACGATCGTGCCCTACACATCCAGATCTGTCACCGTCTTGGCATGCGACTCGATGAAGCGCTTGCGCTGGGCTACGTCGTCGCCCATGAGCATGCTGAAGACCTGATCAGCCACCACGGCATCGTCGAACGTCACCTTGAGCATGATGCGCTTCTCCGGATCCATGGTCGTGTCCCAGAGCTGGGTGGCGCTCATCTCGCCCAGGCCCTTATAGCGGTTTACCTTCGGATTCTTGGCCTTCATTTCGGTGAGGGCTTGATCACGCTCTTCCTCGGAGTAGACATACCGAACATCCTTGCCGTGCTCGACGCGGAAGAGCGGCGGCTGAGCAATGTACAGGTGGCCCTCTTCGATGAGCTGCGGTAGGTAGCGGTAGAACACCGTCAGCAGCAGCGTTCGGATATGGGCGCCGTCGACGTCGGCGTCGGTCATGATCGCCGTGCGGCCATAGCGCAGCTTCTTGGGATCGAAGCGATCGGCGATGCCGGTGCCGAGCGCGGTGATGATGTAGCGGATCTGCTCGTTGGCGAGCAGCTTGTCCACCCGCGATTGCGCCTTTTCCACATTGAGGATCTTGCCGCGCAGCGGCAGGATGGCCTGGAAGCGCCGGTCACGCCCCTGCTTCGCACTCCCGCCGGCGCTGTCGCCCTCCACCAGGTACAGCTCGCAGTTGTCGGGGTTCTTGTCGGAGCAGTCGGCCAGCTTGCCGGGGAGGCTGGTGCCTTCCAGCGCCCCCTTGCGGATGGTCTCGCGGGCCTTGCGGGCGGCTTCGCGGGCGCGCGAGGCGATGACGGCCTTCTCCAGGATCTTCTTGGCGTCGTTGGGGTTCTCTTCCAGCCACTCCGTCAAGCCCTCACCGACCACTGTCTGGACGAGCGGCCCCATCTCCGTGTTGGCCAGTTCCAGCTTGTCCTGTGAGGTGAACTGTGGGTTGAGGAGCTGCACACTGATGATGCCGGTGAGCCCCTCGCGCACGTCTTCACCGGACAGGTTGGCCTCTTGCTCTTTGAGCAGGCTGTTCTTGCGGGCGTAGTTGTTGAGCGTGCGCGTCAGCGCGGCGCGAAATCCCGTCATGTGTGCGCCGCCGTGCCGCGTGTTGACCCCGTTGGCGAAGCTGAACAGCGTCTCGCTGAAGGTGTCATTGTACTGAATCGCGACGTCGACGACGCCCTGCTCGGCGATCTTGGAGATCACGATCGGCTTCTGGTGCAAGACCGTCCAGCTCTTATTGAGCTGCCGGACGAAGGACACGACGCCGCCCTCGAAGTAATAGTTCAGCTCGCGGTCGCTGCGCTCATCACGGAAGGCGATCCACAGCCCTTTGGTGAGGAAAGCCATCTCGCGGAAGCGCTCGGCCAGCACGTCGAAGTCGTAGTCCAAGGTGCTGAAGATCTCGGTGTCGGCCATGAAGGTCGTCAGGGTGCCGGTGTCGGGCGCTGGGCCAATCTCTTGCACCTTGGTGACAGGCTTCCCGCGCTTGTATTCTTGTACCCAGGCCTTGCCGTCCCGACGGGTCTCGACCCGCATCCAGGAGGCGAGGGCGTTCACCACCGAAACGCCCACGCCGTGCAATCCGCCGGAAAACTTGTAGCTGTCGCCACCGAACTTGCCGCCGGCGTGCAGTTGCGTCATGACCACTTCCAGCGTGGAGCGCTTCTCCGTTGGGTGCAGCTCCGGAGGGATACCGCCACCATAGTCGCGCACGTGGACCTTGCCGTCCTTGAGGATGGTCACCTCGATGCGGTTGCCCCGGCCCATGCGGGCTTCGTCCACGCTATTGACGACAACCTCATCGACCAGATGGTGCAGGCCACGGATGTCGGTGTTGCCGATGTACATTCCTGGTCGGACGCGAACGGCCTCCAGCCCTTTGAGCACCTGGATGCTCTCCGCGTTTTGTACGGAGGATGGCCGCCGCGGCTGCTCGGCTACTGCCTCTACCCGCGGCGCTTCCGCCACCGCCGTCCCTTGGTCTACCTGCTCCGTCACTACCACGTCCATCACTCCTACACCACGTCGTTACCGCCGAGCGACGCCCGGCGAAACAGCAACTCTCTGCACTTTGTCCCATTGCTCACGGAAGAACAGCATCGTCGCCGCGGCCAGACCCGTACCGATGTACGCGTTGACGACGATTACACCGAGCAACCCGATCGAATTCACCGCCAGGTTGCGCCAGATGATCGGCAATCCCAGGCGGATCAACGTCGCCAGCAGGACGATCGCCGCCGCGGCCCCGAAATTGACACGAAACACCAGCAAGCTCGCCCGTATCGCTTGGCGGGCCTTCAGCCCGCCGATGACCACGGCGTCGACGGCGAAGAACAGGTAAAAGGCCACCCAGAGCGCGCCGATGATCGCAATGGACGCTACCAGCCCCATCAGTCCGGTGTTGACGACTCCGGCAGCGATCAACAGCACCACCATGCCGGCCATTGCCGCCACCGCGATGCCGACCAGCGACGCCAGGCGAGCGAATACGCCTAGGAGCTCGCCGCCTGCCGCCCACTGTCGATACTCCGCACCGCGCACCGCCTGCGCCACCGCGAAGAGGTACCAGGTCCCGAAGACAAAGCCTGCCACCAACAGCCCAACGACCGCCCAAAAGACGTCACTCCCCTGCTGGACTTCGAGGGTCGACTTGGCGCTCAGCGCCGGAACACTGGCGCCAAGGGACGCCAGCAGGCTGGGGGTGAAACGTCCCAACAAGGCCATCAAGTCGTATTGGCTCAAGATGGCGCCAAGCTCGTTCCCATTGCCGACGCCGGGGGACGCCGTGAGCGCCGCTCGGACCACCGGGCCAACCGAAACCGCCGGCGAACCCCAAATCAAGCCATCCAACGCCAGGGGGAAGAGGAGGAGCAAAGGGCGACGGTTCACTACAGCAAACCCAGCCGAGAACGTATCGATCGCGCCCAAACATCCTCCCGTGACCTAACAGTTTAGCACATATCGCCACCATTAGGCCACGTCGGGGCCATCTATGGTCCATGTTTCTACAACTTAGCCGCGGGATTCGCCGCTGAGGCGCGGCCAATTGCTACATCTCCACCGTGCCCAATTACCGGGCGGCCAGCCGCGCAATCTCCAGCGCGCCGAACGCTCCCGCCTCATCGCCCAGCGCCGACGGTACGACGTACTCGTCGAGCCGCTCCGCGAGCAAGGGGTGTTGTACGTAGCCGTTGAGCCGACGACGCAGGGCCTCGCGCACCATCGGAATGATCTGCCGCTGCCGCAGGACGCCGCCCCCCAAAACAATCCGCCGCGGCGATAGCAGCAGGGTGCAATCCATCAGTGCCATGGCCAGGTACTCGGCGACGAGTCCCCACAGCGGGTCCTGCTCGCCCAGCGCGCCGGCCGGCCGGCCGGCGCGCTGGGCGATCGCTGGACCGGAGATCAAACCCTCCAGGCAGCGACCGTGAAACGGACAAGCGCCGGCAAATTGGTCGCCCGGCAGATCCGGCATGAGCAAATGGCCCATCTCCAGATGAACCAAGCCGCGTAGCGGGGCGCCATTGACGAAGGCGCCACCGCCCACCCCCGTCCCGACCACGATGTACATGACTGGATCATGGTCGCGAGCGGCGCCCCATCGACGCTCACCGAGCAGCGCGCCGGTCACATCGTGCTCCCAGCCAATAGGAACGCCGAGCGCCCGGCGCAGCGGACCCACCACGTCGGTGAACGCCCAGCCCGGCTTCGGCGTCGTAGTGACATAACCGTACGTCCGTGACGTCGGATTCAGATCCACCGGCCCGAAGCAAGCGACGCCCAGGCCGGCGAGCGCATAGCGAGCCTTGAGCCGGACGAAGAAGTCGACGCAGGCGGCGATCGTCTCCTTCGGCGTCGTCGTGGGGACCACGGCTCGCTCGACGATGTGCTCGGGGTCGGCGCCGGCCAGCAGCACGAACTTGGTGCCGCCGCCTTCGATAGCGCCGAACACGTGGTGAGCAACCGGCGATTCGGGGCCGGGGATCGAACGCGGGATGGAGGAGTCGGATTGCTTCATTGTTCAGTAGCTCGATTCCCCAGGAATGCTCTCAGCTCCCTCGCAGGGTACCGCACATCTGGCGGCCCTACCGGCGGCGAGACCGACGTCACCGACGCTAAGGCCATGATATATCTGGTACCAGGACCTCCGCTCCCAGACGCGACCCCATGGTAG
>CALBSQ010000365.1 GCA_937967325.1 uncultured Chloroflexota bacterium
CCCCGGCCCCCCGGCCCCCCGTTAGGGCGGCGCTTGCTTGGCGCGGCGGCGCTGGTGTTCGCCGGCAACGTGGTCAGCCGGCTGCTGGGGTTGGTCCGCGATCCGGTGATGGCGCAGTTCTTTGGGCGGAATAGCCACACGGACGCCTTCGTCGGCGCGCAGTCGCTCTCGACGGTGGTGTACGACTTCCTGGTCAGCGGACTGGTGAGTGCCGCGCTCATCCCCACGCTGAGCCGCCTGGCTTCGAAGGAGGACCGCTCCGAGTTCTGGCGGGTGGGCAACGCCGTGATGACCCTGGGAGTTATCGTGCTCGCGGCGGTCGTTGGCGTGCTCATGCTGCTGGCGCCACAGCTGGTGCAGGTAATGTCCGGTGGATACGACTCTGCCACGCTGGTGCTCGAAACACAACTGGCGCGCCTGATGATCCCGACGGTCTTCTTGATGGGGATGTCCGCGGTTGCCATGTCGATCCTGTATTCGCTCCACCGTTATCGCTTGCCCGCGCTGGCAATCGCCTGCGTCAACGCCGGGGTGATCGGCGGCATGCTGCTGTTGCACCGCTTGGGCATTGTCAGTGCCGCCGCCGGCTTGCTGGCGGGCGCTGCCGCCCAGTTGGCGTTGGAGATCGTTGCACTGGCTCGGGCGCGCATGCCCTTTCGGCCGCGCTTCGAGTGGAGACACCCGGAGGTCCGGCGGATCGGCCAGCTCTATCTCCCCGTCGCGGCAAGCGTGGTCATCACCGGCGCGGTGACCGTGCTGGAACGACACCTCTACTCGCTGAACGGCGCGGGTAGCCTTTCGGCCTCCAACTATGCGACGCGCCTGCTGCAGGTGCCCCTGGGACTGGTCTCGACCGCCATCTCGATGGCCATCCTGCCGACCATTTCGCGCTACGCCGATGGCGCCGACTGGCCCGCCTACCGGCGCATCGTCGGGGCTGGGCTGAAGGTCTCCGTGCTGCTGACGCTGCCTGTGCTGGTCGGGTTGACGATTCTGGCCGGACCGGCGATCGACCTGCTGTTCCGGCACGGCGCGTTCACACCGTCCGACGCGGCGGCGACAACGCTGGCCTTTCGGCTGTACGCGCCGCAACTCCCCTTTGTCGCGGTGGATCAGCTGCTCATCTACGCCTTCTACGCCCGTCATGACACGCGCACCCCCACCGCCGTTGCCTTCGTCACCGCCGTGATCTGGGCCATCGCCGCCTTCGTGGGTTTGCAGCTCACGGACTGGCGCGCCCTGGTGCTGGCGAACTCCATCCAGAACTGCGCGCACGCGGTCATCCTTTTCACCTTGCTCTGGCGGAAAGAGCCGGCGATGGCACACGAGGGCCTCGGCTCAAGCTTCGGCAGGGGTTGCGTCGCCGCGCTGGTCATGGCCGTCGCTTGCCTGGCAGTCGCCGGGGCAATGACGCGTGCCTTGGGGTCGGGCAAGGCAGTTGATCTGCTCCTACTGCTGGTAGCCGGTGGCGGTAGCGGACTCGTCTACCTCGGCCTGCTGCTGCTCTGGAATGGCGACGAGGCCAACCTGGTGCGGAGGACGCTCAGGCGTCAGGTGGCTTGAGTGTCCAGGGCGGCCGTTGGCGCGGCCCGGTGTGGACTGTCCTCACCGGCGATCAACTCGACGGCATGGCGGAGCACCGGTGCGACGACGCTGAAGCACTCGCCCACCGCCTTCGGGCTGCCCGGCAGGTTCACGATGAGCGTCTGGCCCCGAACGCCCGCCGCCGCCCGGCCCAGCATGGCCAGCGGTGTGGAGGCCAGGCTGGCCGCGCGCATCGCCTCGGCCAGCCCGGGGACCTCGCGATCCAGCATATCGCGGGTCGCTTCCGGTGTCACGTCGCGCAGAGCGACTCCCGTGCCGCCGGTGGTGCATATGAGCTGGACGTGGTCGACATCGGCCCAATGACGCAGGCATTGGGCGATGGCCTGCCGATCATCGGCCACCACCGCCCGAGCGGCTACGGCGAAGCCGGCGCCGGCGATCAGCTCAGCCAGCCTTGGGCCACTCTCGTCGACGGCGGTACCGGCAGCGGTGCGGTCGGAGACGGTCAGCACGGCAGCGCGGTAGGGCTCGCTCAAGCTTCATCCTCCGGTGACGACCAATCGCCACTCTTGCCGCCGGACTTTCGCACCAGGCGCACCCGCTCGACGCGCATGCCGCGGTCGACCGCCTTGCACATGTCGTAAATGGTGAGGGCGGCCACGCTGACCGCCGTCAGCGCCTCCATCTCGGCCCCGGTCTTGCCGACCGTCCGCACCCGCACCTCGATGCCGACGTGATCGGCGTGCGCGACATCGAAGTTGACCTCGACGGCGCTGAGCAGCAGGGTATGACACAACGGGATGATCGACGGCGTCTGCTTGGCCGCCATGATCGCGGCCACTTGGGCGATGGCGAGCACATCGCCCTTAGCGACGCCGCCCCCGCGGATCAGCGCGAGCGTTTCCGGCTGCATCCAGACCTCGCCGCGCGCCACCGCCTCCCGAGCCGTATCTGCCTTGGCGCCGACGTCAACCATGCGGGCCCGCCCGGAGGGGTCGAGGTGTGTGAGGGGTGAAACGTCAGTCATCGAGGGGTATTGTAGCCGGTGCGCGTTCGTTCGCGGTGGGCGAGTTCGGCTGGTGCGGGAGCAGGCCCCCCCGGCCCCCCAATTCTGGGGGGCCGGGGGGGCCTGCTCCCGCACCAGCCGGCGCTGCCTTGGTATGAGAGCGACGCCGTCCGATCATCGCGCACCGGACGTGGCCCACGGTCGCGTCATAGCAGTCGGCCTTCGGTAATGGATCCGAAGCAGAGTAAGATTGCATATCCGCGTGCCGATACTGCGCGTTGTGTGAAGCGTGCTAAGGAGCGAAGCGACGAGTCTCCGGCGACCGCCCGGCCCGACCGCCGGCGTCTCGACAACAGAACCTGTCGAGGTGTCGGTGACCAGTCCCGCGGCACTGCCGCTCGCACGCTGGCGAGCGAAACGCCCGTGGTCGCTGTTCGCCTACTTGGAACAGCATGAGCGGCTGGCCCTCTGCATGGTATTCGTCGTCGCCATCTTGCTACGCGTCCTATTTCTCGAACGAGTCCCCAATACCGTCACCGCCGACGAGCTCGACTTCGCCAGTAACACCTTGGAGGTGCTGACCGGTCAGGGGCCGGGGCTGTTTGGGCTGGATTGGACGCCGGAGCCGGCGCTCAGCCTCTACTTCATCGTTTGGTCATGGCAGTTGTTCGGGATGACCTTGTTCGCGGAGCGGCTGGTTGCGGCGCTGCTCACGGCGGCGGCCATCGTGCCGTTCTACGCCTTGGCTCGCAGGAGCGTCGCGGTCCCCGTCGCCCTGGTGGCGACGGCCTTGTTCGCCGCCTCGCGTTGGTACTTGCTGTTCTCGCGCAGCGGTTGGAACAACGGCCCGATGGTACTGTACATGCTCCTGGCCGCCTGGTCGGTAACCAGGGCCCTGGAGTCGCGGCAGCGGCGCTATTGGGTGGGATTCGGCGCGGCGCTGGCCCTGTTGCTCTACGGCTACTTCGCAGGGCGAGTGGTGATCCTTGCCTTCGTCGCCTATCTGGCTCTCCTTCTGTGGCAGCGCGTGCGCGAAGGCGCCTGGAGCGAGGCTCGCGAACTGGTGCAGGGCGGCTTGCTGGCCGCGGCAGTAGCGGTCGTGCTCTTTCTGCCGGAGCTGCCGGCCATCCTGGCCAATCTGGCTACGTTCAACCGGAGGGTGAGCTCGGTCTACATCTTCAGTCAGCCGTTGGGACCCGACCAGACTCCGCTGGGCGTCCTGGGCAGCCAGGTCTGGTCAACTGTGCGCTCCTTCCTGCTCATGGACTCGTCGCTCGGGACCGGGCGCTACAAGGGGCCGAACCAGGGCTGGCTCGATCCGGTCAGTGCGGCGCTGTATCTGGTGGGCCTCCTGCTGGCGGCGCGCCGCGGGCAGCGATTCACCCTATGGTGGTGCCTATTCTTGATCCCCCTGCTGGCGACGCAGGTGCTGAGCAGCGATACGCCGGACGGGGCGCGGGCGATCGCCGCCGTTGCGCCAATGTACGCGCTGGTCGGCCTGGCGCTGGACGCGCTCTGGCGGTACGCGCGCCCACGTGTGCCGTGGGCATTCGAAGGCATCGCCGTCGCCGCGGTGGTCGTGGCGCTGTATAACCTGGGCACGTACGGCGCCTGGGTCAACTCTCCCGTGTCGATTCAGGCTCGCCAGCCCGGCGTGCCGGTGGCGGGGTTCTACACCTGGCGCGACTTCCAGCTCTCCCGCCTGAACGAGCATCTCGGCGTGATGACGGCGAGCGCCTACGATCAGCAGCCCGCGGCGGCCATCGCCGCGCAGATCGCCGGCGTGCCGGTGTCCGTCGTCGCGTCGACCAATGCGCCGCAATCGCGGCCATCCTTACCCGCGGCGCCGCCAGCGAACCCGGCGCCGCGGGCAAACATGGCGCACGCGGTCGCAACTATTGGCGCGCCGGGTGACGGTCCGGGCCTGCTGACACAGCCGCGCGACGTGGCGGTGGACCGCGACGGCAACTACTACGTCGTGGACACCGGTCGTCGCAAAGTGGTGAAGTATGCCCAGGACGGGCACTTCCTCCTGGAGTGGGGGACGCTCGGCACTGCGCCGGGGCAGTGGCAGCAGCCGTGGGCCGATGCGGTGGCGCCGGATGGGACAATCGACGTGCTCGATGCCCAGGTCGGCCAGGTGAGTCGTTTCGACGCCCAGGGTGACTTTCTGGGCCTTGTCGCCGGTCTGGGCAATCTGGTATCGTCTCGCGGCATGTCACTCGGTCTCGACGAGACGTTCTACGTCGCACACACGCCGGCAAACCAGCTCGTGCGCGTCGCGTCTACCGGCGCGGCGCTGCCGCCCCTGGAGAGCGACGCACAGGGGAAGCGGCTGTTCGACCAGCCGACCTCGGCAGTCGCGGAAGCGGACCACCGGCTATTCGTCTACGAGCCGGACAGCGGGAAGCTGCAGCTCTACGCCGCCGACGCCCACCTGCTGGCGTCGCTCGCCGCGCCCAAGGTAAACACCTTCGACGCCGGCCGGCTGGCAATCACGCCCGATGGGCGTGTCCTGTTAGGCGACGCCGCGCAGCACCGTGTCATCGTATTCGCCCCAGACGGCACATTGGTCGGCTACTTCCCCGTGGAGGGCGCACCGCAGGGCATCGCGGTGACACCCGCCGGCAATGTGGTGATGGTGGACATGCCGGGGAAAGTGCTGCGGGTGTACGCGTTTGGAGCGGGGTGAACCTCACTCCGGCTTTCGGGTGCCCTCTGGGCGTTCTCTCCTGCGAGGAGAGAGGCTCACCTGGCAGCGCCGGTTGCCCTAAGTCCCAGCCCCACGCCGTGGTGGAGGCGGGTCAGGAGCGGTCTTGCCTCCTAAACTCAAGCCACGATGAAACCCGCAGAGCCATCTTCTGGTTGCGATGTAGGTTCATCCTGGCTTCGGTATAGGTACGGCTAGGGCCAAAGCCGGCAGGATGAATCCCGTGGTAAATAAGGCGAAAAGCGAGCAGGCTTTGAGGTGAACGTGAGCAATCGGCGCGGAGCATACCCCCGTTCATGCGCACACACTGTCGCCATCCGCGAGAGTGTCATTCTCCTCGTGTGGATCGAAAAGACGTGACTGCGCGACTCAGAGCCGTCCTACAAGAGGTAGCGCCGTAGCGTAGACTCAAAGAAAACCTGCAAGGCTTTGGTGGTCTGCTCAGCCGTGCCGCGATGGCCAAAGAGCGCGGCCACCACGGCTACGCCTCCCCCTCTTATTCAGAGGCAAGGGGCTGGTTGATCTCCCAGAGGTTGCCTTCTGGATCGGCAAAGTACGCCGTGCGCA
>CALBSQ010000366.1 GCA_937967325.1 uncultured Chloroflexota bacterium
TGCCGCCCGGCGGACCCCATTCCGGCACGAGGCGGGAGAGCTCCACCCGCCACACCGGGTCGAGATACTGGACCGTTTCCTGCCCCGCGGCGATGTCCGAGCGAAGCGCGTCGACGATGGGCTGCAAGGGGAGGGCGCCTCCTCGCTGGTGGCCGCTGCCCAGGAGCGTCAGCGCGCGCTGCTCTCGGGCGTGGCGGAGGAATTCTTGGAGGAGGCGTGACTTGCCAATGCCGGCCTCTCCCTCAATCACCGCGGTGCGGCTTCGGCCCGTGAGCGTAGCCCGGCGCTGCCCCACTAGCCAGGCCAGCTCTTGCTCGCGACCGACGAAGGGTGATGCGCCTAGCGACACCGGTGGCTGGTGAGCGTCGCTGATCAGCCGTATCTCTGGATAACCGTTGCGCGCGCCGATCTGGTGCAGGCGTATGCGGTCGTGGAGCTGAGCGGTTTCCGGCAAGGGGTCGACGGCGAACGCGACCGCCAGGGCGTCGCGGCATTCCTGGTAGGCGCGCAGCGCGAGGCTCTGGTCGCCGGCGTGGTAGTGATAAAGCATCAGTTGGCACCAGACGCTCTCCCGGCAGGGATCCTCGGCCAGAACCTGACGGCACAGGGCGATGGCATGACGGTAGCGGCCCTGCCGGGCGGACAGCTCGGCGAAGCGAATCAGCAGGACAAAGCGCAGCTCGCGGAGCTCCTCTCGCCTGACGGCGGCCCAGTCGGCGTACCGATCGTCTTCGAGGTAGTCCCCCCGGTACAGATCAACGGCCAACTGAAGCTGCTGCAGCGTCTCCGCTCCGGCGCCCCCGCTAGGCTGCTCGAGCGCGGACCGGGCGAGCCGCTCAAACTCCTCGGCGTCGAGCCAATAGTCAGTGGCGAGATTCCAACCATAGCCTGATTCAGTCGTCAGGATGTGACTGGAGCTTGCCCCGTGCGGCAGGTTCGGCTCGAGCACGTGGCGCACGTGACTTACCGCGATGCGCAGGCTGCGCCCGGCGGCGTCAGGGTCGAGGTTCGGCCACAGCCAGTCGCTCAACTGGTCCTTCGACAGGCCGTGACCACGGTAGGTCAGGAGGATCTTCAGCAGGTCACGATTCTTCTGGGTCTTGAACTCCGACTCCGATATGAGGGCTCCGTCGCGATAGACCCGAAAAGAGCCGAGCGTGTGGATGCGTAGTCCCAGCGGCGTCGGCTGATTCGCCGGTGAAGCGATCGGCCTGGGCAACATCAGGCGCCTGCCGCGGCCGGAGGGTTGGGCGCCGCGCGCGCGGCCAGCCTGCTGACGCGGCACATGGTCACCGCCCGCGCGCTCCTTCCTCCAGCGCTGCCGCAGGCCCCTCGCTGATCCTCCTAGTTTACTGACCGATCCTTAATACTTAATGGACTTGGGTAGCGTGTATATCCGTTCATGGAAGGGACAGATGGTCGTTGAGGCAACAGACCTTGAGGCGTTGCGACACGGGCCGAAGCCTCGCACCCCACTGATTATCGTTCGTGACTAGGTGACCCACCTGCGTGATGAGTCCGGTAGCAACGATAAGCGCGTCCGGCGCGGAAAACCTGTTTGCCGCCCGCTGTGACGCCGCCTCTTGAGCGATCGCGAGGTCAATCTCTACAAGAAGCAAGTTAGGGAAGTGCGTCAGAAAATCGAGCACGTGCCTATAGGGGGCGCGAGCCCCGATCCGAAGCGGTCGGACCAGCAATTCCATCACAGTCACCATCGAGACGATCGCCTGGTTGCGGCCGGTCCTAACAAAGCTATCGACAATTACCGCCGCCAACACAGATACCTGCTCACCGCCATCGAGATAGGCGGCTAGCGTGCTGGTGTCCAGCAGGACGCGGTCCCCGTCGGGGATCGCTCGCTCCAGCGAAGTCCGGCTCACTCGTCCCAGGATGCGCGCTCGGCCCGCACATACTCCGCCACTTCGTCCGAGGTGCCGTAGACGCCGGCAGCAATCCCGGCATAACTACGGGGCAGACGCCGTAGGTGCGCCAACTCTGGCTGATCTTCATCGACCGATATGATCAGATGGTCGCCCGGTTCAGCTCCTAGCCGCTCAGCAATCGATTCTGGGAGGGTGAGCTGGTTCTTGCGACGAAGACCAACTTCGACTTCGAGTGTCTTCATGGGGCAGTTTCCTCTCGGTCGAGAGTTTAGCATGAGTAGGAAAATACCTTGGCAGTCGAACTAGTCTCGACCAATCCCAACGCCGCCGCCCCGGCGTTCCAAATTCCATCTTCACGCCCATTGTTTGCACTGTGCTCGACCTCTATCCCGTGCTCGCTCCTCCAGCAGCCTCATACGCTACGGCGTCCGCATACTCCCGCACATGGCCGTCCTGCAACACCAGGATGCGAGTGGCCACGTTGCGGATGAAGGCGCGGTCGTGGGCCACGGTCAGACTCGTTCCGGGAAACTCCAGCAAGGCGCGCTCGAGCCGTTCGCGAGCCGGAATGTCCAGGTGGTTCAGCGGCTCGTCGAGCAGGAGGAAGTTTGCGCCGCTGAGCAGGATGAGCGCGAGGTTGAGCCTCGCGCGCTCGCCGTAGCTGAGTTGTCCGGCGGGCGTGAACACCTGGCTGCCGGCAAAGAGGAAGAAGTGCAAGTAGCCGCGCGCCGCCGTCTCATCCATCGGGGCTGCCCGGCGCACAAGCGCCAGTGGTGACTGCGCCAGCGGCAGGTCCTCCAGGGTCTGGCGCAGATGGCCCAGGAGGGTGCTGGGTCCTAGACGCACCGCCCCGCCATCCGGGCGTAGCTCCCCGGCCAGGATGCGCAGCAGCGTGCTCTTCCCGCCGCCGTTCGGACCGGTAAGCACGATGCGCTCGCCGGCGCGCACGTGCAGATCGACCCCTTGCAAGATAGCGCGGTCACCGTACGAATGACGCAAGCTCTCCGCCACGACCACCTGACGGCTCCCCGGCGGGACGCTGCTGAAATCGAGCTTCACCTCCCACTCGGGCCGCGGCTTGTCTACCCAATCAGTGGACTGGATCGCGCGCTCGAGCCGGCGCTCCTTGACTTTGGCCTGGCGGGCGCCCTTCCTGGCCTTGGCACGGGGAGCGAAATCAATCGTAGAGAGCTCTGTGCGTCGGGCACGCTCCTGCTCGCGGCGGATCTCCTCCTCCAGCCGCTCCCGCGTCCGCTCCTGCCGCCGGAACGTTTGCCACTGCTGCGCTTCCTCGTGCTGGACTGCCTCGGCGTAGGCGCTATAACCGCCGGGATACACGCGGGCCGTGCCACCTTCAATAGCAACAACCTTGCTCACCACCCGATCGAGGAAGACACGGTCGTGCGACACCACCAGCACGGCCCCTCGGAAGCGCCGGACGAAGCCCTCTAGCCAGAGCAGCCCGGCCAGGTCGAGGTGGTTGGTCGGCTCGTCCAAGAGCAGTAGATCGGGGGCATCGAGCAAGAGACGGGCAAGCCCCAGTCGCGTCTGCTGGCCGCCGCTCATCTGGTGCATCGGCGTCTCGGGCTGGATTGCCACCAGGCCCAATCCGGCCAGTACGCCCTGCGTAGCGTTCGCCCGCTCATCACCACCCGACCGCTCGAATCGCTCCTGCGCATCGCCGTAGCGTGCCAGCAGCGTATCGAGGTCCGCGTGCGGCTCCGCCATCGCAGCGCCAAGCGTCACCATCTGGTTCGCGGCAACCCAGCCTTCGCCGGATGCGCCGAGCATCTGCCCTACCGTCAGGCCGTCCTCCGCCGCGATCCCCTGGCGAAGGTGGCCGGTACGCATCCCCGGCGACATCTCCACGCTGCCGCCATCCGCCCGCAGCTCGCCATCGATGATGCGCAGCAGCGTGGTCTTGCCGCTGCCATTGCGACCAATCAGGCCGACCCGTTCTCCCGGCGAGACGTCGAACGACACATCGCGCAACAACGGCCGATCGGGCAGCGAGTAGTCGACGGAATGGACTCTTGACATGGTGATCCCCTCAGGCTGAGGGTGCGCCGGCAGCATGGCCCGATAGACCACACTTAGTGGATGTACGGCGGATTGTGAGCGGCGACGTGGGGCGCACCGCGGGTGACCACGTACCAGCGCGGAACATGCAGAGCGCCGACTTAGGAAGTCATAGCGCCAACAAGCACGTCATCTCCGCCCTGGCTAGTCGACCACCGGGAACCTCCAGCAGAGATAAGTACGTCTCTGTTTCTACCATGAACGGTTGTGGTGTTTCAAATGGCGAGCGCGGCTGGCAGTTCAGGCGGGTGCGCATAGTGGGGTGAGGCCCGGAGAGGGGTGGGGGTGAGGTTCCCTACGGCCCCGCCCTAACCACCGCGCACAGCCACTCCACCAGCGCCTCCACGTCCCGCTCGTCCACCGTCTCGAACGGCGTGTGCGTGTAGCGCGTGGGGAAGGTGACGAGCGCGGTGGGGATTCCCGCCTTCATGAAGGCGGAGCCGTCGCTGCCGTAGCTGCCGAATACGGCGTGTTGGATGGCAACGCCGGCGTCGCCGGCCACTTGCTCCAGGCGCCGGCCGAGTGCGTGGTCGTAATGGACCAGCGAGTCCTTGTGGACCAGGGCCGGGCCGGCCCCGAGGCGCACCGGCATCTCTCGATCCCCGGCGTGGGGTACGTCGCCGGCCAGGCCGCTCTCCACGACGATGGCCGCGGCGCAGCGCTCGGCGGAGGCCAGCGCGGAGGCGCCAACCACGCCGATCTCTTCCTGAACGGTCGCGGTCAGTGTGAGCTCCCAGCGGCGCTCGGCGGCCGGAACCCGCCGCGCCACCTCGGTTATCACAGCCAGCGCCACTCGGTCGTCGCAGGCCTTGCCGACGATGTGGCGGCCAATCTGCCGCGTGGGCACGTCCCAGATGATACGTGTGCCCGGGGTGACGCCGCGACTCAGCAGCTCCTCTCGCGAGAGACCCGTATCCACCCAGAGGTCATTCCAAGTGAGTTCCGACGGCTCGCGCAACACCAGCGTGGCCAGGTGGCCGGTCACCGCGGCGAGGTAGCCGGGCAGCGGACCATTCCTGGCCAGGACGCGCACGGGGGTGCCGACGGCGAACCAGTTGCGGATGCTGGTGGTACGCGTCCAGGCCTGGCCGTTGGCCAGCCAGAGGTAGCCATCCGCGTCGATAGCGCGGACGAGGTAGCACAGCTCGTCGGCATGTGCCGCCAGCAGCAGGCGTGGGCCGCTGCCTCCGACGCGGGCCACGACGTTGCCGAGCGGACTGCGCTCGACCTGTGCGCCGAGCTCACCCCATCGCGCGGTCACGGCGTCCAGCACCGGACCTTCCTCACCGGAGGGCCCGGTCAGCTCGGTCAACTCGCGAATCAGCTCGAAGAGGGTGGTCTCGCTCACTGGGGTAGCACGATCACGGAACGGAGGGTCTCGCCGCGCTCCATCGCCGCGAAGGCCGCTTCGGTTTCGCCCAGGGCGACTTTGCTGGTCACCAACTCGTCCAGCTTGAGCTCACCCTTGCGGTACCAATCGGCCAACATTGGGAAGTCGCGCGTGGGCAGGCAGACGCCGCTGGCCAGCACCCGCACGAGCACCTCCCCCGGCCCCGGCGGATCGATCAGCAGATCTTCCATAACGCCCGCCGCACCCGCGCTCCGCACGACGACACCCTGAGCCGCAATCGCCATCGTTTCCCCCCTGGCCGACCGGATTTGCCGCCCGGTCTAGTTCCGACAATAGGCAGGATGGTGACGATAGACGATATTGGTGGCTAGCGTCAAGTAGGGCGGGGACACACATTTGTGGGCTGTCCGGGGCGCTGCTTGCTGCGCCCCTACGGATCGAAACCTTCGTTGACCCTGGCACACCCCTTGCTCTCAGCCTCCTAGCGACCGTTCCGTCGCATTCGCTATACTTAACTCCGGCGCCAGGAGCGGATGCCGCGACTGGCGACTATACCTATGGAGGTTTCCTTACATTTCATGAGTGATACCTACACTCCAAACCTTGCCGGGCTGCTCGATCGGCCAAACCCAAGCATGCTGGGCGCCGACGAGTTCGAGGCGCTGCTGGAAAGCCCGGAGCACACCTTCCGCAGCCTGGGCCGCGGGGATGTCGTCGAAGGCAACATCGTCCGCGTCGACCCGGACGAGGTGCTCGTCGACATCGGTCTCAAGTCGGAAGGTGTCGTCACCGGCCGCGAGCTCGGCAACGCGGAAGAAGCCAAGAATCTTAAGGTTGGCGATGTCGTTCTGGTGTCTGTGCTCACGGCGGAGACACCGGAAGGGCACGCGGTGCTTTCTATCCGTCGTGCCAAGATGGAGAAGAGCTGGCGCCTGGCCGAGCAGATCATGCAGAACAACGAGATCATTGAGGCCGAGGTCATCGACCACAACAAGGGCGGTCTGCTCGTCAACGTCCATGGCTTGCGCGGCTTCGTCCCTATCTCCCAGGTCCTGGGACTGCGTCGGGAGTCTGGAGAGCGCGGCGACTCCAGCGAGGATGAGCTCGCCCAGAAGCTGGGCGAGATGGTCCGTCGCACCCTGACCCTAAAGATCATCGAGCTCAACCGCAACCGCAACCGGCTGATCCTCTCCGAGCGAGCCGCCGCGCAGGAGACGCGCGCGAAGAACAAGGACATCCTGCTGGAAGAGTTGCAGATCGGCCAGGTTCGCCGCGGTCGCGTCAGCAACTTGTGCAGCTTCGGCGCCTTCGTCGACCTCGGCGGGGCCGATGGTCTCATCCACATCTCCCAGCTCTCCTGGGGGCACCTTAACCACCCCAATCAGGTGTTGCACGTCGGCGACGAGGTGGATGTCTACGTGCTGGGTGTCGATCCGGTTAAGAAGAAGATCGCCCTTAGCCTCAAGCGCGCCCAGGCCGACCCCTGGGATACTATTGAGGAGCGCTATCAGGTCGGACAGATCGTGCGCGCTGCCGTGACCAAGATCACCAGCTTCGGCGCCTTCGCCCGCGTAGAGGATGGTGTGGAGGGTCTGGCGCACGTCTCCGAGCTGTCCAACCGACACGTCACCAACCCCAAAGAGGTCGTCAAAGAGGGGGATGAGCTGGAATTCCAGATCATCCACATCGATGGCAAGAAGCGCCGCCTGGGACTGAGCCTCAAGGCGCTGGAAGACTCGACCTACAGCAGCTATGACCTCGACGACAACGAAGATGCATCCGACGAGCCGGGGGACGAGTCGGAAGAGCAAGCGGTGACGGCCGAAGCCGTCGCCGAAACCAATGGCAGCGTTCCCTCTCCGGAGAGCAGCGTCGAAGGGGAGGAAGCTGGGTCGAGCGAATAAGGCTCGTGCCCAGCAGGCGGCAGGTGTGAGCGCGATCCTTCCAGACCGAGCCGCCAACCGACCAGCAGGAAAGCGAGGCAACAGAGGTGCAGAATCCGGGCGACCGATTCGACAAGTTTAGCCAGCGGGCCAGGGCCGTGCTGGCGCTGGCCCAAGAAGAGGCCCAGCGTTTTAACCACAGCTATATCGGAACTGAGCACCTCTTGCTTGGGCTGGTCCGAGAAGGCGAGGGTGTCGCCGCGAAGGTGCTGAATAACCTTGGCGTCGAGCTCACCAAGGTCCGCAACGCCATCGAGTTCATCATCGGTCGCGGCGAGCGGGCCCCCATTGGGGAGATCGGCCTGACGCCGCGGGCGCGCAAGGTGATCGAGCTGGCCGTGGATGAGGCCCGTCGCCTCGGCCATCATTACATCGGCACCGAGCACCTCCTGCTGGGGCTGGTGCGCGAGGGCGAGGGTATCGCCGCCGGTGTGCTGGAAAGCCTGGGCGTCAATCTGGAGAAGGTGCGGCAGCAGACCATCATGGTCCTGAGCCAGAGCAGCGCCGCCGGCCATTCCGAAGGCGGCAAGCAGACCAGCCGTACCCCCACGCTGGATCAGCTTGGTACCGATCTGACCGCGTGGGCATCCGCCGGCAGGCTCGACCCGATCATCGGGCGGCAGAAGGAGATCGAGCGGGTCATTCAGATCCTCTCCCGCCGCCAGAAGAACAACGCCGCGCTCATCGGTGAGCCCGGCGTCGGCAAGACGGCCATCGCCGAGGGGTTAGCCCAGCGGATCGTCGCCGGCGATGTACCGGAGACGCTTCAAGGCAAGCGCCTGCTCACCCTGGACATCGGCTCGCTCGTCGCCGGCACCAAATACCGTGGCGAGTTCGAGGAGCGCTTGAAAAAGATCATCGAGGAGATCCGCTCGTCAGGCGACTCGGTCCTCTTCATCGATGAGTTGCACACGCTGGTCGGCGCCGGGGCGGCCGAAGGCGCCGTCGACGCCGCCAACATCCTGAAGCCGGCGTTAGCGCGCGGCGAGCTGCAGTGCATCGGCGCGACGACGCTGGACGAATATCGCAAGTACATCGAGCGCGATGCCGCGCTGGAGCGGCGCTTCCAGACCGTGTCCGTGCGCGAGCCCACTGTAGAAGAGACTATCGAGATCCTGCACGGCATACGGGAGCGCTACGAGCAGCATCACCGACTGACCATCAGTGACGAGGCGCTGAAGTCGGCGGCGGAAATGGGCGCTCGCTACATCACCGATCGCTTCCTGCCGGACAAGGCCATCGACCTCATCGACGAGGCCTCCAGCCGCGTCCGCATGCAGCGAAGCGGCCAGCCCCAGACATTGAAACAGGCGCTCAAAGAGCTGGAGCAGGTGCAATCGGACAAGGATTCCGCCATCCAAGGGCAGGACTTCGAGAAGGCCGCCGCCCTGCGCGATAAGGAGGCGCGCCTGCGCGAGCGCATCGACAGCGCGGAGCTCACCGCCACCTCGACCGCGCAGGCCGACCGCCCAGTGGTGACGGCGGACGACGTGGCGCACGTGGTGTCGATGTGGACCGGCATCCCGGTCGTGCGCATCGCCCAAGAAGAGTCGAAGCGACTGCTGGAGATGGAGCAGGCCCTCCACGCGCGCTACGTCGGCCAGGAGGAGGCGATCTCCACGCTGGCCCAGGCGCTGCGGCGGGCTCGAGCTGGTCTGAAAGACCCGCGCCGGCCGATCGGCAGCTTCATCTTCGTCGGCCCCACAGGCATCGGCAAGTCATATCTGGCCAAGGTGCTCGCCGAGTTTATGTTCGGCAGCGAGGACGCCCTGATCACCGTCGACATGTCGGAGTTCATGGAGCGGCACGCCGTGGCGCGGCTGGTCGGCGCGCCTCCCGGCTACATCGGCTACGACGAGGGCGGCCAGCTCACCGAAGCCGTTCGGCGCAAATCCTATTCGGTGGTCTTGCTGGACGAGATCGAGAAGGCGCACCCCGAGGTCTTCAATATCCTCCTGCAAATCCTGGAGGATGGGCGGCTGACCGACGCCAAGGGGCGCCAGGTCGACTTCCGCAACACCATCATCATCATGACTTCGAATGCCGGCACCGATCTGCTCAAGAAGTCGGGAGCGCTAGGCTTTCAGCGCACCGGCGCCACCGATGAGGTAAAGGCCTCCTACGAGCGCATGAAAGAGAAGGTCACCGGCGAGCTGAAGCAGATCTTCCGCCCGGAGTTCCTCAACCGGCTCGACGCCGTCATAACCTTCCATGCGCTCAGCCTCGAGCAAATTCGAGCCATTGTGGACATGGAGCTCAAGCGGGTGCAGAAGGTCTTGACCGAGCAACAGATCATCCTGGAAGTGACCGATCGTGGCAAAGACTTCCTGTGTGAAAAAGGCTACGACCAGCAGAACGGCGCTCGCCCGCTCAAGCGGGCCATCCAGAACTGGGTTGAGGATCGACTTGCCGAGGGCATCCTCTCCGGCAAGTTCCACTCGGGCGACACGGTGATCGGCGACGTCGGTGACGGCGAGTTCATCCTCATTCCGAAGGTCAACGAGGAAGAGCCTATCCCGATGCTCGCAGGGGCAGTGGGGGAGTAACCTCTCCCCACCCTCCCCATCCCCACCGATAAGGTAGGAAGGGAGGGGAGCCTCTACGGCAAGGGTAGCGCCTATGCTGGCAGCCACCGCTGGTGCTGCCGGGACGGGCAACGATCGTCTCCGAGCAAGCTCCCCTCCCTTCGTAGGGGAGGGGCCGGGGGAGAGGTTTATGCCCGCCAAAGTGAAGTCCGTCTTCATCTGTCAGCAGTGCGGCGGGCGGCAGCCCAAGTGGCTGGGTCGCTGCCCCGAATGCGGCGCCTGGAACAGCCTCGTCGAGACCGTCGAGCGAACAGCGGCGGCTGGCTCTACGGGAGGCGTCCGGCAGGGTACAGCTGCTTCAGGGGCCGCCGCGCTGCCCTTGTCACGCATCCCGACAACCGACTGGAACCGGCTGCGCCTCCCCATGGACGAATTCAACCGCGTCCTCGGTGGCGGAGTGGTCCCCGGCTCGGTCGTGCTCATCGGTGGCGACCCGGGCATCGGCAAGTCCACGCTGCTCTTGCAAGTGTGCGGACACGTGGCCGCCAATAGTGGCTCCGTGCTCTACGTTGCCGCGGAAGAATCGGCCCAACAGGTAAAGCTGCGAGCCGACCGCTTGGGCCTCTCCTCCGATCGCCTGCTCGTCCTGCCGGAAACCGACCTCGCTGCCATACTGCCGCACCTGGATGTCGCCGCGGGCCTTGGACCCGGGGCCGGGCCAACCCCACCCCTTCTGGCCGTCATCGATTCCATCCAGAGTGTGGCGACCGACGAGCTCAGCGCCTCCGCCGGCAGCGTCAGCCAGGTACGTGAATGTACGCAGCAGTTGCTGCGAGTCGCCAAGCGGCAACACACTCCCATTTTCCTGGTCGGCCACGTGACCAAGGAGGGGACGGTAGCCGGACCGCGTGTGCTCGAGCACATGGTCGACGCGGTCCTGTACCTGGAAGGCGAGCGAGTCAGCAGCTACCGCATCTTGCGCGGCGTCAAGAACCGCTTCGGCTCGACCGACGAGATCGGGCTGTTCGAGATGGGCGACGCCGGACTGGTCGAGGTGGCCGATCCCGGGACGCTTTTTCTCTCCGGCAATAGCGGTCCGGCTCCCGGCGCGGTGGCCGCGGCGACCACGGAAGGGACACGCCCGCTGCTCGTGGAGGTACAGGCGCTGGCGGCTCCGACCAGCTTCGGTCTCCCCCGGCGTTCCGCCAACGGCTTCGACGTCAACCGCCTGTATCTGCTGCTGGCAGTTCTGACCCGCCGCGCGGGGCTGCCATTGGGCAGCCAGGACGTCTACGTCAACGTCGTGGGCGGCGTCCGGCTGACCGAGCCGGCGGCCGACCTCGCCGTGGCGCTGGCCATCGCCTCCAGCGTGAGGGATCAGCCAGTACCAGAGGACCTGGCGGTCGCCGGAGAAGTTGGACTCTCGGGCGAGCTGCGACCGGTGCGGCAGCTCGATCGCCGGCTAGCGGAAGCAGAGCGGCTGGGCTTCCGGCGGATGCTGGCGCCGGCGGGAAATGGCCGGCGAGCGGGAGCCGCCTCCCCCCTGCGGAGGGAGGGACGAGCCGCCAGCATCGAAGTCATCGAGGCCCGCTGGCTGTCCGAGGCGATCGAGCGCGTGCTGGGGCCGGCCCCCGCGCGGCGACGATCCCTCTCGCTCAGCCACGCGACGAGCGGTAGAGGGCCGAACGAGGACCTGTTTGGCCAGCAGGAGACGGCGCTTGATCTTAGTCTGGGTGACGAAGAGGATGGGGAGGAGATCAGCCGGGAGTTGGAGTGAGGGAACCTCGCCCCCGGCCCCTCCCTTCGTAGGGGAGGGGCCGGGGGCGAGGTTCACACGTCCTGCTCTGCCCGCACCACGAGGTCCTGATAGCAGGATGGAAGATATTCCCATTCTTTCGCCTGCGCCGCTGAGGCGACGAGCTCCTGCCACCGTCCCAGGCCGGCGGCCCGAATGGTTGGCGAATTCGTCACACGCTCGAGGCGCCGGTCGAGCTTGGGGGAGATCCAGGTGAGGCTGCTCCTGGGCGGGCGAGCCGGCGGGCCGTCCGGCTGGAGGCGCATCGCTCCCAGGAGCGTCAGTCGATGCAGGCCAACGAGCGTGTCGCGGTCCAGACGCTCGCCAGTATAGCCCCCGGCCAACACGAAGGCCACGGGAATGTTCTGCCGGCCGCACCAATCGAACACGAGCTGCTCTCGGCGTTCCAGCATTGACTCCGTGATCCCGCGCAAGCCACCGAGATCGCAGCCTTCATAGGGGTCCATGCCGGCATTGTAGAGACACAGATCAAATGCCGGCCACGCCTCCTCAAGCCGGCGCAAACGGGCCTCGATAGCCGGCAAGTAGGAATCGGCTCGGCGCACGAAGTCCAGGGTCTGCTTGGCAGAGCCGCGATAGGCGTCGAAGGAGGCGACGGCGACGTCTGCCTGCTGAATAGCCGCATCGTTGCCGATGAGCGATCGAGTGCCGCCGCCGCAATGGGCGTCGAAGTCCAGAATCAGCACCGCTCGCGCTCCGGCAAACAGCGCGGCACGAGCTGCCAGCATCAAGCCATTGAAGGTACAGTAGCCTTCACCTCGATCGTGGCGGGCGTGGTGCAGACCGCTGGAGAGGGAGCCGGCGACGCCATCGCGGAGCGCGGCCAGCGCCGCCGCTGCCACCCCGCCGTTGGTGGCCAGCGCCATGGGCCAGACCTTGGGATCCCAATCCAGACCACTCGACCCGGCCAGCTCCGGAGGCTGACCCCTACGGATGGCGCGGACGTAGCCAGGCTCATGCACTTTCTCCAGCTTCTCGGCCGTCAACGGATCCGGCGCCTCCATCTCAATCCCAGCGATGGGCGACGCTCGCAACGAATCGGCGATCCAGGCTGCCTTTCGCGTAGTATCCGAGGAGTGGCGCGCCACGACGTAGGAGGAACTATAGAATAACTTCATAAAGATGAATCTCTCTAGCCACAATGCCCATGAGCATCGTTTAGGACGCGGCGCATCGCTCCTTCCGGGTTCCACGGCTGTCGCACATCCCGTACCAACACGTTGAGTGGCGCGTAGTTCGGTACTGCTAACGCGGCGAGCTGACCATAAAACGTCCCCAAATCAGGTCGCCACGGTCATGCATTCCGGTGGGGGCGGGGAAGTGCGACGGTACGGAAGAAGGGCATTCCGTTGTGGGGAATCCTGGGGCGTCCGAACAGTGCGCGAGGGCGGGGCACGGGTGCCGGCAGGCAATAGGTCGTACACTGATTCGTACGACTGCCTGTACGATTGGTCGTGCGTAGGAGCAAGCTGAGGAGATGTAGTGGCAATCCTATCCATGGAACAGGCGCGGGCACAACTGACCCAACTGCCCGAGCGACTGGCTAGCGACCCCGACCAGCAGGTCATCACCGTGACGCGCCGTGGCAAACCAGTGTTGGCGGTTTTGCCTTGGGAGGTGTTTGAGGCCATCGCGGAAACGATGGAGATCCTTGGCGACGAGGAGCAGATGGCATCCTTTCGGCGGGGTGTCGCAGACCTGGCCGAGGGCAGGACCCATTCCTGGGAGGGCATCAAAGCCGAGCAGGGGTTGTGACGCCCCGATACAAGATATGGTTCACTGACGAGTCGAAAAGGCAGTTCATCGCCATTCGCGACGGCCGCGCACGGCAGGCGGTCGTTCGGTCCCTTGACCGGCTTGAGCAGGAACCGGAGCGGCAAGGTAAGCCGCTTTCAGGCGACCTGCGCGGCTATCGAAGCGTACGCAGCGCGGGACAGCGCTATCGGATCATTTACCGGGTGGATGGGATCCTGGTGGTGGTTGTGATCGTAACCATCGGCCTTCGGCGCGAGGGGGACAAGCACGACGCCTATGCTCTTGCCCAAAAGCTGCTCCAGGCGGGGCTGCTCGATGCCCGAAGCGACGATAGCTACCGCAAAATGGTAAAATACATTGATGCTCTTAGCTATGATTCCAGGGAGATAGTGCCGCACTATGGCGATTGAGACCACGCGCGACCGGGATATTCGCATCGAAGATGAGATGCGCACGTCGTATCTCTCCTACTCGATGAGCGCCATTAAGCGGGCGACACCCGACGTGCGCGACGGCCTCAAGCCGGTCCACCGGCGCGTGATCTACGGCATGGACGAGCTCGGGCTGCGCCATACTGGAGGCTACCGCAAGAGCGCCAAGGTCGTCGGTGAGGTCATGGGGCGCTTCCACCCCCACGGCGACGCCGCCATCTACGACACGATCGTCCGCCTGGCTCAGCCGTTTTCCATGCGCTACCCGCTGGTCGACGGTCAAGGTAATTTCGGCAGCGTCGACGGCGACTCCCCCGCGGCGAGCCGCTACACAGAGGTCCGGCTCACCGCAATCTCGGAGGAGATGCTGGCCGACATCGACCAGGACACGGTCGATTTCCAGGACAACTACGACGCCACGGAGCGCGAGCCGAGCGTCCTACCGACGCGCGTGCCGAACTACCTGATCAATGGCAACATGGGCATTGCCGTGGGTATGGCCACCAATGTGCCGCCGCACAACCTCGTCGAGGTCTGCGACGCGTTGGCCATGCTGATCGACAACCCTGAGGCGACGGCTGAAGAGATCACCAAGATCATCAAGGGGCCGGACTTTCCGACCGGGGCGCTGATCCTGGGGCGTGAGGGCATCCAGCAGGCGTACGCCACCGGCCACGGTCGCATCGTGCAGCGCGCCGTCTGCGAGATCGAGCAGTTGCGCGGCGGTCGCAATGCCATCATCATCCGCGAGCTGCCTTACCAGGTCAACAAGGCGCTGCTGATCGAGCGCACGGCCGAGCTGGTCAAGACCAAGCGCATCGACGGCATCACCGAGATTCGCGACGAGAGCGACCGCGACGGCATGCGCGCGGTCTTCGAGCTGCGCCGCGACGCCCAGCCGCGCAAGGTGCTCAATGGCCTCTTCAAGCACACCGCGCTGCAGCAGAACTTCAGCGTCAACATGCTGGCCATCGTCAACGGCGAGCCGCGCGTGCTGACCCTCAAGCGCTGCCTGCAAGAGTTCCTGACTTTCCGGCAGGATGTGATCACGCGGCGCACCCGCTACCAGCTCAAGAAGGCACGCGAGCGTGCCCACATCTTGGAGGGCCTGACGAGGGCCCTGGATATGCTCGACGCGGTCATCGCCTGCATCCGCCGCTCCCAGACCACCGACAGCGCCGCCCACAACCTGATGTCCGACTTCAAGTTCACCGAGCCGCAAGCCCGCGCCATCACGGCGCTCACCCTGGGCCGCCTGGCCTCACTGGAGCGCAAGAAGATCCAGGATGAGTACAAGGCCATCCTCAAGACCATCCAGGAGCTGGAGGCGATTCTGGCCGACGTGCGCAAGGTCCTGGACCTGATCAAGCAGGACCTCACTGAGATCAAGGAGAAGTACGGCGACGCCCGGCGCACGCGCATCGTCGACGAGACGGGCGAATTCAGCGAAGAGGATCTCATCCCGCATCAGCAGGTGATGGTGACGTTGACCTCGCACGGCTACGTCAAGCGCAGCCCGACCGACGGCTTCCGTCCGCAGCGGCGCGGCGGTCGCGGCAAGCTCGGGATGCTCACCCGCAACGAGGACGTGGTCCAGCACACCTTCATCGGCGACACGCTGAGCAACGTGCTGTTCTTCACCAATCGCGGCAAGATGTTCACGCTGCGCGTCCACGAGCTTCCTGACGCATCTCGACAAGCCAAGGGACTGCCACTGATCAACCTGCTGGCGCTGGACCAGCGGGAGACGATCACGGCGATGCTCTGCATCCCGTCCTTCGACGAGCCCCAGCAGCGGTATCTCCTGATGGCGACACGCCAGGGTACGGTCAAGAAGACGCCGCTCACCGACTACGCCAACGTGCGCCGCAACGGCATCATCGCCATCTCCCTCAATGAGGGTGACGAGCTGGCCTGGGTGCGGCCGACGGACGGTAATCAGGAGGTCGTGCTGGTCACCAAACTGGGTCGCGCCATCTGCTTCGGCGAGGCGCAAATCCGTCCGACCAGCCGTGATACCGCCGGCGTGCGCGGCGTGTCCCTGGCGGCCGACGACATCGTGGTCAGCATGGATGTCGTCGCAGGCGCGGGGCGCTTGGAGCACCCCGGCGACCTACTCATCGTCACGTCGCTCGGCTATGGCAAGCGCACCTCGATGGAGGAGTACCGCAAGCAGAGTCGCGGCGGGCAGGGCGTCGCAACCGCCAAGCTCACCGACCGCACGGGTTACATCGTCTGCGCGCACATCGTCAACGGGGACCACACGGAGCTCGTCATTACCTCCGCCAGCGGCATCGTCATCCGCCAATCGCTGGACACGGTGCGCCAGTCCGGGCGCGCCACCCAAGGAGTGACCTTGATTCGCCTCGACCACGGCGATATTGTTGCCACCGCCACCGTCATCGGCCGGCACGACGAGGAATTCGAGGCCTAACTCGAACCACCCGCAATGGCCCGGAGGTTGACACCTCGTGGTAATTTGCTATGCTTATCTGTATGACGTATGAGAGCAATGCCTATCCATCATTGCGCGCTTGGCACGAACGTTGCATTAGTTGTGTGAGGGGCCAGGCCTAGAGTAGGCGCTTGCCCGTCGACAATGTGGATAGAGAATCTCAGGAAAGGAAGAGGCTTCATGGAATCTGGATCAGCAAGTCCCACACAGTCGAGGCTCCCACGAAGGCGATTCTTGCGAGTAGCAGCCGGCACCGGCAGTGTTGCCGTCGTGAGCTTGCTGGCCGCCTGCGGCGGCACGGCGGCGGTCACCACCGGCTCATCGACTGCTGCATCTGCCGCGAGCAGCGCCGCTTCCTCCGCGGCGCCGTCCACATCCGCGGCCGTATCATCGAGCTCGGCGGCGCCTTCCAGCTCGTCCGCCGCCACCAGCGCCAGTGTGAGCAGCGCCATCTCCTCCAGCGCCCCAAGTACCAGCAGCGCCGCGGCGGCGACCACCGCGTCCAGCAGCAGCGCCGCTTCGTCGGCCAGCGCCGCCGGCTCCTCCAGCGCCAAGCCGGCCAGCAGCCGTACCGACATTGCCAAGATGCCAGCCAATCAAACGCTGCGGATCAACCTGGCTGCGGAGCCGGATGCCATTGATCCTAACCTGGCCGAATTTACCGATGAGATCGCTGTCGTCCGTCAGGTCTTTGACGCGCTCGTGCTGCTGGATAAGGACCTGAAGCCGGTCCCGGGCAGCGCGGAGAGCTGGACGACCTCCACCGACGGGACCACCTGGACGTTCAAGATTCGCGCGCACAAGTACGCCGATGGGACGCCGGTCAAGGCGCAAGACTACGAGTATTCCTTCAAGCGCATCCTTGATCCCACCATCGCGGCCCCCTACGCCGGATACTTCGCCGGCGTGATCAAGGGCTCCGATACCTACAACAGCGCCGATCCGAAGAAGGTGGCCGCGGCCGATCTGCAGAAGTTGAAGGACGCCGTCGGTGTCAAAGCCAGCGACGACTCCACGCTCGTGTTCACCTTGGGGCAGCCCACCCCATTTTTCCTCGACCTGGTCTCGTTGGCAACCGTCCCGCCGATCAAGCAGGATCTGGTGAAGCAGGACTGGACGAATGACGTCAAGAACTATGTCGGCAACGGACCGTTCGTGCTGATCGACCACCGTCCCCAGGACCAGATGGTCTTCGCGCCGAACCCCAACTACTGGGGTGGCCCGCCCAAGATCGGTCTGCAGTACCGAGTCATTACCGACACCAACGCCGCGTTCGCCGCCTACCGCAATGGCGAGCTGGACATTGTCGTGCCGCCGCGCACGACTGTGCCCTCGATCAAGCAGGATTCGACGCTTTCCAAGGAGTTCTCTACCAATCCGGCGTTGTCGGTCTTCTGGATGTACCTCGAAGTGAAGCATCCGCCGCTGGACAATGTCAACTTCCGCCATGCGCTGTCCCAGGCGTTCGACCGCTCAGCCTTTGTCCAGGACCAGTTCAAGGGATTGGGTGTGCCGGCAACCTTCGTGATTCCCAAGGGCATGCCGGGGTACGATCCGAACGGCGGCTCCGCCTACGGGTTTGACGTTGCCAAGGCGCAAGCAAGCCTAAAGGCATCGGGCGTCGACCCGGCGTCGGCTAAGCTGTCGATCCTGTTCACGAATAATCCTGTCACCTCCGGCTACGCCGCCTACATTCAGGCCATGATCAAGAAGAACATCGGCGTGAACCTGACGTTGCGACCGGTAGAGTCCAAGGCCCGCGTCGCCGCGCAGAAGAAGCACGACTTCGACCTGGTCTGGTCCGGTTGGGGGGCCGACTACCCCGATCAGCAGGACTGGTTCGACTTGTTTCGGACCGGCGACGGTAACAACAACGGCGAGTACAGCAACAAGCAGTTCGACACCCTCATCAAGCAGGCCGACCAGGAGATGGATGCGACTAAGCGCGCCGACCTCTACACCCAGGCGGCGAAGGTCCTGTATGACGACCAGCCGGCGCTCATCATGTATCAGGACGTGCTGTATGGGTTGGTGAAGCCTTGGGTGCAGAATTTCACCTACACTGCCCAAGACGAGACGCCCGCCATCGGTGACTACTTCTACAAGAACATCACCCTGGCGAGCCATTAGGCCGGCGTTTGGTCGCCGCGTTCCCTCTCCTGGGATTGGGAACGCGGCGGGATTTCTGCCAACATTCCGACCCCGATTAGGGTGATGACCAGGAGGACGACTAGCCATGACGGTATACGTGGTCCGGCGCACCCTCTGGATTGTTCCGGTGATGCTCGTCATCTCCCTGATTACCTTTATCTTGATGCACGTGACGCCAGGCGGCCCGTTCGATACGGACAAAGCCCATTCCGCATCGGTCACGCTCAACCTCGAGCACAAGTACGGATTGGACAAGCCGATACCGGAGCAGTACGTGCTGTACGTGGTACGGGCGCTGCACGGCGATCTTGGCATCTCTTATACGTATCAAGACCGCAATGTGCGGGATATCATCCTGAGCGGCATGCCGATCACCGGCCGGCTCGCGGCGCTAGCGCTGCTGGTCGCCGTGATCATCGGCGTCACCCTCGGCACGATCTCCGCCTTGCGCCAAAACACGTGGGCGGATTACGTCTCGCTCAGCTTCGCGACTGCCGGCGCCAGCACGCCCAATTTCGTGTGGGCGATGATCCTCATCGTGATCTTCGCTCTGTCATTGCATCTGGTGCCGACCGGCGGCTGGGGCAATCCACAGCAGATGGTCTTGCCGGTGCTCGCGCTGGCCTTCACGCCGGCCGCCTATCTGGCGCGCATCACCCGGGCCAGCGTCCTGGAGGTGGTCCGGCAAGATTATGTCCGGACGGCACGCGCCAAAGGAGTCGGCGAACGGCTGCTCGTCTGGCGTCACATCCTGCGCAACGGACTCATTCCCGTGGTGACCGTGGTCGGCCCGATCTTCGCCGGCCTATTCGCGGGTTCCTTTATTGTGGAGAGCATCTTCTCCATTCCGGGTACCGGCCGGCTCTTCGTGCAGGCCATTGACGGTCGCGACTATCCACTCATCATGGGGACGACGCTCTTCTACGCCTTCATCATCGTGGTCATGAATCTCATCGTGGACCTACTCTACGCGGTCATCGATCCACGTATTCGATACGGGTAGCGAATAGCTATCAGGTGTCAGCCGTCAGCGATTAGCCCGGGTATTGCGGAGGCAGGCAGGACATGTTGAGCAGGGTTGACGTCTATGAGCCAGTGCTACAACGTTGCCGTATCCGCGAGGGATCGGCGGCCTCGTATTCCGCTGAAAGCTGACGGCTGACAGCTGATAGCTCGTCAGGAGGTCGATCATGGCACTCGCGCAACAAGCGTCGAGGATGGCTTTGGAGCGCGCTGCGCCCGCTGTCCCGGCTCCACGGCAGCGCAGCCTGTGGTCGGATGCCTTCGAGCGGCTGCGGCGCAACCACGCCTCGATGGTGGCGCTCGGCGCGATCGTCGTGCTGGCCATTATTGCCGTCGCGGCGCCGCTGATTGCGCCATATGATCCTACTGTCCTGCAGTCCGGCGGATCGATGCAACCACCCAACGCCGACTTCCGGTTTGGCACGGACACCGTTGGTCGCGATCAGCTCAGTCGTCTGATCTATGGCGCCCGCATCTCCTTGAGTGTCGGCATCTTCGTCCAGGTGATCATCTTGGCTATTGGCATACCAATCGGCGCAATCGCCGCGTACGCCGGCGGCGCTGTCGACAACCTGCTGATGCGTATCACCGACGTGATGTATGCTTTCCCGGACTTGCTCTTCGTCATCATCTTTATGGCGGCGTTCGGACCGAGTCTGAAGAACATCTTCATCGCCATCGGCCTGGTCAATTGGGTCGGCATGGCGAGACTGACGCGCGGCCAGCTCCTCAGCCTGAAAGAGAAGGAGTTTGTGGAAGCAGCCCGCGCCATGGGCACGCCGACCTGGCGAATCCTTTTCCGCCATCTCCTCCCCAATGCCCTGGGCCCCATCATTGTCTCGGTCACCTTTGGCATCCCCGGCGCTATCTTTATCGAGGCGGCGCTCAGCTTCATCGGGTTAGGCGTACAACCTCCAACCCCGACGTGGGGCGGCATGATCAACGAGGGCTACACTGCTATTTTTTCGGACCCGCAGCTCGTCGTGTTCCCTGCTCTCGCCATCGCCATCACCATGATGTCCTTCACCTTCCTCGGTGACGGGCTACGCGACGCGCTGGATCCGCGCGCTACTCGCTAGCGACGACACGGGCGGCTTGCAAGGGTAGGTATCTGGCAGATGGGGAGCGCGGGCATCCTGCCCGCCCGGTTGGGTCCGCCCAGCACCATGTCTCCAAGTCGCCGAAATCCCTCCAAATCGGGCAGTCCGGGGCGGGCAGGATGCCCGCGCTCCGGATAATACGTGGCCTGTCTGCGCTGTCCCCGGCATCATTTTCCGGATTCGTCCCGCATTTGACAGCCTGGCGCGGACTTGGTATGCTGAGCGTCCGCCGCCGCGCCTTGGCGCGGCGG
>CALBSQ010000367.1 GCA_937967325.1 uncultured Chloroflexota bacterium
CCGGCGCCCTACGACCCCGCCGGACTGAAGGCGACTGTCTTGACCGACGTGAAAAAATCCAGCGCCGCTCGTCCCTGCTCCCGCGAGTGCGAGCTCGACGCCTTCATGCCGCCAAACGGCGCTTGCGGCTCCACGCCCGCTGTTTCGCCGTTGACCCGCACCATTCCGACATCGATAGTTCTCGCAAACTGGAGGGCGCGGTTGAGGTCGCGCGTGAAGACCGACGCGCTCAGCCCGTACTGCACGCCGTTGGCCAGGTCCAGTGCCTGTTCCATGGTCTCCGCCTCCATTATGGCAAGCACCGGACCGAAGATCTCCTCCTGCGCGATTCGCATCGACGGCTGGACACTGTCGAAGACGGTCGGCTGGACGTAGTAACCGTGCTCGTAGAGGTCGCCGGACGGCTTGCCGCCACCGCAGAGCAGGCGAGCGCCCTCCTGCTTGCCAATGTCGATATAACTGAGGTCCGTCGCTCGCTGATCCTTGGACACGGCAGGCCCCAGATAGACCGACTCGTCTAACCCCGGGCCGATCTTGAGCTCCCGGCAGCGTGCGACGACGCGCTCGGTGAACTCCTTCAGCACTGGGCGCATGACAATTGCCCGGCTGGTAGCGGTACACTTCTGGCCAGTCGTCCGCATGGCGCCACTGACGGTAAGCTCCACGGCCTGGTCCATGTCGGCGTCGTCACAGACAATCACCGGGTTCTTGCCGCCCATTTCAAGCTGATACTTGGTCCCGCGCTCCAGAGAATCGCCCGCCAACCCGCGCCCAACGGCATTGGAGCCAGTGAAGCTAATGCCGTGGATGTGCGGATTCTTGGCAAGCGCCGAGCCGATGCGACCGCCCGAGCCGCCGAGCAGATTCAACACCCCGGCAGGCAGGCCCGCCTCGGCGAGGCACTCGGCGACCCGCGTCGCAGTGATCGTCGCGAGGCTGGCCGGCTTCAACACGACCGTATTGCCATAGATCAGCGCAGGGGCGGCCTTCCAGAGTGGAATAGCCACCGGAAAGTTCCATGGGGTAATCAGGGCCACGGGACCCAGGGGGGCCCGCGTGGTGTAGAAGAGCGTTCGCGCATCAGCCGAGGGGATCGTCAGGCCCAGCTCGCGCAGGCCCTCCGTGGCGTAATAGCGCAAGATCGTCACGCCACGCCGCGTCTCGCCGCGGGCCTCGCCGATGGTCTTTCCCATCTCGCGTGTCATGGTGCGAGCAACCTCTTCCACCCTGGCTTCCAGGATGTCGGCTGCCTTGCGCAAGTACTCCCCGCGCGCCGGCCCCGACAGCCCGGCCCAGGACGGAAATGCCGCTGCCGCGGCGTTACACGCCGCCACAACATCGTCGGTCGTGGAATCCTGGAACGTGCCGACCGACTCGCGCCAGTCCGCCGGATTCTCCCGCGCGATGGTCCGCCCACTGCCGGTCCGCACCCATTGCCCGCCGATAAGGTTTTGACACTCGGTTGCCGCGCCGCGCTCCGTGGTTAACGCCATGCAATTCCTCCTTCAGTCACCGGCATCAAGCCGCGTTGTGCCTCCCCCGGCGTTCTGCAACGTCATCATAGGTGATTTGCGTGACCCGATGCGTGGGCGACGGCCGGCGGGGGCGCCGATACACTATCCGGCAGCGCCAGCCGCCTCCTTGAGGGAGTCCTCGAACCGCCCCAGGACGACATCGACATCACTCAGCGAGTAGGCGGACGAAGGCCCCAGGTGGATTCCCAGCACATAGATACCGTGACGCAAGCAGGCCGCGGCGAAGCGACGCTCCAGGTCCCGATCACGCATAGCGGCATGACGATATTCCGTCACCTCCTCATCGATGCCAAACAGGATGCCGAAGCGCGCCCCCGCCCCTTGCACTCGCGCTTTGACGCCAAGTCGGACGATAATCTCGGCAATGCCGCGCATCAGCCGGTCGGACACCGACAGGATGTGCGGATAGAAACCCGGCTTGCAGATCTCATCCAGGAACGCCCGCGCCGCCAGTACAGGGATCAGGTGCGCGTTGTAGGTACCGCTGTGGACGACGTTGCCAACTGGACTGGTCGTCTCCATGATGTCGCGCCGACCCATGAACGCCGAGAGCGCCGTGCCGCCGCCGAGCGCCTTCCCCAGCGTGCAGAGGTCGGGGGTGACGCCGTAGTAGCCCTGAACGCAGCCCGGTCCCGTCCGGAACCCCGAAAGAATCTCGTCAAAGATCAGCACGATGCCCAGCTCCGCCGTGAGCGCGCGCAGTGACTCCAGGTACCCAGGCTTCGGGAGGATGGACCAGGAGTTGAAGTTGATCGGCTCCAGGATGACGGCGGCGATCTCGTCTTTATGCTGCCTCAGGGCGCGCTCGAGCAGATCAAGGTCGTTGAAGGGAAGAACGATACAGTAGTCTCGCAGCCCCTCCGGCATGCCCCCGGTTTCGGGCACGACGGCCGGCGCGGCGCGGGGTCCCGCCTGGTCGAGGGACGGCCAGGAGCTATAGGCCAGGTAGTCGTGATAGCCGTGGAAGTGCCCCTCAAATTTGACGATCTTGTCCTTGCCGGTGAAGGCGCGGGCGGCGCGAATGGCGTGCCAGGTCGTCTCGGTGCCGGAGTTGGTGAAGCGCACCAGCTCAGCGCATGGGATCAGCTCGGTGAGCCGCCGTGCCAGCGCGGTATGGTCGGCCGTCTCGTAGGAGCAGGCGATACCCATGTCGAGAGCCGCCAGCACCGCTCGCCGGATCGCCGGATGCCCATGGCCGAGGAAGGTGGCGCCGTGCGAGTTGCAGAGGTCCAGATACTCCTTGCCCTCCAGATCGTAGACGCGGGCGCCGTCGGCCCGTGACACAAAGAAAGGCCGACCCAGCGCCGGGTGAATGCGGGCGGCGGCGGTCGTGCCGCCAGGCAGGACATGGCGCGCGGCCTCAAACAACCCCGCGCCAGAAAGCAAGGATTCGGTGCTCACGTCGTGGATACCCCTCTTCGATACCTCGCATCCTCGGAACCTGACCATCGGTCGGTCCAAGTGTAGCCGCGCGCAGGAGCGCACCGCGGAGAGCCAACACTGACTCCTGGTGGCGGATCATTGCTCCGTGGCTGTCGCCGGCAACGTTGGGGGTGGAAGCCCAGTTTGAGGCAGACCGAAATGACGATCCTGGATTACCGAAATAGCATCGCTGCCGCTATTGGCCACGTAGACACGGTTAGTGACGCCGTTCACCGTCATCGCGGCCGGGTCGCGCCCTACCGCCAGCTTCGTCAGGAGGCGACTTGTCGAGCCGTCCAGGACGGTCACGGTCGACGTCGCGTCGTCTGCCACGTACACCCGGTTCGTTGCCGAGTTCACGACCACTGCTCGAGGATCGGCGCCCACCGCGACCGTGCTCAGCACGCGGTCGCTCGCTCCATCGAGCACGGAGACCGTGCCGTCCTGATGGTTCGTCACGTACACACGGTCCGTCTTGGGATTGACGGCCACCTGGGCAGGCGATTGTCCCACCGGTATGGTTGTCAGGACGCGTCCATAGGCGCCGTCGAGGACGGAGACACTGTTGCCGTACATGTTCGCAACGTACACCCGACCGGTGACCGGGTTGACGGCAACGCCAACGGGATTCAGGCCTACCTTGATGGTGTTGATCACGGCATCGCTAGCGCCGTCAATCACGGCGACGCTGCTTTGGTCCGAGCTGGTGGCGTAGACGCGGCCGGTGGCGGGATTGACCGCGAGACCGAGCGGGTACTTGCCAACCGAGATGTCATCCAGCACGGTTCCCCTGGCCCCGTTGAGCACCCAAACGTGGCCGCGAAAGCTCGTCACGTAGACCCGGTCGGCTTGCGGGTTCAGGGCAATAGCGAGGGCAGCATCATCGCGGATAGCTGTCGTACCGATAACTGTCTGCTTGTCCCCATCGAAAAAGGTGACCACATTGCTGCCCGGGCTGGTCATCACAATCGTCTTTGTCAACGAATTTACCGCAAGCTCGCCCGGCGCAACGTCCAGGGCAATCGTCAGGGATACCGGCGTCGCCGCGCCTAGCAGCCAGAGGCCAACGTCGCCCAGACCAAAAACGCCGAGCGCCATCAGCCCGAGCGCCGTCCACTGTCGCCGCAGCGACAGCACCAGCAACGTGAGCCGGCCCACATACACGGGTACCATCCGTAGCCTCCCATGTGCCCTATCGCAGCTTGCTCTGCAGGAAGTCGTGGACCGGCCGGTCAACCGGTTGACTATAACGAATGTAGCGTAGAAAGTCAATAATATTGAATCACAAGTTGATAATAGTCAGTTTGGCACGCACGTTCCGCCACGCGCATCGTCCCATGCCAATCGGTGGCCGCGCTCGGACCAACGGCCAGGCGCCAGCTGCCCCTTAGTCCAGGCATCGGATACAATCCATCCCACTCTGCGACGGACGAAGGACGCGACAAAAGTGGCGATTCGCACGGCGCCCAAACGGATGAAGGTCAGTATGACGATCGATGCTTACCTGCTGGAGGGAGTGGATGACTTCGTGCGCACGCATCAGGGCATCGATCGCAGCAAAGTGATGGATGAGGTGCTGATGCTCTGGCATGCGCGGCGGCAACAGAGGGACATGGAGGCACAATTCGCGGACCCGGGCTACCCGCCAGAGGAGATGGATGCTTGGCGCGCTATCCGCAGGCAGGCGGCGATCAGGACCCTCGCTAGAACTGCCCCTTGAGCGCCTCGAGCTCGCTGACACGCTCCCGGAGTTGCTGGTAGACCGGTCGCTCCCGGATCCGCGACAGCGACCAGCGGATCGCCTCAGCGCGGCTGCTGGCGAATCCGGCGGAGATGAGCGTGTCCAGCGTCTCCAGGTCGGTCCGGTCCAGCCGCGTCATCACCGACGTCAACCCCTTCAGCGCCGGCGCTGGTGGGACACTCATGGTGACCGCAAACCCGCCATAGCGCACGCCCAGGAATTTGCATCCCGGCAGCAAGATTGGCAAATCTTTGAAGCGGAGTTGTTCCAGTGCGGCCTCGTTGGCCTTTCGGAAGTCATTCACCACCGGGCCGTAGACCTCCTCCGGGATGAAGCCGGACTTCCGGTTGCCGATCGGCTTGACCGCATCCGCGTTGTACTGGTCGGGACCCCGGGGGATCAATGTCAGCTCCAGCCTCGGCTCATCCACCACCTCGAGGCCGCGCGGACGGGCGTGGTACTCGATGCCACGTCGAGCCGCCCCGCGCTGGTGATGCTCGCGGCTACCGAATGGGACCGGCTGTCCGACCTCGCGTCGGCAGGCGGGCGCCAGCGGCAGGATCGGGGCGTATGCCATACGCCCCTACATTCACCGGTGGTCCCTGTAGGGGCGTACGGCGTACGCCCTGGCCGCCTCACCGGCCCAATCTCGCCGATGGCCAGCGGCATCGCGGCAAGTTGGTCTCCCCTCTCCCGCCGAGCGGGCGAGTGGCCGGGGATGAGGATCCGGGTCCGCTTGCCGCCTACGCCGCGGCGACCGCCACTTCCTTGCGGTGGAAGGCCAGCTTGCTGCCGTCGACGTCGGCCACGACCGTGTCACCGTCGTGGAAGTCGCCCTGGAGCAGGCGCATCGCCAGCGGCTGGACCACCTCGCGCTGGATGGTCCGCTTGATCGGGCGGGCGCCGTAGACCGGATCGAACCCTTCGCGGGCCAGCAGCTCTTTGGCGGTCGGCGTCAGCTCCAGCGTCATCTTGCGCTCGGCCAGGCGCTTGCGCAGCTCTTCCAGCTGGATCTCCACAATCGCCGTGATCTGCTCCATGCCAAGCGGCTTGAAGACGACGATGTCGTCGATGCGGTTGAGCAGCTCGGGGCGGAAGTGCTCGCGCACCGCCTCGATCACGCGGTTCTGGATGGTCTCCCAGCTCAGGCCGCGCTCGGCGATCCACTGGCTGCCCAGGTTGCTGGTCATGATGACGATCGTGTTCTTGAAGTCCACCGTACGGCCCTGGGCGTCCGTCAGCCGCCCGTCGTCCAGCATCTGCAGCAGCACGTTCAGCACCTCGGGGTGCGCCTTCTCTACCTCGTCGAACAGCACCACCGAGTAGGGCCGGCGGCGCACCGCCTCGGTGAGCTGCCCCGCCTCGTCGTAGCCGACGTAGCCCGGCGGGGCGCCGATCAGCCGCGACACGGTGTGCTTCTCCTGGTACTCCGACATGTCGATGCGCACCATCGCCTGGTCGCTGTCGAACAGGAACTCTGCCAGCGTCCGCGCCGTCTCGGTCTTACCGGTGCCGGTCGGCCCGATGAATAGGAAGGAGCCGAGCGGTCGGTTGGGGTCGTGCAGGCCGGCGCGGGCGGCGCGCACAGCGTTTGCCACGGCGCCGATGGCTTCGTCCTGGCCGACCACGCGCTGCCGCAGGCGCTCCTCCATGTGGATGAGCTTCTCCACCTCGCCCTGCAGGAGCCGGCTCACCGGCACGCCGGTCCACTTGCTCACCACGGCGGCGATGTCCTCCTCGTCCACCTCGTTCTTGACTAGGCCACGACCTTCCTGGCCGCGCTCCCGCATGCTCTGTTGGGAGGCAGCAAGTTGCTGCTCGAGCTGGCTGATCTCGTACTTCAGCCGAGCCGCCTTCTCATAGTCGTAGCGCAGCGACGCCTGCTCCATCTCGGTGCGCGCCACGTCGATGCGCTCCTGCAGTTGCCCAGCCTGGTTGAGCTGACTCAGCTCGTGCTGCCAGCGGGTCTCCAGGGCGCTGGCCTGCTCTTTCAGCCCGGCTAGCTCCTCTTCCAGGCGCTGCAGCCGGTCCTTGGAAGCCTGGTCCTTCTCCTTGCGCAACCCTTCCCGCTCGATCTCGAGCTGCGTCACGCGGCGCATGACCTCGTCCAGCTCCGCCGGACGGCTGGTCGCCTCCATGCGCAGACGCGCCGCCGCCTCGTCGACGAGGTCGATAGCCTTGTCCGGCAGGAAGCGATCGGCGATGTAACGATTACTCAGCACCGCCGCCGCCACCAACGAGGCATCCTTGATGCGCACCTTGTGGTGCTGCTCGTAGCGCTCGCGCAGGCCGCGCAGGATGGAGATGGTGTCCTCCACCGATGGCTCGCCCACGTAGACCGGCTGGAAGCGGCGCTCCAGCGCGGCGTCCTTCTCGATGTGCTTGCGGTACTCGTCCAGCGTGGTCGCGCCGATGGTGTGCAGCTCGCCGCGGGCAAGCATGGGCTTGAGCATGTTGCTGGCGTCCAAGGCTCCTTCTGCCGCGCCCGCCCCGACCACGGTGTGCAGCTCGTCGATGAACAGGATGATCTGGCCGTTGCTGTCGGTCACTTCCTTGAGCACGGCCTTCAGGCGCTCCTCGAACTCGCCGCGGTATTTGGCCCCGGCGATCAGGGCGCCCAGGTCGAGCTGGACCAGTCGCTTGTCCTTCAGGTCCTCCGGCACATCGGCCCGCACGATGCGCTGGGCGAGGCCCTCGACAATCGCCGTCTTGCCGACACCGGGCTCGCCGATGAGCACCGGGTTGTTCTTGGTGCGCCGCGACAGCACCTGAATCACGCGCCGTACCTCCTCGTCGCGCCCGATCACCGGATCAAGCTTGCCCTGACGCGCCTGCGTCGTGAGGTCGCGCCCGTACTTCAGCAGCGCCTGGTACGTCGTCTCCGGCGTCGGACTGCTCACGCGCTGGCCGCCGCGCACCTCCTGCAGTGCCCCGTACACCTTGTCGCGGGTCACGCCGGCGTTGCGCAGCAGTCGCCCCGCCTGGCCGTCCTGGCTCTCCGTCATCGCCAGGAGGAAGTGCTCGGTGGAGACGTAGTCGTCCTTGAGGCGCTCGGCCTCATCCTGCGCCTTATCGAAGACGCGCTTGAGGGCCGGTGAGACGTAGAGCTGGCTGGCGCTGGAAGCGTGAGCCATCCCGCCGAGCGCCGCATCGACCTTCTGCAACAGCGCCTTCGGCTGCACGCCCAGCTTCTCCAGCACCGCCGGAACAACCCCGTCCTGCTGGCTGATCAGGGCCTGGAGCAAGTGCTCCGGCTCGAGCTGAGTATTGCGGCGATCTTCGGCCAGGCGCTGCGCGGCGGCGAACGCCTCCTGCGCCTTTTCCGTAAGCTTGTTCATATTCATGGGCTACTCCTCTTGCGCAAGCCGATTCCGGGGCGTCCACCGAGTGGACAAACGCCTTTAGCCAAGACTGACGTGGTAACTCAGCCTGGGCCGGCGTTGCGGGCAACTCGGACTGGCCCCGACCGGCTCGTCAGGAGTTATTGTACGGAGCGCGTATTATATCGGCGTTAGAGAGAGGACGGACCCTCACCCCCGGCCCCTCGCCCGCCGAGCGGGCGAGGGGCCGGGGGTGAGGGTCCGCCGCCAGCCTCCCTACCAGTTCGTGAACGCCCCATCCTCCCGCCTCAGCCGCGGCAGTTCGCGCATCTGGAAGGGATGGCCCTTGGCCGCTTCTCGATCCAACTCGATGCCGAGACCCGGTCGATCCGGCGGCAGTAGATAGCCACCCTCCCATGGCACCTGGACCGGAACCACATCCGTCAGCACCGAGCCCGGACGGCGAGGCTGCTCCTGGACGCCGACGTTGTTGCAGGCCAGATTCAGGTGCAGGCAGGCGGCGGTCGACACCGGGCCGAGCGGGTTGTGCGTCGCCAGCTTTATGTAATGGGTCTCGCACCAACCGGCGATCTTCTTGGCCTCCGAGAGGCCGCCCACGATGCAGAGATCGATGCGGGCGTAGTCGGTCAGCTCTTGCTCGACTACTTCGCGGAATTCCCATTTGCTGGCGAACTGCTCGCCCACCGCCAGCGGCGCCGCCGTCTGCTGACGGACCAGCCGCAACGAGTAGGCACCTTCGGAGCGCAACGGGTCTTCCACAAAGAAAGGGTTGAACTGTTCCACGGCACGGCACAGGCGGATGGCATCGGGCGTATCAAGCCGCGTGTGGACGTCGAAGCAGATTTCCACCTCGTCGCCGAGGGCGGTGCGCACGGCCTCAAACTCCTTGACGGCGCGGCGCACCGCGCGGGAAGGCTCCAGCACGTCGGTACCGTCAGATAGGCCCCAGCGCACGAATTTCCAGCCTTCGGCCGTCGTTCGGCGGCAGCTCTCCACCAGCTCGTCCGTCGTGCGGCCGCCGTTGTGGGGGTAGCAGACGACGCGGTCGCGCGCCAGGCCACCGAGCAGGTCGTACACCGGCACGCCGAGCCGCTTCCCCTTGATATCCCAGAGCGCGATGTCGACGGCCGAGAGCGCGCTGCCGGCGATCTTCCCTGCCGGGAAGAAACCGCCGCGCGACATGATCTGCCAGAGGTGCTCGATGCGGCCGGGATCCTGCCCGACCAGTTGTGGCTTGAAGTGTTCGATGACTCCGGCCACCGCCAGCTCGCGGCCGGTGAGACCTGCCTCCCCGACGCCGGAGATTCCCTCGTCGGTGTCCACGACCACAAACAGGAAGTTGCGACCGCCGCCCCACACCGGATAGCACTGGATATCGGTGATCTTCACGATTGCTGCTCCTTCGCCTAAGCAAGAGCAATGGTAGCGCGCCGCGCGCTGAGCCGTCAGCGTGGAACTGATGCATGGAGGCGCCGGCTATCATGCACGGCGCTATTTCCGTTTGGCTGTCTGCGTTTCTTGACGACGCGCGCGTCAATGCCTATGGTGCCTGGGGAGGACGCGGCACGTGCCCGGCGGCCGGAATGAGGACTGCAAGGTTCGTCTCCCGCTGCTGTGGCTCGCCGGCGCTGACCTCAGGTTGACTATCCTGGCGGTTCCGCCGGTGCTGCCGCTGATCCATCACGATCTTGGCCTGGGCGAAACCGGTACTGCCGCCCTGACCGGGCTCCCGATCCTGCTGTTGGCGCTCGCCGCCGTGCCCGGATCGCTACTCATCGCCCGTGTTGGGGCGCGACGAGCCTTGCTGGTCGGTCTGATTCTGATCGCGGGCGCCTCGGCGCTGCGCGGCGTCGGCCCAGCGATCCCCATTCTCTTCGCGATGACCGTGGCCATGGGCCTCGGCATCTCGATAACGCAGCCGGCGCTCCCGTCCATCGTTCGGCTTTGGTTCCCGGCGCGCTCCGGTCTGGCCACCGCCGTCTATAGCAACGGACTGCTCATCGGCGAGGTCCTGGCCGCGTCGCTGACTATTCCCTTGATCGTTCCGCTGCTGCGAGGGAGCTGGGAGTGGAGCTTTGCTTTCTGGTCGCTTCCGGTGCTTATCAGCGCCCTGTTGATCTTGCTCTTGACGGGCCACCAACCGCGAGCCGGCGGTGACGCGGTCGTACGCTGGTGGCCAGACTGGCGGAACAAGCAGACCTGGCTGCTCAGCCTGACGCTCGGCGGCGCTTCTGTGCTCTACTTTGGCACCAATGCCTTTGTGCCCGATTTCCTGCAGTCCACCAGTCGCGCCGGCCTCATCGCGGCTACCCTGGCCGCGACGAACGCCGGCCAGCTCCCCGCTTCCGTACTCATCGCCGCCTTCTCCAGACGGCTGGTCGGCCGGCGCCTCCCGTTCATCCCTCTGGGCGCGCTCGCTCTGGCCGCCGTGGCCGGCTTCGCGTTCCTTCCCGACAGCTGGCCGGTCGCGTGTGCCGCCGTGATCGGTTTCTGCACCGCGTTCGTATTGGTGCTTTCCTTGGCGCTCCCTCCGCTGCTCGCCGGCCAGGACGATGTCCACCGGCTATCCGCCGCGCTTTTCACGATCTCGTACGCCCTGGCCTTCATCGGCCCGCTTGTCGGCGGGAGGCTCTGGGACGCCACTGGCGTGCCGCAACTGGCCTTCGTGCCGGCGACGCTCGCCGCGCTTGCCGTCTTGCTGTTCCCGATCCGACTCCAATTGCCGGGCGATCGTGCCTAAGTTCAGGCGGCGGCACACCGCCGGGTTGCCTGCCGCGAAGGTAGGCTGCAACCGAGGTGACGGGGATACCGGGGCCGCGATTGCGATCGGCGGCCAACCCGCCGGGCGACTGCGGTCGCTTGGTGACGGCAGTCTGGAGTCCGATCAATGCCAAGTCGGGGCAGTGGGGAAGGACGCGCGTCCGCACCGTCCGACATCCGACCACAGTATTCCCGATTCGTCGGACGGTTCTCACCGACTGGAAGGGACCGCAGTCCCCCGGTCGCTTGGCCGCCGATCGCAATCGCGGCCCCGGCATCCCCGTCACCTCGGGTATTCCCTGCTATCACTGCAGACCCTCCCGCGGCGCGCCGCCGCCGGCTCTGATGAAAGGTGGCCATCCTCAGAGCAATCGCGGCTCTGGCATCCCCGCTACCAAGAGCGCTCCTTCGTCGGCTGCCTAGTGCAGGAACCGCAGCGGGCTGAAGGGCTGCGGAGAAATCGGAGCCGCCTCACCGAACATGAGCGCCGCGAGCAACGCCACCGTCCCGGGCAGCGGGCCGATGCCGCTGGGACCGTGCCCGGTCGCGAAGAAGAGGCCAT
>CALBSQ010000368.1 GCA_937967325.1 uncultured Chloroflexota bacterium
CAAGCAGCCGGGGGTGTACACCGCCTTCGACACGGACATTCGAGAGGCGGCGGCCGCGGCGGGAAAAGTGACTGGAGTGCCGATATCCGACACGACGGTGCAGTTGGACGCTTCCTCCCCGTACCTCTTCTTCCGCCCTGCCTCAGCAGATGCGCGCTGGCTCCGCGAGTACTCGACTGTGGTGACGCTGCCTCCAGCGGGCCAGCCGGCGCTCTGGGTCTATTCCCATTTCCAGGTAACGCCGCCCTTACCAAGCTACCTGCCCACCGCGCATCTGCTCGCTCAGGGAGATGCTCGACCGGGCCATCCTGGCTACTTTCTCTACGCCCTGGACGCCGCCGCTCTCGGCGAGTACCGACAGAGCTTTACCCCGCCGGCGCAGCCCCAACAGTTTGGCGGCCAGCTCGCGCTGCTCGGAGTCCGGATGGAGTCTACGACCTCCGTTGGTCCGGGAAGCACGCTGGTCGTGTCGCTGCTGTGGCAGGTATTGACGGCCGGCGCTGTCAACTTTGGCGCGTCAGTCCACCTGGACGATGGCCACGGCGTCACCTGGGCCCAATCCGATCGCCAGGGCATGATGCGGAGCGGCTGGCACGCCGGAGACGTCTTTGTATCGCGGCATGAGCTCGCCGTCCCCCAGGACACGCCCCCGATCGCCCTGCATCTGGACGCGGGCGCCGAGCTGCTCGACCCGCTCAACCAGCCCGCCGCCGTCCTCCAGACGTTGGGGGCGCCGGTCACGGTGGCCTCGGTGCGCGTGTTGCCGGCCCCCGCCGGTACCGCAACGCCGCCCGCCGGCGCCCAGGCGCTCGTTGCCGGTCTCTACCTCACCGGGGCGGACCTGCGCGCTCGCACGCTAAAGCCCGGCGAGTCGCTTCCGGTCGTGTTGCGCTGGTTGCGGACCGGTCCACTGCCGCCGCTCAGCGTCAAGATCGCCTATGTAGATAGCCGCCAGGAAACCGTCGCCGAGTTGCACGGTGACGCCGGTTATGGCGCCGAGCCTTTCGCCGAGCTACCGCTCGGTCAGGTGGTCGCCGATCCACGCCAGGTGACTGTGTCGGCGGGAACCGCGCCGGGGCCGCTGCAAATCGTCGTTGTCGCCAGCAATGCCCAGAGTGGCGCGCCGGTCGGCAAAATCATCGCCGGCTCGGTGAACGTCGTCGACCGTGTTCACGAGTTCGCGTTGCCATCGCCGCGTCACGTGCTCCGGGCGACGTTTGGCAATCAGATCGATCTGCTCGGGTATGACTTGAGCAGCGCGACACCGACTCGAGGGGCGGCGCTCACGGTCACGCTGTACTGGCGGGCCCTCGCGACGCCGGACCGGGACTATACCGTGTTTGTCCATCTGCTCAACCGCGAGGGCAAGATCGTCGCCCAGAACGATAGCCAGCCGGGCAACAACACATTGCCAACGCGGGGCTGGCTGCCGGCGGAAGTGGTCGCAGACCAGCACGCCATCGCGTTGCCCGCTACTCTGTTGCCTGGCGCCTACCACCTCGAGCTGGGCTGGTACGACGGCGCCAGCGGGGCGCGGCTGGCGCTGGCCGCGCCGCCGCAGTTAGATCATCTGGATGCAGCCCAGGTCATAGAGGTGCGCTAATGATGCATTCACCACAAAGGTCGAATATCTCCCTTGGTTGGACTCCGTGTGCTGAACAACGGAGTCGCGAAGCCTTCGGTGGTACGATCATTCGGAGCAGCGATTGTTCCTGGAGGAGAGGGGGCACTGGTGATAACGACCGCGGCGCCGCCGAAGCGCTACTCGATTTACGATCTGGACCAGTTCCCAGATGACGGAAAGTTGCGCGAGCTCGTTGATGGCCAGATCGTGGAGTGGGACGTGCCAACCTATCGACACGCCTTCGTGGAAGCCGCGTTCGTAGTCCGGGTCGGGAACTTCGTCCGCCAGAATCGGCTCGGTCAGGTGGTGAGCGGTGAAGGCATGGTGCGCATCCTTGGCAGCGAGTACCATGCCCGTGGCTCCGACCTGGCCTTTTACCAGCGTGGTCGCTACCCGAAGGATGTGGATGCCGAGGCAACCGTAACGGCGCCTGATTTTGTCATCGAGGTTCTCTCACCGACGGATCGCGCAAGTCTCGTTGAGGCCAAGATCGGCGACTGGCTGCGCGCCGGCGTGCGCTTGCTCTGGTACGTCAATCCTGAGGCCAGCACGACGATGGTCTATACCCAGGACGGCATCCGGCGGGTGAGCGGCACGGAACCGCTCGACGGGGGCGACGTGCTGCCGGGGTTGCAACTCCGACTGCAGGATCTGCTCGACGAGCTGGACGACGAGGAGGAGTAGCCATATGTTGGCGAGGCTGCGCCACTCCTCAAGGCGACACAGGGGCTGGAGACGGCGCCGTGCCGTGCAGGGCGACGAGCAGCCGTTGGACAATGGTGTCGGGGTCCGTGTCCAGATCTACCTGGCCAATTGCCTGGCGGACGGCCCCGGTGCTTTCGCTGGGGATCACCGGCGGCACAATTCGTCGATTCAGCCGCTGGATCGGCCCGCCCGTGGCAACGTCGGTGACGGCGGAAACGAGCGCGCGCAGGGTGGCCAACTGGTCGTCGAACACGCTGACGGGCAGACCCTCCATCGTCGCTCGCTGCGCTAACTCGTGCGCGCGCTGGGAGGCCCAGGCCACCAGCGGTCGCAGGCCGACGTCACTCACGCGGCCCTTCTTGAAGCCGAGTGTGGCCGCCGCGTGCTGGAGTGTCACGTCGTCCATCAGGTGGCGCAGCGACTGTGCTGCGTGCTCCTCGTAAAAGGCTGCCAATCCTGGTCTCCCCCTCTTCGTTCCATCGGCGCAACCGCTCCAGTCGGCGGCAGCGCTTTTCTGGCGGGCAGTGTAGCAGGTGACGAGTAGCTGCGCGGACTCCGCCAAAAGAGGCTACACTCTGTAGCAATGCGCTGCGGAGACGAAGGTATACCGTGGACGGCGACGTCGAGGCCAGGCAGCTTGCTGAGCTATTGCTTGCGAGTAAGGGAAGTCCAGTGCCGAAGCCGCCGATGCGGCCACGAGCGCACGCGCGGCAAGTGGGGCGGTTGCTGGCAGCGTTCCAAGGCAAGCGGCGCCCCGTCGCGGTCCTCCACGACCATCCCGACCCTGACGCGATCGGCGCCGGATTGGCGCTCGTGACCTTGCTGCAGGCCCGTCTGGGCATCCAGACCTCCATTGTCTATGGCGGGGTGATCGCGCGCGCCGAAAATCGAGCCATGGTGGAGGAGCTGCGTATCCCGCTGGTACCTGCCGGCGACTGCGACTGGAGCAGCGTCGACGCCGCGGCGTTGCTCGATTGCCAGCCCGCCGGCGGCAACCACGCCCTGCCTGTCGATCTGATTCCGACCGCCGTGCTCGACCATCACCCCCTCGTCGCCGACCTTGGTCCAGGGACCATGAGCGACATCCGGCCAGAGTACGGCGCCACGTGTACGATGTTCACGGAATATCTCGAAGACGCCCAGGTTCACGTCGACGAGCGGGTCGCGACGGCGCTGTTCTACGGCATCAAGACGGACACCCAGGATCTGGGCAGGCAGGCGAGCGGCATCGACGCGCTAGCCTACCTCCGCCTGTTCGTCGCCGCGGATAAGCGGGCGCTGGCCCGCATCCAGAATCCGCGGCTGCCGCGCGCCTATTACCAGGCGCTGCACAACGCGCTGGAGCGCGTCCAAATTTACGGCGACACCGTGGTTGCCTCGCTGGGCGACTTGAAAATGCCTGAGACGACGGGGGAAACCGCGGACCTGATCGTGCGGTTGGAGGAGGCGCGTTGGGCATTTTGCGTCGGCCGGTTTGCCGATCGCCTGCTCTTCTCGGTGCGCACCACCGACGAGTCTGCCGATGCCGGCGCCGTGGCCATGCAGCTTGCCGCCGGTCGCGGCCATGCCGGTGGCCACTGGCGCCTCGCCGGCGGCTACTATTCCGTGCAGGGGTTGGCGCCCTCCGCGATCGAGGCGATAGAAGCCGGGCTGGTCCGCGCGTTCCTCGATCTGGTTGACGCAGACCAAGGGGAGGCGACCCTCCTCGCGGAGTCGGCCTCGGCCCCACCTGTTTCCGGCTAGGGAGTCGACCTCTCCCCCGGCCCCTCCCCTACGAAGGGAGGGGAGCCTCCAGGGTACGCCTCGTCACCCTTCGTGGCGACACCAGCCCGCTATGCGGTGAGGCCCAACCGTCATCTCAGATGAGGCTCCCCTCCCTTCGTAGGGGAGGGGCCGGGGGAGAGGTTCCCTCCGCGACCACGCACCTGCCCGCCGTGTGAGACGTTTGGCCCAGATCGCTTGCGTAATTGAGCGTCCGGCGTTAGTATCCTGGCGGGCAGGGATCGAAAGGAGACAGCGGGGGCTAGTACTGTGTTGTAACGGGCGGGTTGTTTTCTCGTAGCACAGATGGAACGTTCAGAGGGGAGGATACATGCATCGGCTCTTACGTACGCTCGCAGCGGGATTGTTCGGGGTGGCGCTGTTCCCGGCCATCCTCGCGGCGCCGGCAGCGGCCCAAGGGGCGCCGGCGTCGATCGTCGTCGGTGTCGACCACGCCGATCTTGCCAATCAGAATCCCAACCAAAATCGCGTGTTCGAGTATCGCGACTTCTTCACTCGCTCGGTCTCTGTCCATACTGGTGACGTCATCGATTTCCGAACCGCGCCGGGTGCGGTGCATCTCATCGGGCTCGCGCCGAGCGATGCCGCTGGCCGAGCTGCCTACCCGGTCGCCTTCGCGGATACCCAGGACCCCAATCTGGCCACTGGAACAGGGCTATCAAAGATCGGTCTGGGACCCGGCAACTTCGACGTAACAGGTGGCAGCACCGCAGGCGGCGGAAAGATCGGGAACAATCCCAACGGTCCGCCCGTGTGTGGTGTGGAGGCGCTCAGCCAGTCGCTCTGCACGTTCAGCGGCGGGAACGACGTGGAGATCGCCGGCCTTTTCCCAGCCATTGATCGCAAAACCGGCAACCCAACGCCAGTCGATTGGAGGATCAAAGTTAATGCGCCTGCGGGTACGTATAGCTACCTCTGCTGGATCCATCCGGGCATGACCGGCACCGTGACCGTCGTCGATGCCAGCCAGCCGGCGACAACTCAGGCGCAGATCGACGCGCAGACCCCAGCGCAGTTCACCACCGACCAGGCCGCGGCGCTGGCCGCGGAACAGGCCGCCAATGTCCCGCAGTACACCGGCGGCGCCCCCGGCACGCGGACCTATCAGGTTTCGGTCGGCATAGGGGGCGACCACTACAGCATCTTGGAGATGCTGCCCCAACATCTCAGCCTCGTTGCTGGCGATCAAGTGCAGTACCTGTGGAAGGACTCGGGTGAGGTTCATACCGTGAGCTTCCCCACGGATGACAAGCGCCTCAACGCGCCGTTCGGTTTCAACTGCGGGACCAGCTTCCAGAATCCACCATCCGGCCATGGTCCACCGCCAGCGCCCCCATGCGTCCGGCCGGGCGCGACGCATCCGGATTTGACAGGTGATCCAGGAAACGCGCCGGCGGGTACGGTGCTGACGGACCCGAAGCAGTTGGTCGATTCCGGGCTGCTCGCAGGAACCGGCTACGGAGTCTCGCCTTCGGCGCAGCAGTGGTCGATCAAGACGAACGGCACAACCGCGGCGGGTACCTACAGCTACCAGTGTACGGTCCACGACTGGATGCATGGGACGCTCGCCGTTGCCGAGACCATTGCGCCCGTCCCTGGCCCGGTCGCACAGGCGCCGGCCCAGATCCCGGCGCACATGCCCAGTACGGGTGGCGGCGGCAGCACGCCGCTATGGGGCGGCCTGGTCTGCCTCGGCCTGCTGGTGTCCGGCCTGGCGGCGGTTCGGCTGCGACGTTCCTAACGCGATAGCCCCGCCAAGGGGCGACATGTAGCGCGGACTCGGGGTTAGCCACATGAGATGGTTGGCCCCGAGTTCGTTTGTTTGGTCGGGCGCCGTCAATTGCATCCGGGAAGGGCGCAAGCCGCGTATTGTCGCTGTACACTGGTACGCAGGCAGGTGTCGTGGTGAGCCTGCGACTCGCTCGATTGGAACGCTTCATGCCATCAGGCCGCGCCACACGTGCCAAGCCGGCCCGTCCGCCCAGCACCGGTCCACGAACGCCCCGCGGCTCTTCGACGAACGCTGCTGGGGCGCGTGGGAGGTCCGGACCGCCCTTGGGCGTGCTGGCGCTGCTGCTGGGCGGCGCGCTCATCCTCGTAGTTGGGGTGACCGGCCTGGTAGTGACGCTGCATCGCCAGTCGGCTGCGTTGCTTGGTCCGATCGTGCAAGGTTCGCCGCCGGCGCCGGACTTCACCCTGAAAGATCAGAATGGCCAGAATGTCCAACTGTCGGCGCTGCGAGGTAAGGTAGTCGCGTTGACCTTCCTCTACACGCAGTGCCCCGATGTCTGCCCACTCATCGCGACGAAGCTGGGTCAGGCGGATCGCCAATTGGGGTCCGACCAGGGTAAGGCAGTGCTCCTCGCAGTGACCGTTGACCCGGCGCATGACACACCGGCCGCAGCGCAGCAGTTTAGCGCGATACATCAGCTTCAGGAGTCGAACTGGCATTACCTGCTGGGTAGCACGC
>CALBSQ010000369.1 GCA_937967325.1 uncultured Chloroflexota bacterium
TCTCGGCTATGACACGCGTCTGGGCGCCTACTGCGAGCGCTGCGACAAGACGATGTGGCAGCCGAAAGAGGAGGCGCCGCCGTGGTAGCTGCCGCTCTGCTTGATCGCACGGCGTTCACGACCAGTCGCGCCCTGGACTTCTTCGGCGCCAGCGAACTGACCAGGCAGATCGGCCACCCTAGCGAGCTCTGGCCGCTGGCGCTGCTCAAGGAGCTGCTCGACAACGCCCTGGACGCTTGCGAGGGCGCCGGGGTGGCCCCGGACATCGTGGTCACCATCGAACCGGATTACCTGACGGTGCAAGACAACGGCCCCGGGTTGCCCGCAGCGGTCCTGGAGCGGTCCCTCGACTACCTCGTGCGCGTGTCCGACAAGCGCTACTACGTCAGCCCCACGCGCGGGCAGCTCGGCAACGCCCTGAAATGCCTCTGGGCCGCGCCCTTCGTGGCGGGCCACGAACAAGGCGGCGTGGAGGTCAGCGCCGGCGGCGTCACCCACCGGGTCCGGACGGCCCTCGACATCATCACCCGCGAGCCGAAGCCCTCCCACATGATGACGAACGACGGCCTTGTAAGAAACGGCACCCGCATCCGTCTGCACTGGCCGGGGATAGCAGGCTATCTGGCCGATGCTGAGCCGGGCGCTTTTTACAACGTGGATGCCACGCTCCTGCTCGCCGGGTTCGCGACGCTCAATCCACACGCGAGCCTGACGCTGCTCCGCGACCACGATGGGCGAGCGGGGACGCGGCGCTGGCGGTGGCCCCCAACCTGCCCCGGCTGGCGGAAGTGGCAACCGAACGACCCGACATCGCCCCATTGGTATGACGTCGAGGGCCTGCGCGCGCTGATCGCGGCCTACCTGGCCGAGGAACGGCGTGGGGCCAAGGCCCGCACCGTCCGGGAGTTCCTGGCCGAGTTTCGCGGCCTCGCCGGCAGCGCGCGGCAGAAGGCGATCACCGATCAGTTGGACTTGACGGGCGCCGCCTTGCACGACCTCGTGCGCGGGGACGACGGGGACCCGGCGCGAGTGCGGACGCTCCTCGACGCCATGCGGCGCCAGGCGCGGCCGGTCGCCCCCGAGGCGCTGGGCAGTGTCGGCGAGCAGCATCTCCTGGGACGCCTGGTCGAGGTCTACGGCGCCGCCAACGCGCGCTACAAGAAAGTGGCCGGGACCACCGACGGCTTGCCCTACGTGCTCGAGGTCGCCTTCGGCATCGCCGGCGACCTCAGCGCCCGGGATCGCCTGCTACTGGTCGGGCGCAACTGGAGCCCGCTGTTGCGCGCCCCGGCCGAGCTGGCGACGCTGCTGGGGCAGCAGCGGGTGGATCCGCACGACCCGGTCATCGTCGTGGTGCATCTGGCCTGCCCCCGCCTGGAACATACCGACGCGGGGAAGACCGCGCTCATCCTGCCGCCGGAGCTGCGCGCCGTGCTGGCGCGCGCCCTCGCCGGCGCGACAGCGGAATGGAAGCGTACGAAGCGGCAAGCCGATCGGGCGGACCGCGTGCGCGAGGAGGATCTCGCTCGCTTGCGCCGGGAGAGGCAAGCGCCGCTCAGCATCAAGGCGGCCGCCTTCGCGGTCATGGCCGACGCCTACCGACTCGCCAGCGCCAACGGCTCCCTGCCGGCCAACACCCGCCAGGTGATGTATGCCGCCCGCCCCCGTGTCCTGGAGCTCACCGGGGGCACGTGCTGGTCCGACGCCAACTACTTCACCCAGCATCTGTTGCCGGACTATTTGAGCGAGCACCCCGAAGCGACGGCGAGCTGGGACGTGGTCTTCGACGCGCGCGGCCACCTGTACGAGCCGCACACCGGGCACGAGGTGCCCCTGGGCACGTTGGCGGTCCGCCGGTACCTGGCCGACTGGCGCGATGCGCCGGACAGCGCGCTGGACGCCACGACGCTGCCGACCTTGCTGCCGACGCGCGGCCCCGCCCAGCGCTACCGCTTCGCGCTCTTCGTGGAGAAGGAGGGCTTCCTGCCGCTGTTCCACGCCGCCCGGCTGGCGGAGCGGTACGACCTCGCGATCATGAGCACGAAGGGGGTGAGCGTCACCGCCTCCCGCCTGCTGCTGGAGCGCCTCTCGCGCGCCGGGGTGACCATCCTGGTCCTGCACGACTTCGACAAGACGGGGTTCACCATCGCGCACACGCTGCGCAGCGACACCCGGCGCTACGCGTTCGCCACGACCCCGCGTGTCGTCGATCTGGGCCTGCGCCTGGCGGACGTGCGGGCGATGGGGCTGCAAAGCGAGCCGGTGGACTACGACAGCACGGTCGATCCCCGCCGCAACCTGCGGGCGTGCGGCGCGACCGAAGATGAGGCCAATTTTCTCGTGCAGCCGCGGCGCGGCTGCTGGACTGGGCAGCGGGTCGAGCTGAACGCCATGACCAGCGACCAGTTCCTGCGCTGGCTGACCGAGAAGCTGGAGGAGGTCGGCGCGGAGAAGGTGACGCCCGACGCCGCGACCCTGGAGGCTGCCTATCGGCGCGCCGTCCGGGTGGCCGCAGTGGAGCGCGCCATCGACGCCGCCATCGCCGCGAGCCGGGACATGGAGGTCGCCGTCCCGGCCAATCTCGAGGGGCGCGTACGCGCCGCCATCGCCGGGACGGAGGACCCATGGGACGCGGCGATCTGGGAGCTGGCGCGGGAGCGAGGAGGAGCGTGATGCAGCGCCGCCTCCCCCTGCGCGACGTGGTCACCGTGCCGTCAACCAAGCCGCATGGCGGATCTTCATATTACCGCCGGGGCAGCCGCGCCGAACGCGAGTTATTGCGCCAGCTCCAACAAGACGGCTTACTCGCCATCCGGAGCAGCGGCTCGCACGGGCCGTTCGACCTGTGCGTGATTACCGCCGGCGGCGGCCGGCTGATTCAATGCAAGCTGTGCGGCGCCGTGCCGACCGAGGCAACCGTCCGCCGCTGGCTTGACGCGATGCCACCGGTCCCGCCGGGATGGTCGGCGGAATTGTGGTACCGGACCGGCGCCGGCTGGCGCGCCATCGTCAAGCAAGGGCGGGCGGCGTGAGCGACGACCACTGGCGCCGGGCGGAATTGGAAAGCCTGTGGTTCCCGGTTGTCGAGGAGGCGGAGCGCCTGCGACAGCGGGACCGCCGCCTGAGCTGGTCGACCATCGCCAATGCGCGCTTGCGGATCGGCGAGAGCACGCTGCGCTACTGGCGCAAGGAGTATTGGAAAGCGAAGGGCCGGCCAGTCTAGCGATTCCTAGCGTTCGCTAGCGATGGCGAGCGGGCAGGGGGCGGATACTCCAAACGAAGGAGGCCGCCCCCTATGGCGAGGCCCATCATCGTGAGCTTGTCGCCCGACGAGTACCGCCGCCTAGCCCAGTGCGCCGAGGCGTCCGACCGGGATGTCCACCAGGAGGCGCGCCACATCGTCCGCCGGTTCGTGGCCGACTGCTCCCAGCACTCGCCGG
>CALBSQ010000370.1 GCA_937967325.1 uncultured Chloroflexota bacterium
GGGGATGCCGGGGAAGCCGACGTTGGCGTCGCCATCGGCGGCGTCGTAGACGAAGATGCCGTCCACCGGGATGCCGTCCCGGCGCAGCCGCGCCGCGTCGGCCAGCACGCGCTGCTCGCCGCCGACCAGGGTTTTCACGACGCCCAATCCCCAGGGCGGCGGCAAGGGCGGCCGCCCGGTCAACGCCGTATAGCGTTGGATGGCCTGGGCGGGCATGCCGCCAAGCAGGTAGAACGACAAGCGCGGCCCCGGCACGCCAACCAGCCAGGCGTCCTGGCGCCGCGTCCGCACCTCCCAGGTCGTGCGTCGGGTGTCGTCGAGCAGAAAGCCGTAGCCGCGGCTGGACAGCAGCCAGGGCGCCGGCAGGTAGGTGCTGCTGCCGTAGCCGGCGTCGCGCCGATCGGCGGCCCAGAGGTCGAGCCGCTTGCCGGCGAGCTGCACGCCGTCGAACCGCTCGCCCAGCCCGAGCAGCGTTTCCGTGGGGTCCGAGGCGACGGAGAAGGCGGTGCTGGTCACCACGGGACCGGGCGGCGGCGCGAAGGCGACGCGCACGATGCCCGCCGCGGGCGCCGTCAGGTCGACGCGCGCGCTGCCCGCGCCCGGCTCGGTGGTGGTGACCAGGAAGCGCTGCCCATCCGTGATCGGCTCCGTCCCCAGTACGCCGACGAGGTGATACCAGTTGGGATCGCCATCACGACGATAGGCGAGGGCGCCATACGGCGAAACGCTGGCGACCCCGGTCAGCTCGCGCATCACCGCGGTCCCGCTGATCCACCCCTCGAGACCCCACGGCTGCCGGCGGACCCGGACCGTCAGGTCGACCGAGGACACGTCCATGGTCGGGGCCAGCGACGGGGTGGCGCCTGGTGACGGCGCGACGCCTGGCAGTGTCGCCGCCGTTGGGGAGGTGGCCGGCGTTCCGCCGACAGGCGTGACGGCGGCGACGCGGAGGGGCAGCGCTGCGGGCGTCGGTGGCGCCTCCGGTAGCGCGCTGAACGTCGCGGTCGCCCCGGCGGGAGCGGCGCCGATCCCGTTCGTGTGGCGTCCGAGGGCAAAGGCCACGGCGGTGGCGGCGACGCTGCCAAGCAGCGTCCGGCGGGTGCCCAAGACGGCCGGGCCCACCGGCGCCAGGCAATGTCCTGCGGTCGGCGATGGCATCCCTGGTCTCCTCCTCGCGGCTCCACGGACCATGGCGTCGCCCCCCACCGAGGCGGCACCCCACCGTTGGTCACCGGTCGCCCGTTCCAGAGCGTCGGTCAGGCGGTAAGACACGCCGGTCCTTTCCGCTGCTAGACGTGCCTCGCTGCCATGAACGAAGCCATTGCCCAACGTGGGGTACCGCAAGCTCGCACGCCGGGCGACCAGCCGGCCGCCACCTGCTACACTGTGCGGCAGTTCGGTCCACCTGCCCACCAACGACCAGCCCGCTTGGCCACCCGCTCTCAAGAAGGTGGGTAACCGGGCGGATCGCGCTGACGAGGAGGGGGCGTGCACATGTCGAGCGCCGCGACGTCGGGGTTTGGCGAGCTCTTGCGCCGACACCGGATGGCGATCGGGCTGACGCAGGAGGCGCTGGCCGAGCGGGCCGGGCTGAGTGTCAACGGCATCCAGAAGCTGGAGCGAGGGGCCACCCGGCCCTACCGCGATACGACCCGGCGCCTGGTCGCGGCTCTGGGTCTAGCGGACGGAGAGCAGGAGGGCTTCCTGGCCGCGGCGGCGCCGGCGCCACGAGCTGCCCGCAGGACGGCATCCCCGACCAGCACGGCACCCAAAGACAACCTGCCGGCGGCCCTGAGCAGCTTCGTCGGTCGCGAGCGCGAGATCGCCGAGGTCCGCGAACGGCTTGGGTCGGCACGCCTCGTTAGCCTCACCGGTGCCGGTGGCTGCGGCAAGACCCGCCTGGCATTGGAGGTGGCGGCGGCACTGCGCGGACGCTTCCCCGACGGCGTCTGGCTGGTAGAGTTTGCGTCGCTGACGGATCCGGCACTCGTGCCGGCCACCCTCGCGGCGAGCCTCGGCATTCCCGAGGCGCCGAGGCAGCCGTTCGCGCGGGCGCTCGCCGCGGCGCTGAGGTCGCGCCGTCTGCTGCTCGTCCTGGACAACTGTGAGCACTTAGTGGACGCCTGCGCTCGCTTGACGGATACCCTGCTCCGCGACTGCCCCGACCTGCGGGTCCTGGCTACCAGTCGGGAGGCACTGGGCATCGGTGGTGAGGTCGTCTACCGTGTCCCCTCGCTGGCGTTCCCCGACCCGCAGGACTCGACTGACATGGCGCCGCTCGCCACCTGCGAGTCGGTGCGACTCCTCTGCGAGCGAGCACGGCTGGTGCGGCCCGAGTTCGTGCCCGGGGAGGGCAACGCGGTCGCGGTGGCCGAGATCTGCTGGCGGCTGGATGGTATCCCGCTGGCCATCGAGCTGGCGGCGGCGCGCCTGCGCGTGCTCTCCGTCGAGCAGCTAGCCACCGGCCTGAGCGACTGCTTCCGGCTGCTCACGGGCGGGAGCCGCACCGCGCCGCGCCGCCACCAGACGCTGCGCGCGACCATCGACTGGAGCTACGCGCTGCTGTCCGACGCCGAGCGGGCGGTGCTCCGCCGCCTGGCCGTCTTCGCCAGCGGCTGCACGCTGCCAGCGGCGGAGGCGGTCTGCGCCGGCGATGGCGTCGCGATAGGCGACGTGCTCGACCTGCTCACGTCCCTAGCGGACAAGTCGCTGCTCATCACGGAGGCAGAGGCGGGCGAGGCCCGCTTCCGGCCGTTGGTGACGATCCGCCAGTATGCCGAGGAGCAGCTCGTTGCCGCCGGAGAGATCGACGCCATACGTCTTCGCCACCGCGACTGGTACCTGGCCTGGGCGGAGCGCTCCTACCCGGCGTTGGTGGGGCCGGATCAGGGGTCGTGGTACCGCCGCTTCGACGCCGAGCGCGACAACCTGCGGGCGGCACTGGACCGGAGCCGGGCGGCGGGCGACGCGGACGCGGAGCTGCGGCTGGCAGCGGCGCTCGGGCGATTCTGGCGCGTGCATGGGCCGCTGAGTGAAGGGCGCACGCGGCTGGCCGAGGCGCTTGCCCGCGCCGGAGCCGCGGCGACCCCGTCCCGGGCCACGGCGCTCAACTGGCTGGGACAGTTCGAGTCCATGTACGGGAACCACCGGCACGCCATTGCGCTGCTGGAGGAGTCCCTGGCGCTGGCGCGGCCGCTGGGCGACCTACGGCTGCTCGTCCTCGTCCTGCGCCACCTGGCGGCGGCCTTTTACATGGGCGGCCAGCATCGGCCGGCACGGCCGCTGCTCGACGAGGCGCTGACCCTGGCGCGCCGCGGTGGCCTGGCGCGGGAAGCATCGTTCGTGCTCCGCTTCCTCGCTTTCTGGCCGCTGGCGGCAGGCGATCTGGTGGGGGCGCGCCAGCCGCTGGAGGAGGCGATGGCGCTGGCAAGGGAGACCAGGGACGGCGTGGCCGGAGATGCCGCGGCCGGCACACTCGGCGAGGTGGCGCTACGGCAGGGGCGCTACGACGAGGCACGGCGGCTGGCAGAGGAGGCGCTGGCCATGGACCGGGCGATCGGCCATCGCGAGGGGGAGGTGGCGGCGCGCATCCTGCTCGGGGATATCGCCCTTCGCCAAGGCGACCGCCGGACTGCGCTGGCGCACTACCGGGAGGCGCTGCGGGACTCGCGCCAGCGGGGCGACACCCCCGGAGCGGTCTACTTCCTGGAGCGGCAGGCCATCCTCGCCGAGGCGCTGGGCCGGCCGCGACGGGCCGCACGGTTCTTCGGCGCCGTAGAGGCCGGCCGCGAGACGAGCGAACCCATGTTTGCGCTTCCGGACACCCTCGTCTGGTCGGAGCAAGCGGTAGCCTCGGCGCGGCAGGCGCTTGGGGAGGAGGCATTCGCGGCGGCCTGGGCCGAGGGCCGCGCGCTGACGCTGGACGAGGTCCTCGCCGATGGGCTGCGAGAGGACGAAATGGGCGGCTGATCGAAGGGCCCGCCGTCTCCGGCTTACAAGCGTGCTTCCTGCTCTGGGATGCTGCCCTCCGGCCAGGACTCGCCATCGGCGAAGTACTCCTTCTTCCAGATAGGAACGATCTCCTTCAGCCGGTCGATAGCGTACCGGCCGGCTTCGAAGGCCTCGGCCCGGTGGGGCGCACTTGCTGCCACGACAACGCTGGTGTCACCGATCTCCATGCGTCCCAGGCGGTGCGCCATGGCTACCTGCGCATCTGGCCAGCGCGCCGCTACCTCGCGAGCTACTTGCTCCAGCTTTGGCAGCGCCATCTCTCTGTACGCCTCGTACTCAAGATGCCGCACCGACCGTCCTTCGGAGTGGTCGCGGACCACCCCTGAGAACACCACCAGCCCACCATCGCTCGGTCGCATCACGACGCGCACGAGCGCCGTGGCATCGAGCGGCTGATCCGTCAACGCTATCACTGGCCGCCACTCACGGGAGGAAGGAAGGCCACCTCGTCACCGTCTTTGACCACCACGTCCGGCCGTGCGAACTCGGCATTCACAGCGATCACCGTACTCCTTCGCCGGCTGGATAGGGCCGGCCAGCGCGACGCGCATTCCTCCCAGACATCCCCGGCACAACTCCCCGACGGCAACTCCACAGCTGTTTGATTCTTCCCCGTCACTTCTCGCAGCGAGGCGAAGAAACGTACGGACACGCAGATGCGGACAGCCGTCTCGACCTTCATTCGGGCAGTGTACCACTCTGCCCGATTGGGCCGGACTTAGTGCGCAAAGAGCGCTCGACCGAGCGTTTAACAACCTGCATCGGGCGACGTGCCCCCAAGGAAAGAGGCCATCGGTGTTTCGACAACGGAGCGTCAAGGCGTTCCACGTCGCCGCCGCGGCGGCGGGCGCCATAGCGACTCGACCGCTCGGGCTACACGTCATCCCCGTTTCCCAGATCACCGGCAGCGTGGGGCGCTGGCGTGAGCTCGACGCCAACTTCCGGCCACGGCTTGGCCAGCGGCACGCCCACTGCGACGAGCGTCGACGGCGCATCGAAACGGCAATGTGCCGCGGCGTCACGCTCCCGCCAATCGTCGTCTATCGGCTGCAGTCGGAATACTTCGTCCTGGACGGCCACCACCGTGTCGCGGCGGCGAAGGCGCTCGGCCAGCTCTTCATCGACGCCGACGTGATTGAGTATCGGGCGGTTCACAGCCCTGCGCTGTCTTGTTCCGCTTGACGCCAAAAGGAACCGCGGGCCCCCGGCTACTACCGCCGGCCAGCGGTTCCCCGGCGCTGCCACAGCCAGAGGTCGAGGGAGGATGCCAAGACGCCGCGACTGGGAGGATGTGTGGTTGCACTGTGTTGCTGCTGCACCGTATTATGTCTGTCGTCAGTCACGCGGCCGCCAGGGTAGTGCGCTCGTCGGCGTAGCGTCTCGTGGTCCGACGCCGCGCGATGTCGACGATCACAACGCGCTTGGTGATGATCTTGAGGCGCGGCCGGTCGTTCGAGATACTGCTGTTCGATGCCATGCCCGCGGCGCGGGCATGTTGAAGTAGATAGAAGGCTCGGTCGGACACGTGGAACTGCAAAACGTGCCACTGAGCACGCTCGTTAGCGCTTGTCAAGAGGACACGCGCCGGTTTTTCCGGCGCGAATCGGTGCAAGCTGATTCGTGCTTCGAGCTCTTCCGCCGAGCGATTGGCGAGCGTAGCCAGCCGGCGTGGGAGGCGATTTATGCCCAGTATCGCGGGATCGTGCTGTCCTGGGTCCAGCAGCACCCGGCGTTCCCGACGACACGGGACGATGCCGAGTACTGGCTAAACCGCGCCTTCGAGCGGCTGTGGTCGGCCCTTCCGCCCGAACGCTTCAGCTCCTTTGCCGAGTTGACCGCGCTGCTGCGCTACCTCAAAATGTGCGTACACAGTGTGCTCACCGATGAGCAACGGCGCCAGGCGAGAGTGCAGCTCGAGGCGCTGTCCGAGGAAACGGTCGAGGCGCTGGAGCCAGCCGATACCGAGCACGGGGTCATAGGCGACATGGCCGGCCGCGACTTGTGGAATGCCATCAGCGCCGAGCTCCACGACGAGGCGGAGCACCTCGTCGCCCACCTCTGCTTCGTGCTCGACCTGAAGCCTCAGGAAATCCAGCGGCGCCGCCCCGACCGCTTCGCCACCGTGGCCGACGTCTACCGGGTGAAGCGCAACCTGATCGAGCGATTACGCCGCAATCCCCATATTCTGGAGATCCGTCGCTAGATGCGCGAATTCGCCAGCGTGACGCGTTGAGTACGGCAGGAGGGAAGCATGCGATGACGAAAGGTACGCACCGGTCGTGAGCTGCATTCGCCCGGGTACGGTCAGCCCCGATGACCTGATTGCTTTCAACGACGGCGGGGCGCCTCCCAACGTCGTGGAACACGTGCGGGCCTGCCCGGACTGCGCCGCGACGGCGAGGACATATGCAACGACCGAGCGTCGATTGGCGAGGGACCTCCACCGATTCGAGTGTCCAACCCCCCAGGTACTTGGGGAGTATGACCTTGGCGTCGTGCCCGCTCAAGAGCATCTGGCGATCGCCATGCACGTCCGTGACTGCCCACGTTGCTCCGATGAGCTGCACACCCTGCGCAACTTTCTCGCCGTCGAGGACGTACCCAACGCTGAGCCACGCGTCGCACGGCTCAGGCGGCTCATCGCCACCTTGCTGCCATCAGCGCCGACATCCCAACCGCTGGCCGGCCTGCGTGGGACGGCTGAGGCCGGCATTGAGACCTACGCCGCGGGCGATTTCAAGCTAACGATCAGCTATGGACCCGAAGTACGGCGAGACGCCGGACGTATGAGTAAGCGAGTGACGAGCCTCACCGGGCTCGTCTGGAGCGACGCCACGACCAGTGAGGCAACTCTGGCGGGAGTCGCCACCCTGACTGGTGACGACGGTACCGCACGAACTGCCAACGTGGATGAGCTCGGCAACTTTACCTTCGAGGATGTCAAGGTGGGCGCCTATCGACTAGAGATGTCACTTGGTGACCAGGTCATCCTTATCGAAAGTCTGCGCATCGGACCCTGAGGATCCGACCTCGCTCGCCGATGTGGTGGACATAGTGCAGCGTCTGAGTGGGGAGTTCGCGATGCGCTCGGCTGTTCCGCAAGGTATGCGGAATGCATCACGACCGTCGACGCGGTAGGGGAAGCCATTCTAACAGGCAACAGTGAGGTAGGCTGGAGTAGTACCCATCGGTGCAACCCACCGGTGACTTCTGTCCACCTGGAATAAGCGCATCTTGACCATGTCATGCCAGGTCCGCTAGACTCAGTTTGAAGGACGTTTGTCCTAATCCGATTGGGGCGGCAGTGGCATGACGGTCGATCTGCACGGGCTGAGCCGGCAACTGGAAGCCATGGCAACCTATCTGGTGGACAGCCGTCCAGCCAGAGAGGCACGCGCCGAGCGAGCCGCCGCCGCTTTCGCCGAGGTATGCAGATCCTGGCAATCCGTGCGGACGGCCATAGAAGCGAGCCAGCTCGGCTATCTGGCTGCGCTGCCGGAAGAAGACCCGGCAATCGCGTATCCGCCTCCACCGTGTCCTGCGACGTTCTCGGTGGCCGCTACGGACGGCTCGCAAATTGAGCCGGAGCGGCACGCCATGGCCGACTATTTTGTGCTCAACACCGGCTGGGTCGTGATCCATTACGGCGAGAACCCGCGAGCCGAGCTTGGCAACGCCGTCGACATCCGGTTCCGAAGCGAGGACCTCTGGTTTGACGTAGAGGGTAGGCGCGTGCCGGTGCGGGACGAGTTGCTCGGCACCCTGCGAACGGTCCTTGAGCGTCGGAAGCTCGCGGACTTGTTACAAGAGATGCCCTCGACGCGCCCGGTCGTAGGTCTGGTTGATGGCTCATTGCTGGATTGGTCATTGGAGATCCGCAGACACGACCTGCCTGCCTCGGTCGAGCGCGACCTGATCGATCAGTTTGACCGAATCCGCGCGTCGGGTCACCTGCTGGCCGGCTACGTGAGCCGTCCCGGCAGTCGCGACGTGGCCAACCTGGCCCGTGTGCCGCTGTGCTCGGACCGGCCGGGTATGGATTGCCGGCGCTGCTCATCGCGCGAGCTGACCGGGGTTCACGCCTGCGAGCCGGTGGATGGCTTGGTGGATGGCGAGCTGTTCCGGCAGCTCCTACCGCCTTACTATCGTAGCGCGCTCTTCCGGCCGCGTCAGCGCGTTCAGGAGCGCTACGGCGAGCATCGCATGCTCTGCTTCTACCTGAACGCGGGATCGGAGATCGGCCGCGTCGAGGTCCCCGCGTGGATTGCTGTCGACCCGGAGAAACTGGCGCTCACGCACGCGCTGCTGGCCGACCAGTGCCGGCGTGGCCGCTATCAGGGACGCCTGCCGAGCTATCCTCCGGTGCTCACCGAGGCCCACGAGCAGGCGGTTCTGGATGGCGGCGACCGGCTGATATTCGAGCAGATGCTGGAGCGCCGGCTGCTGCGGGCCGGGCTGCCGGCGGACATCTCGGCCAAGCGCATGAGCAAGCAGTTGAAGGCGGTGTGAGTTGGATCACCTCGTTGCCGTCACCAATGGAGCCTGGCAGCCGCGCGAGCAGCGGGCCGGCGAAGTAGTGGCGGCCAGCACGACCGAGATCGTCGCGGAGGCCGTCGAGCTGCACGGCGCGCCTCCATTCGGCAGCCTGGTGAAAGTGGTCGAGCCCGGCCGGCCCACTATCTACGGGCTGGTGTCGCACGCCTCCACCAGTGGCCTTGACCCCTCGCGCCGCGCCGTCGCGCGGGCGCT
>CALBSQ010000371.1 GCA_937967325.1 uncultured Chloroflexota bacterium
TGCAGCACCGGGACCTCCTGACGGCAGGGAGGACACCAGGAGGCCCAGAAGTTCATGACCACTGGCTTGCCGCGGAAGGATGCCAACTGCCACGATGCACCCGAGAACAGCTTGAAGGACACTGGCGGCGCTGGATAGGGCTTGAGCTCGAGCAGTTGCCCGCTGCCAAACACTTTGGCCGGCCCGCTGCTGCCGGCCGTGACGGAGCCGCTGGCCAGGCCGTTCTGGCGGGCCAGGGCGTACCCGGCGACGCCGAGAAAAGCCAGCACCGCGGCCAGCACCAATCCGAGTGTCACGAGCCGCAAGGCTGAGCCGTGCGACGTAAGCGCCGGTTCGGTATCGCTTATCACCGGTTGCGCCGCTACCCTTCGTTGCACTCACTCCATCATACATCGTGTCGCCGCGGCTTCGCTCATCTCTACGGTCGATTCTTCCAGCTTGGAGGGCAGCAGATGTGACCTCGCCGGACATTCGCTCGCCAGGCATAGTCGCGCAGCTCTGCCGGGCATTTGGCCCATCGCATTTGATTCTCACGCGGCCTCGGCTACCATTCCGGGTAGCCGAGGAGGACACGGCGCAATAATTAGCGACCAGGCCGCCCGTGGTTGCACGGCAGACGTCGGAGCGCGGCATACTGGGGCCGTACTACGGGGGTCGGGGCAGCGAGGCGCCGGCCATCGCCGCGAGATGAGATGGGTGGCAATGGACTTTTCGGCGACAGAAGAGGGGCATTCAGCCGATCGGCAGGAGCAACCTACCGATGAAGATTACTCCTCATCGGCGGTGTCCGTACCAGACCAGGAGCCGGGCCAGGAACCGGCGCTGCAGCCGGTGGCTGCGTCTCTGGCGGTGTCATCGGAAAGCCGGCGATCCTGGGGGCCACTGCCGGGGTTGGCTGTCGCCGGTCTCATTGTCGTATCCTTCTTGCTCCGTGCCATTTGGCTCGACCTACCGCCCGGCTCGCTCATCTTTGACGAAAAGTACTACGTATCGGCCGCCCGAACAATTCTCGATCTGCCACAGCCGCCGGACGGCGCCTACGTGAGCAGCAAGGCCGGGATCGATCCCAACACCGAGCATCCGCCGCTGGCCAAGCTGATCATCGCTGGCGATATGTCCATACTCGGCGACAACGGCTGGGGCTTTCGCTGGCCCAGCGTCGTCGTCGGCACCCTGTCCATCGCCTTCATGTTTCAGCTCGCGCGGTGGGCTGGACTGGCCAACTGGGCAGCGGTGCTGGCCGCGTTTATCTACGCCTTCGACAACATGGTGTTCGTGAATAGCCGGACCGGCTTGCTGGACATCTTCATGATGCTGGGCATGCTCGCCGGCGCCACGTGGTATCTGGCGCGCCGGCCGGTCCTGGCGGGTCTGGCCTTTGCATTCGGCGCGCTGTGCAAAGAGTACGGCGTGTATGGTCCGGCGATTTTGGTCACGTTCAGTGTCGTGCTGACGATCATGCAGCGCCCGGAGCGCCGCGAGGTAGCACGTCGAGCCTTGCGGGCGGTCGTCATGGGCATCGTCTTTGCCGTCACCTTCCTGGTCGTGCTGTGGGCGCTGGACCGGCATTGGACGGAATACAAGACTCCGTTCGCGCACCTGGTCCACATCTGGCAATATGGCACCACGCTCACCCATCCGCTGGGTCCCACGGGGATTGAGAGCTGGCCCTGGCAGTGGCTGGTGGACGAGGTCCAGCCGCCGTACTTGAAGGTCACCGTCACGGTCTGCAAGATCTCATCATCCGACAATGCGCCCTGCCCCACCGACGACATCCTACGCGTCTTTGACACGGTCCTCTTCCGCGGGGCCCTCAATCCGTATCTGATCTTCATGGCGCCGCTGGCGGCGGGCTACGTGCTCATGATGCTGCGGCAGCGAGGTGACCGGACGGCGTTGCTGGCGGCGCTATGGTTTGTGATCTCCTACCTGCCCTTTATCCCGGCGGCGGTGATCGACCATCGCATCTCCTACATCTACTATATGTTTCCGGTGATCCCGTCGCTGGTCATCGCCAGCGCTCAGCTCTTCTCGGATCCCCGCATACCCCGCGTGTTGACGGGTGCGTACATTGTCGCGATCCTCTGGGGGTTTGGGGCCTACTTCCCTTTCATCGGGTTCCACACCTAGCCGTCGCCGCCTGGGCGACGGGGTATACTGTGTAGTTAGGCTGGGCTGCGGCCCTCCGCACCGTCAGCAGCATCGAGAGGCCAGGTGCATGGGGTTTCATCCGTTCGGCCGCGGCCGGCGGGACCCATTGGTCGCGGCGCGCATCCCGCCCGGCCAGTCCCTTGCGCGCGACTTCCCGGTGCTCCATTATGGCCCGACGCCGCGGGTGGATCTCAAGACCTGGAATTTGCGTGTCTATGGCCTTGTTCAGTCGCCACTCGAGGTGAACTGGCTGCAGTTCCAGCAGTTGTCGCGCAAGCAGGTAACGCTCGACATTCATTGTGTGACGCGCTGGAGCAAGCTGGACACGGCCTGGGAGGGCGTGGACGCCAAGGCGCTGCTGGCGCAGGTTCGCCCGAATGAGCACGCTCGCTTTGTCGTCGCCGAGTGCGAATACGGCTTCACGACGAGCGTCCCCCTCCACCTCTTCGACCATGATCAGACGATCATTGCCGATACCTACGACGGCAAGCCACTGGCACTGGAGCACGGCTATCCGGCTCGCCTGCTCATCCCGACGCGGTACTTCTGGAAGAGCGCCAAATGGCTGCGCGCGCTCAAGTTCGTCGAGCGTGACGAATTGGGGTTTTGGGAGCGCCACGGCTACCATAACAACGCTGATCCCTGGAAGGAAGAGCGGTTTTCCGACGATTGACTCGCCGGCGGCGACGGTCGCGGTTTCCCAAAGGAGGTGATCCGTCCATATGATCGGATTCAATCATGCGCCGGAGTTGTTGATTCTGTTGGTCATTGCCTTTCTAGTCTTCGGTCCCGAGAAGCTGCCCGAGTTGGCTCGCGGCGCTGGGCGGGGCCTGCGCGAGTTCCGCAGGATGTCCAGCGAGCTGCAGCAGTCCATTAGCACCACCTTCGAGGAGCCCTTGCAGCAAGTTCAGCAGGTGCATCAGGAGATGCAGCAACAGGTTCAGGATGTGACCCGCCTGGCCAATGAGACCTTGACTCAGCCATGGTCGCAGCCGTTCAGCTCGCAGCCCGGACAAGCGCAGATGGCGCTGCCGGAGCCGGCGACGGTCAACAGCACTGTCGCGCAGTTGCAGCACGACGAGGCGCACGCCGCGCCCGTCGCCGATGTGCCCGCCGCCCATGTCGTGTCTAGCACAGACGCTACGGCCGGCGCTCCTCCGGCGCCGAATGGCTTAGGTTCGACCGAAACCGCGTTCGTCGCGCCGCTCCTAGCCGGCGCGGGCGGTCGCCTTGGTCCAGAGGCTGGGTCCCCACCGCCTGGCCATGATGACGTACCAGCCCGGCCACCGGTTCATGATGTCGTCGTCTAGGGCGCTCCCTGTCACACGTGGGACCGCTGCTGCCCGGCAGTGACCACATCCGTTTGGTTCGGCCTGTGACCGCGTCTGCCGCTGGTGGCTCTGTTGTACCCTTGCCCGGCGTGCGAGCGGGCGTCTTTCTCTTGCCCTCATCGCCGGCCGTGCTCATCGACTGCGGCATGCGGGGACAGGGGCGTCGCGTGCTCAGCGCCGTCGCCGCGGCGGGCGTGGCGCCGAGCGACATTGCGCTCATCGCGCTGACCCACTGGCACATCGATCACGTTGGGGCCCTCAGCTCAATCCGCGGCCGGACCGGTGCCGAGGTCGCGGCGCACCGGGCGGACGCGCCAATAATTGCCGGGTTGGTTCCGCCCACGAAGCCGGAGCTGCGCGGCGAGAGCGGAAAGTTTGCTCGTTGGATGTTGCTGAAGTTGTACAGACCCAGCAACGTCGACCGTATCGTCGAGGATGGCGACGAGCTTCCGCACGGTCTGCGAGTCGTCGCGACTCCAGGCCACACGCCCGGCCACGTCTGCTACTACCTCGAGGAATCCGGCATCGTGTTCGTTGGCGATGCCCTGTTCCATCGCGACGCCAGGTTGCAGCTTCCTCCCGGCGGGTTCAGTCACGACAGCGGGCTGGCGCGGCGAAGTCTGGCCGCTCTGCGCTCCCTTCGCTTCGACCAGTGCTACTTCGGCCATGGCGAGCCAATGCTCGATCGTGCGGACATGATCGTTCACGACTTCTTGGATCGTCTGCTGGATTCGGAGGAGGATGCACCGGCGCCGGACGGGGTGAGCCTTCGTGGTTCCAGTTGAACGTAGACCTTATCGAGGGTCTCCCTCGTTAGGGCTAAAGCTCGTGCTCTACGGCAAGCCGGGGTGCTGCCTGTGCGACGCGGCCAGGCCGATCGCCGAGCGTCTCGCCCGCCGATACGGCTTTGCGCTCGAGCACGTGTCTATTCTCGACGATGTGGAGGTATACCAGCGCTACCGCGACCGGATCCCAGTGGTGTCGCTCGATGGCGAGGTACTGGATGAGGGCAACGTCAGCGTGGAGTCC
>CALBSQ010000372.1 GCA_937967325.1 uncultured Chloroflexota bacterium
GTCCCCACGTTCACGTGCGGCTTGTCCCGCACGAACCGCTGCTTCGCCATCTGTCTTCTCCTATTTCGTCAACCGCCCACAATGGGCCTGCAGTCTGATCCCCTCTCCCTTGAAGAGAAGGGCGCACTCCGACGGGAACGATTATGCCCGTCGCTTGGCAACAATCTCGTCGGCCACGTTGCGCGGCACTTCCAAGTACTCTGCAAACTCCATGGTGTAACTCGCGCGACCCTGTGTCATCGAGCGTAGCTCGTTCACATAGCCGAACATCTCGGCCAGCGGCACGATCGCCCGAATGACCTGGGCGTTGCCGCGAGCCTCCACACTCTGAAGGTGCCCGCGTCGAGAGTTGAGGTCCCCGATAGTTGCGCCCATGAACTCTTCGGGAGTGTTAACCTCCACGAGCATCAGCGGCTCAAGGAGCACCGGGCCGGCCTTTCGCACCGCTTCGCGAAAGCCGATAGTCCCGGCGATCTTGAACGCCTCGACGGAGGAGTCGACCTCGTGGAACGATCCGTCGTAGAGGGTGCATTTCAGATCAACCAGTGGGAATCCGGCGAGAACGCCGCTCTGCAGCGACTCCTTGACTCCGGCTTCAACGCCGGGGATGTACTCGCGCGGGATCACGCCTCCGACAATGCCGTTGACAAACTCGAAGCCGTTGCCGGGATTCGGCTCCACTTGCAGCCAGACGTCGCCGAACTGGCCGTGGCCACCGGTCTGGCGTATGAAGCGGCCCTCGGCCTTGGCCAGGGTACGAATGGTCTCGCGGTACGCCACCTGCGGCTTCCCGACGTTGGCTTCGACCTTATACTCGCGGCGCATGCGATCGACGATGACTTCCAGGTGCAGCTCGCCCATGCCGGAGATGATGGTCTGCCCCGACTCTTCGTCGGTTCGGATCCGGAAGGTCGGGTCCTCCTCAGCCAGGCGCTGCAAGGCCACGCCCATCTTATCCTGATCCTGCCTCGTCTTCGGCTCTACCGCCTGATCGATGACCGGCTCGGGGAACTTGATGGACTCCAGGATCACCGGCCTGGCCGGATCACACAAAGTGTCACCGGTGAAGGTGTTGCGCAGGCCCACGGCGGCGGCAATGTCGCCCGCGTACACTTCCGCGATGTCTTCGCGGTGGTTCGCGTGCATCTGCAGCAGCCGGCCGATACGTTCGCGACTATCTTTGGTGCTGTTGAGGATATACGATCCCGTGGAAAGCTTGCCCGAGTAGACGCGGAAATAGGCGAGGCGGCCGACGAAGGAGTCCGCGACGATCTTGAAGGCGAGCGCGGAAAAGGGAGCGTTCTCGTCCGGCGAGATCTCCACCGGCTCCTCCGTGCGCGGGACCAGGCCCTGGAGCGGAGGGACTTCGAGCGGTGAGGGCAGGTAATCCAATACAGCATCCAGCATAGGCTGGACGCCCTTGTTCTTCAACGCCGAGCCGCAGAGCACCGGCACCAGGCGGGCCTGGATGGTCGCCGCGCGCAGGGCGCAGATCAGCTCCGCTTCGGAGATTGCTTCTTCAGAGAGATACTTGACCTCGAGCTCCTCGTTCGTCTCGGCCACACGCTCGACGAGCCGGTCGCGCCACTCCTTGACCAGGTCCGCCATCTCGGATGGCACGTCGCCCTCGCGCATCTGGCTTCCCAGATCGTCGTCGTAGAAAATTGCCTTCTGACGAACAAGATCGATGATGCCGCGGAAGCTTCCCTCTTTGCCGACAGGCAACTGAATCGGAGCCGGGACCGCCCCCAGCCGCTCGCGAATCATATCGACATCGCGGTAGAAGTCGGCTCCCATCCGGTCCATCTTGTTGATGAACACGATCCGTGGCACCTTGTAACGATCGGCCTGGCGCCACACCGTTTCCGATTGCGGCTCCACGCCGGCTACGGCATCGAGCACGACCACTCCCCCGTCCAGGACGCGCAGCGAGCGTTCTACCTCAACCGTGAAGTCCACGTGGCCGGGCGTGTCGATGATGTTGATGCGGTGGTCTTTCCAGAAGCACGTGGTCGCCGCGGAAGTAATGGTGATGCCGCGCTCGCGCTCTTGCTCCATCCAGTCCATAGTCGCCGCGCCTTCGTGGACCTCACCGATGCGGTGGATGCGCCGCGTGTAGAACAGGATGCGCTCGGTCGTGGTCGTCTTCCCGGCATCGATGTGCGCGATGATGCCGATGTTGCGCGTCTTCTCAAGAAGAACAGAACGTGGCACTACTTTCTCCGGTCGTGATCGCTGCACCGGGCCCTCCGCCCCACCCGCCTCGAAGGAGGCGGGTGGGGCGGAGGGCCCGGCCGCGAGCCGTAACCTGCCCCAGGCGGCGCTACCGGCCGTCCAGCGCGGGGCTACAGGCGATAGTGGCTGAAAGCTCGGTTGCTCTCCGCCATCTTATGCATATCTTCCTTGCGCTTGATGGTGGCGCCCAGACCGTGCGAGGCGTCCAGCAGCTCGGCGGCTAGCTTCTCTTCCATGCTCTTGCCGGCGCGCCGGCGCGCCGCCTGAATGATCCAGCGAATCGCCAGCGCCTGGCGCCGATCGCCGCGAATCTCCACCGGCACCTGATAGGTGGCGCCGCCAACCCGCTTCGGCTTGACTTCCAGGATCGGCGTCGCGTTGCGCAGGGCCGTGTCAAATGTCTCCATTGGATGCCGGCGCGTCTGCTGTTCGATGCGATCCATCGAGTCGTAGAGGACGCGCTCAGCAACGGACTTCTTGCCATCGATCATCAGCTTATTGATGACCTTCTGCACGATACGATTGCTGTAGCGAGCATCCGGCGAAACGGTTCGGTGGACCACCGTGCCGCGTCGAGACATCGTTCGCTCCCTTGTCCTCAGATGAGGCAGGCAGAAACCCGCCTCGCGCACCGTCACAGGCGCTGATAGCTCACATGCCGCGGCGCGACGCCGACATCGCGCGCAGCCTTACCGGCGACCCGTACCTCGGGCGGCACGACCGCTCGCCGCGGCGGCGCCCTGACCGGCTTCACCCTTGACTCGTTTGGCCCCGTACTTGGAGCGCCCTTGCTTGCGATCCTTGACGCCCTGCGTATCCAGCGCGCCGCGGATGATGTGGTAGCGGACGCCGCCCAGATCCTTGACGCGGCCTCCGCGAATGAGCACCATAGAGTGCTCCTGCAGGTTGTGTCCCTCGCCAGGAATGTACGCCGTCACTTCCATGCCATTGCTCAACCGAACGCGCGCGACTTTGCGCAATGCCGAGTTCGGCTTGCGCGGCGCCTGCGTTTTCACCTGCAGGCAAACCCCGCGCTTCTGCGGCGCCCCCGGGATTGGCTCGGTCCGGCCGTGCAACGAGTTTTGTACCCAGGCAAGGGCGGGCGACTTGGTCTTCTTCTGGCTCCGCTTGCGACCCCGGCGGATGAGCTGCTGGATCGTCGGCAAACCCGAACTCCTACTCTTGCCCTTCGACAAGGCGACCGCGCACCAGAAATCGTCCCCGGACGAACCGGGGACGGCCCGCAACGCCGAAGGAGAATGCTACCACACGCCCGGAAGCACGTCAAACTCGCGGCCGACTCCGGGGCGGCGGGCGCCAAGCGCCCGTCAGGCGCGTACCTTGTGCGCCGTACGCAGACAGCGCGTGCAGATGTTGAGACGGGTCGGCTCGCCCCGCACCATAAGCGTCGCGCGCTGAATATTCGGAGAGAAGGTTCGGGGCGTCTTCGGCGCGCGCCGGAACCACTTCCCGGTCGCCTTATGCTGGATGTTGCGGCCGATCCGCACCGTCTTGCCGCACACCTCGCAGGTGCCCGCCATGATCCCTCCTCTTGTCCCCATGGGCGCACGCGTTACAATGCGCAGGCAAGGAGCGTACCATGGACGGGAAACCAGGGACACTTCTGTCCCAGGCTGCCTGCGACGGAACCAAGCTCGCGGCCCTCTATGGCGCTGGCGCCCGATGGCTCCGTGTCCAGGCGGCTCGAGTGGACGCCCTCAACGTCTTTCCGGTGCCGGACGGCGACACCGGCACCAACATGCGTCTCACCATCGACGCGGCGCTTCGAGCGCTCGACGAGCATCCATCGTCGCACGCCGGTGTGGCAGCGAACCGGGCGGCCGAAGCCGCGCTCCTGGGCGCGCGTGGCAACTCCGGCGTCATCCTCTCCCAACTCCTGGGCGGTGTGGCAAGCGCGTTGAAGGACGCGGAGCGCCTCGATGCGGCGGGATTCGCCGCCGCATGCGAGGAGGCCGTACGCCGGGCCTATCGGGCCGTCGCCCAGCCAGTAGAAGGCACGATGCTGACGACCAGCAAGGATGTGGCAATAGCCGTGCGCGCCGCTGCCGCCCGGGGCGCCGATCTCCGCGCCGCCCTGTCGGCAGCCGTCGAGGCCGCCGATCGCTCCGTACGGCGCACGCCGGAGCTCTTGCCCACCCTTCGCGACGCCGGTGTGGTCGACGCCGGGGCCGAAGGCCTCGCGGTGATCTTGCGCGGAATGCTTCGTTATGTACATGGCGACAGTGTGGACGAAGACGAATTCGCGGCGACCGTCCATCCGGACGCGGCGGTCGTTGCCCAGCGTGCGCACGTCCTGGACGACCATGGCTACTGCACCAACTTTGTCGTGCGCGGCGCCGATCTGGACCTGGATCAACTGCGCGCCGCCATCCTAGCGCTCGGCAACTCGGCCGTCGTGGCCGGCGGGGAAACGCTGATCAAGGTTCACGTTCACACCGATCACCCCGGCCAGGCGCTCGAGGCCGGAGCTCAGCTTGGGGAGCTTACCGCCATCGAAATCGCCAACATGCGCGACCAGGTGTCGGCGCTGCACGGCGACGCCGGGCAGCGTAACCAGCGCATCCAATCGACGGCCCAGACCTCAGAGCTCGGCCTGGTTGCGGTGGCGCCCTCCGACGAGCTCGCCGCCATCTTTAAGGGCTTTGGCGCCGTCACCGTCCGGGGTGGCCAGACTATGAACCCGAGCGTGGCCGAGATCCGCGATGCCATCGTCAGCACCCACGCCGCGAAGGTGCTGGTCCTCCCGAACAATGGCAACGTCATCTTGACCGCCACCGAGGCGGGACAACTGGCCGGGCGGCCGGTGACGATCCTACCCACGTCGAGCATTCCGCAGGGCGTTGCCGCGGCCGTAGCCTACCTTCCGGAGCGAACGATTGAAGACAATGCGGAGTCCATGCAGGCGGCGGCGCGTGCCGTGACCACCATCGAGGTGACGACCGCGTCCAGGGGTTGCACACTCGACGGCAAGGAAATTGGCGTAGGCACGACCATTGCGCTCGTCGACGGAACGCTTGCGAAGGTCGGGTCTGGCGTGGAGGAGGTTGCCCTCGCGGCGATCGACGGAGCGCTGCAATCGGCGCATTCCTTGATTACGCTGTATGCTGGTGAGGATCTGGCGCCGCAGCGGGCCGAGGCCATCGCCGAACGGCTGCGTGAGCGCTTCCCGAAGGTGGAGGTGGAAGTCGTCATTGGAGGCCAGCCTCACTATCCTATCGTCGCGGCGCTCGAGTAGGGAAGGATGACGCGACCAGTCCGCATCGTCACCGACTCGACCACCGACTTTTCGCTCGACGAAGCGGCGACGCTCGGCGTCACGATCATCCCGCTGCTCGTGCGCTTCGGTGAGGAGACCTGGGAGGATCGGATCGCGCTGACGCCTTCCCAATTCTATGCGCGGCTGGCGACTACCAAAGTGCTGCCGACCACCTCACAGCCGCCTCCAGCCGCCTTCCTCGACGTGTACCGCCGGCTCTTGGATGAGGGCGCCGACGTGTTGTCACTCCACATTTCGGCGCGGCTGAGCGGTACCTACAACGCCGCCAATATCGCTCGCGACCAGCTCGATCCCACGAGAATCGCGACGGTCGATACGCGCCAAGCCACCATCAGCGCGCAGGTGTTGGCGCGGGAAGCGATCCGCGCGGTAGGCCAGGGCAAGGCGCTGTCCGAGCTTGTCGCACTCATGGAGGAGCTGAAGCCGAGGGCGAGGCTGGTGGCGATGGTGAACTCGCTCGATCATCTGCGACGCGGTGGTCGCATCGGCCGCGTGGCCGCCCTTGTCGGCGCACTGCTGTCGGTCAAGGTGCTCATTACGGTCGCCGACGGCGAAGTTGTCCCCCTGGACAAGGTTCGCACCCGCTTTCGCGCCCTAGAGCGCATCGAGCAACTGGCCGCCGAAGGCGCTCCCTTCCAGGGGGATCTGGTCGTCGGTCACACCGACGATCCCGATGAGGCAGCCAGCCTGACAAGCCGCCTGCGATCGGCCTATCCGAACCAGCCCTTGCACATGAGCGAGGTCGGCCCGGCCATCGGCTCGCACGCCGGCCCGGGCGCCGTGGGTGTGGCCTACATCGCGGGCGCTACCCATTAGGGCCGTCGTGGAGACGCGAGGCTGTCGCCTGCTAGAGGATCGTTTGTTCAGTGGGTGCGCTTCGCCGCGTGACACCTGACCCGCAAGTTGCGGCCCGGCATGGGGGCATCGGTCGCAGGTGAATGAACAAGGACCTCCGTCGGCGGTCTGCCTGTGGGCCACAGGGCCGTGCGGTAGCATGCCGTACTGGTAGATAACACGCGGGTCCGTGAGATGGCGGCAGATCGAGGGCTTGCTCTGACTCCCGACGCATCATCCCACCCTACCGATGCTGACCGGCTCATCCGCCAGCTCGAGAGTCAACTGCGTCGACAGCTCACCGGTACCGGCCCTTCGGTCGATCTAGCCGAGGCCGGCCGGGGTTGGGTATCGCGCATGCATGACCTACTGCCTGCTGTGCGGGGCGACATCCGGGACGTGGCAACGGCTCTCGAGGCTATCGATCCCCTCCCGGGGACCGCGCGCAATGCCGGAATCAGCCAGGCAATGCGCCTGCTGGCACGCATGCGCTCGGGCGCGCCAGGCCGCTTGACGATCCCGAACACAATGACGGCTCGGACACCGCCTCCGGCTTCGACCAACGGCGCGACGGCCCTCGCCACGCCGCTGGCGCACGCGCCGTACCAATCTTCGCCATCGGTCGAGCGTCGACCGAATCATGGTTCCGTGCGTTTGCCGCCCGACATCCCTCAAAGCCCGATCGCACCGACCGCGACCGCCGGCCCCCGCGTGCCCGCACATCGTGCCATCACGGCAACCGAGGCCGGGGTTCCTCTGACAGGACGAAAGAAGGGCGGCAGCACCAGAACTGCCGGTATCACGCGCGCGGCTCGATCAAAGACAGAGAGACCCGGTTCTGTGACCCTGCAATCGCCAATTCAGGATCTACCGCGCTTCGATCGCCGCTATGGCGACGCCTTGGAGAAGTTGGGAATCCGCCAGATTGGCGACCTGCTCAAGCTCTACCCGCGCCGCTACGACGACTACTCCCAGCTCCTCACCGTCAGTCAGCTTCGTCCGGGCATGGAAGTCACCGTCGAGGTCCGCGTGCTGCGCTGCGAGGCGATTGGCCCATACAACCGGCCCGGACGCCGCGTGGAGGCGCTGCTCGCCGACCCAACTGGATCAATCCGCGCCGTCTGGTTCCGCCAGGAGTGGATCACCAAGCAGCTCAAGGCGGGCATGGACGTCTACGTCAGCGGCCGCGTCGAGGTCTTCGGCGGCCGCCTGCAATTCACCAGTCCCAGTCACGAAGCCGTAAGTGAGCGAGAGGCGATCCACACCGGCCGGCTCGTCCCGGTCTACCCCCTTTCCGGCGCGCTGAAGCAGAACTGGCTGCGCGCCCGGATGAAGTGGATAGTCGACGAGCTAGCGCACACGGTCGAGGATCCATTGCCGGATGGGTTCCGCCGACGATGGTCACTGTTGCCGCTGCACGAGGCGACCCAGCAGATCCACTTCCCGGACGACGAGGATCTGTCCTCTCGCGCGCGCGGTCGCATGGCCTTCGACAACCTACTGTTGCTGCAACTCGGCATGCTGCGGCACAAGCGAGAGTGGCAGCAGAGTGGCCAGGCCACACCGCTGCGCATGCCGGACGACCGTCTGGCAAGTCTGGCCAGCCGGTTGCCTTTCGAGCTCACCGGCGCGCAGGCACGCGCGATACGAGAAATTCTCGCCGACATGGCGTCGGATCGACCGATGAGCAGGCTCTTGCAAGGCGATGTCGGATCGGGCAAGACGGTGGTTGCCGCGCTTGCTATGCTAGCCGCGGTCGAGCAGGGATGCCAGGCAGCGCTCATGGCGCCGACGGAAATACTGGCCGAGCAGCACGCGCGCACGCTGGCGACGATCTTCGAAGCTATCGATCCGATGCTCAAGCCGGTGCTGATCACCGGCAGCATGCGCGAAGCAGACAAGGCACGCGCCTGGAACCAGGTTGGCAGCGGTCAGGCGCAAGTAATCGTAGGAACGCACGCCCTCATTCAAGAGCGCGGCGAGTTTTCCCGGCTGGCGCTCGCCATAGTTGACGAACAGCATCGCCTGGGCGTGCATCAGCGTGAGGCGCTGCGGCTGGGTATCAGCGTCCAGGAACTCCTGCGACGGCGGGAGCGTCGCGCGGCTCTGGGCGATGACCCAGGGGAACCGAACGACAGGCCGGCGCATTTCCTCACGATGACCGCTACGCCGATTCCCCGAACCCTATCGCTCACGGTGCATGCGGACCTGGATCTTACGACGATTGACGCGATGCCGGTTGGTCGTCGCCAGGTGAAAACGCGCTACGCACCGCCGGATAAGCGCGATGCAGCCTACGCCTTCCTGCAGGCCCAGGTCCAGCAAGGTCGCCAGGCGTTCGTGATCTGTCCTCTTGTCGAGGAGAGCGAGGCAGTCGAAGCCAAAGCTGCCACTGTCGAGTACCAACGTCTGAAGACTGACGTTTTCCCGGAACTTCGCTTGGCGCTCATCCACGGACAGCTCAAGCCGGCGGACAAAGAGGCGACGATGCGACACTTTCGTGACCACGAGCTGGATATCCTCGTCGCGACCACCGTGGTGGAGGTGGGTGTCGACATCCCCAACGCGTCAGTCATCTTGATCGAGAGCGCCGAGCGATTCGGGCTGGCCCAGCTTCACCAGTTGCGTGGGCGGGTCGGCCGCGGCGAGCACCAGTCATTCTGCATCCTGATGGCCTCGGATCAGGTTGACGAGGCTGCTCAGGAACGCTTGCGCGTCGTTGAGTCCACGACGGACGGCTTCCGTCTCTCGGAAGAGGACCTGCGCCTGCGCGGCCCCGGCGCCTTCTTTGGTGTGGCACAGAGCGGCATAGAGCCATGGCTCCAACTAGCCGACGTAGCCAGCCTGGAGCGGGCGCGTCACGCGGCAACCGACCTGTTGGAACAGGACGCGGACCTCAGCGCGCCTGAGCACCGTATGCTGGCTACGCGTGTGGCGGGATTGATGGAACAACTGGCGGAGTGGCACTGATCTGCCTCGACGTCCTCATCCGTGTACAGCCGGATCCCGAGGCCCGCCATCTAACGGGCAACGGCCGATGCATCCTGGAGAAATTCCTCGAGGGCCCGCAGGTGGCGCGCCTCGTCCGCCTCAATATCGGCCCGGTGATCATCGAAATAGGCTAGCGCTGCGCGAACCTGGGTTTCCGTCAGGTGGGGCTGCGCTCGCAGCACCTCGTGGATGTCACCGCCGTAGATCTCATACTTGGCAATGATGCTGCTGACGGGTGTCCGCGTACCCGCGATTACCGGGGCGCCCCCTTGGACACCGTCGTAGCGGGCGATGTGTTCGTCGAACCAGGCCATCGGCGCCTCCTGCTGTCCATGCCATGATAGCGTTACCGCTCCTGCCCGACGCTGCAGGCTGTGGGTGCACGATGCAGACATCTGTGCCGCGACATGCAACCAGTATACGTACAGGGAGGTTCACCTTGGCCAAACTGATCTACTCGGCGATCACGTCGCTCGACGGCTACGTGGCGGACGAGGATGGCAACTTCGACTGGGCCGCGCCGGACGAGGAGGTGCATACCTTCGTCAACGACCTCGAGCGGCCGGTCGGTACCTACCTCTACGGGCGCCGGATGTACGAGGTGATGGTCTACTGGGAGACCGCGCACACTCTCGCCGGCCAGCCGCCCTTCGTGCGGGACTTCGCGGCGATCTGGCAGGCGGCCGACAAGATCGTGTACTCCAGGACGCTGCAGAGGGTATCCAGCGCCAGGACGCGGATCGAGCGAGACTTCGACCCTGAGGCGGTCCGGCAGCTGAAAGCGCGAGCGGGACGTGACCTCACCGTGGGCGGTCCCGACCTCGCCGCCCAGGCGATCAAGGCCGGCTTGGTCGACGAGTGCCATCTGTTCGTCGCGCCTGTCTTGGTGGGGGGCGGCAACCAGGCCTTCCCCAACCATGTCCGCCTGCAGCTCGAACTGCTGGACGAACGCCGTTTCGCCAGCGGCGTGGTGTACCTCCGCTACCGCATCAGGACGTGAGGAGACCGCGACGCTGCTTTGACATCTAGGTCGTGCTCCTTTCGCTCCCCTGGTGCTGACGCCCGATGAGGCAGATCTGCGTCTCGAAGCCGGTGATCCGTTCATGGCCAGGGCGTCACCTGGTATGGCAACGAATAGACCGGATGCACCACGTGCGACCTATTTTCGTAATACCATTGGCAGTGTAGCTCATCTGTCTCGACAGCCTGTGAGGCCGCCATGCCACGGGTCGCAGTGAACACCGCACTCCTGGCGATCCTCTGCGTGCTCGCGATCACGGGCACGGCGGAGCTCTTTGTCAACGGCTCGGAGGTCGGCTGGTTCTATCCACTCCACCGTGGGGCGGCGCTGGCATTGGCGCCACTCCTCCTCTGGAAGCTCCCAATGGTCGTGACGTCGCTTCGCCGCAGGCGGTTGGCAATCTCCGTCTGGCCGGGCCTCGTGCTGATGGCAGTAGTGCTCGGCCTGGCCGCCAGCGGCACCGTTTGGACGACGGGCCTCTGGCGACAGTGGGACCTGGCCGGCAATAGCGCGCTCGCTCTACACCTGTACTTCCTCTTTGTGATTGGGCTCCCGCTGAGCTTGCACATCTGGTTGCGCCGGCGGCGCCCGAGGCTGCGGAGCTTCCTTGGACGGCGCACGCTGCTTCGTTTAGTAGGGGTTGGAGGACTAGCGATTAGCGGTGTCACCGCATTTGCTGTCGCTGCTCCCTGGCTGCAACGGATTCCCGCTCCTCGTCGTTTCACCGGCTCCTTTGTGGCAGGTGACGGCACGGGCAACGACTTTCCGGTGACAGCCTTCCTCAACGACGACCCGCAGCCCATACCAATGGCGACCTGGAGCCTCCGCGTTACGGGGCGCGTGGCCCATCCAATGACGCTCACCTACGCGGATTTGCTCGCCGCGGTCGACCGGACCATCGCCACCGTTGATTGCACCGGGGGCTGGTTTGCCGAACGGGAGTGGGCCGGAAAGCGGCTCGGGCAGCTTCTAGAATCGGCCCAGCCCGATCGCGGAGCCTCAACGATTGTGATACGTTCGACAACTGGCTACTTCACCATGCTGCCACTGATCGACGCTCGCGCCACCTTGCTGGCAACGCACGTTGGTGGCGAGCCACTCGCCCACGGCCACGGCTTTCCGCTGCGCCTTGTCGCCCCGTCTCGGCGCGGCTTTCAGTGGGTGAAATGGGTCGAACAGATCGAGGTGATCTAGCACGGGCCACGGGCGCTTAGAAAGCAAACGCGCAATAGTCGGTCTGCCCGGATAGGTACCAACATGGCAGTGCGACGATGGTATGATGGCTGTGTACACGGATAGGTCCCCCTACCTGGACATGTGTGGGAGGATGCGCCAATGCCGCTGGCATACTCCAGATTGAAGTTTTTTCTCGACGAACGCTCCTTAACGCGCGCTGAGTTTCGGCGGCGGCTCGCTACCCAGGACAGTACTTTCAACGTGAAGACCCTCTACCGGCTCGCCGATCCTGACCGACCGCTCGAGCGCATCGACCTGCGTGTCGTCGGAGCAATCTGCAGAATCTTGGATGTCAATCTGGGCGACTTGATCGTCTTCGCCGAGCGGACGACGGTAGAGACACTAGCTGAGCCAAAGCAGCGCCGCCTCGACGAGCTGATGGAGCGCCACAATGAGGGCCAACTCTGCAATCCCGAGCTGCAAGAGCTAGGTTCCCTAGTAGATGAGGCCGAGCAGGTCGCCCTCTCGAATGCTCGACGCCTCGCACAGCACCGGCGACGCATACGGCAGGTGATGCACCCTAACCAGACCGTCGCGACGAGTTGACAGCGAAGTGGCGCCACAGCGCCGTTCGGTCGAGCTGCGCGCGCATTGGCGCTGTGAGTATTGCCGGGCTCCGCAGCGGGTGTGCGGCTATCGGTTCCATGTCGAGCATGTCCTGCCTCGTAGCCTCAGCGGCACAGACGATCTAGAAAACCTGGCATTGGCCTGCGGTCCCTGTAACCTGGCGAAGGGCGCTCGTACCCGTGGGCCTGATCAGACGACCGGTGCGAGCACGGCGCTCTTTCATCCTCGTGCCGATACCTGGGAAGATCACTTTGTCTGGGCAGACGACGGAGTCGTCCTGCTCGGTTTGACGCCGGTCGGACGTGCCACGATTGCTGTCCTCAATCTGAATGCAGCGATGAGAATCGTGGCCCGAGTTGCCTGGAGAGAGCTTGGACTGATTCCGTAGTGTAGCGACCACTGCCGCCGGTCATGCAGCGCGAATCGAACTGCATGGTGCGCGGCTACTCCTCCGCTACCCAATCCGGCCAGTTCAGGGTTAGGCCGTAGAGACCCAGCCCAAGCATCCGACGCAGCGTCTCCTTGTCGCTGATTCCCCAGGTCCGGACATCGAGACCCCGATCTCGGACCGCCCGGACCACGTCGGTGGTGAGCGTGCTGTGATGAATCGAGAGCTGGGAGACGCCGATGCCTCGACTGCGCTCGATGGTGTCCGGCTGCAGCTCCCTTATCAGGTAGGTGAGGCTGGCCGCTGACGAGGCCTGGCGAACCGCCTCCAAACTGCCGCAGTTGAATGACGTGAACGCGACATCGTCGTCAAGGCGGCGCTGTCGAACGGCGTCCACCGCCGCGCGCTCGATGCCTGCTGCCTTGATCTCCAGCCAGAACTTGGTCCGACCGGCATATCGGTCGAGGAAGTCATCCAGCGACGGCACGCGCTGAGCGGCGTGGGCGGGTGAGAAATGGCTGCCTGCGTCCAGTCGCTTGACCTGCTCGAAGGTCAGCTCCGCTATGGCGCCTTTGCCGTCGGTCGTGCGATCAACGCCGGCATCGTGCAGCAACACCAGCACGCCGTCACGTGTGGCGCGGACGTCCGTCTCGATCCCGTCGGCATGCATCTCCAGCGCCAGGTCGAACGACGCGACGGTGTTTTCCGGAGCGTAGCCTGACGCGCCGCGATGGGCATAGATCAGGGCCATTCACTGCTGCTTTCTTGTGAGAGGTCGAAGCACTATCATCCCTGCTTGTAGCACTGATAGAAGAGGATACTATGCGTTTGCCAGGCAAGATTGCGCTGGTCACCGGCGCCGCTCGTGGCATCGGACGCGGCATCGCCGAGAAGCTAGCGCAGGAGGGCGCCGACGTTGCCCTGGTCGATTTGCGCGAGGAGCTGCTGACCGAGACCGCTGGCTCCATCCGAGCCGCGGGACGCCGGATTCTCAGTCTTGGCGCCGACGTAGGCAACCGCGCTGACGCAGACCGAGCGGTGGCAACGACGATCGGCCAGCTTGGCAGGCTGGACATTCTCGTAAACTGCGCCGGCATCAATCGAGATGCCATCCTGCACCGGATGACCGACGAACAGTGGGACGAGGTCCTCCGCGTAGACCTCACCGCTGTGTTCTACCTCACCCGCGCCGCGGCGACGCACATGCGCGAGCGCGGCTCCGGACGGATCATCAATATCTCCTCGGCGTCCTGGCAGGGCAACGTCGGACAGGCCAACTACGCCGCCGCGAAGGCCGGCGTGATCGGCCTGACCAAAACGGCGGCCAGGGAGCTGGCGCCCAAAGGGGTAACCGCCAACGCCATTTGCCCCGGGTTCATCGACACGGAGATGACACGCGGCGTCCCGCCAGAAGCGTGGGAGCGCATTTCCGGCAGGATCCCGATGGGCCGGGTCGGGCGGCCAGAGGATGTCGCCAACGTGGCAGCCTTCCTAGCCTCGGACGAGGCCGGCTACGTGACCGGGGAGGTGATCAACGTCGGCGGCGGGTTGGTCCTGTGACCCGCCTGGCGCGTGTACTCTCGCCGGCAGAGGCAGCCGAGTTGATCGCCGATGGTCAGACGGTCGCCTCGACGGGGTTCACCATGACAGGTGTGGCGGAGGCAATCTACCGAGCGATCGAGGCGCGCTTCCTTGCTACGGGCCACTCACGTGACCTGACGCTCGTCCACTCGGCCGGGCAGTCCGATCGCGTCGGCGGCATGCAGCATTGGGCACACGCGGGACTCCTCGCCAGGATCATCGGATCGCACTGGGGGCTGGCGCCCAAGATGGCGGAGCTGATCGCCGCCGACGGCGTCGCCTGCCACTGTCTGCCTCAGGGGCAGATCACGCATCTCTACCGCGCTATCGCGGGCGGACAGCCGGGCATGGCCTCCATCATCGGCTTGCACACGTTCATCGACCCGCGCCTGGAAGGTGGTCGGGTGAACCCACGCGCCCAGATGGAGCGGCCGCTCGTGGAGCTGCTCACCATCGACGGACAGGAGTCGCTCTGGTATCGGACCTTTCCGATCAACGTCGCTATCTTCCGAGGAACGACCGCGGATGAAGCAGGCAACGTCGCCATGGAAGATGAGCCGCTCCGCCTGGAGACCCTGGCCCTTGCCCAGGCGGCCAGGAACAGCGGCGGGACGGTCATCTGCCAGGTCAAACGCGTGGTGAAGCGTGGGGAGCTACCCCCGCAAACCGTGTCGGTGCCGGCGACCTACGTCGATGTGCTGGTAGTGGCCAATCAGCCTCATGAGACGCACCGTCAGACCTCACGCTGGGTCATGCATCCACCTCTCACCGGCGCCGCCAGGGACCGCGAAGTCGACACACGACCGGCGTCGGCCTCCCGTTTGGACGAGCGCCTGATCATTGGCCGGCGCGCCGCCCTGGAGCTGCGGCCCGACGCCGTCGTCAACCTGGGTACCGGCATCCCCGGCGACACCGTTGGTCCTGTCGCTGCCGAGGAAGGGATCGCGGACCAGATCGTCTTTTCCATCGAATCCGGCGCCATCGGCGGCGTTCCAGCGGGGGGAAGTGACTTCGGGGTCGCCGAGTTCCCTGAAGCGATCATTGGCCACGCCGAGCAATTTGACGGCTACAACGGCGGCGCAGTGGACCTCTGCTACATGGGCGCCGGCGAGATCGATCAGGCCGGCAACGTCAACGTGAGCAAGCTAGGTGGACGCGTCACCGGCTGCGGCGGGTTTATCGACATCACGCAGCCGGCCCGGCAGGTCATCTTTTGCGCCACCTTTTCCTCGGGCGGCCTTCAGGTCGAAACCGGTGATGGCACGCTGCGAATCGTCCAGGAGGGGCGTTATCCAAAGTTTGTGCGCCGCGTGTCGCAGGTGACGTTCTCCGCTCAGGAGGCGCTCCGGCGAAGCCAGCCCGTGCGCTACGTCACCGAGCGCGCCGTCTTCGACCTCACCGCGGAGGGGCTACGGCTCATCGAAGTCGCTCCCGGCATCGACGTGGAGCGTGAGGTGCTGGCGCGATTGCCCTTTAGGCCGCTGATGGCTAATCCACTGCGGCGCGTCCCGCCAGAGGTTCTTCGCATCGGCCGCATGGGGCTTATGCGCGAGCGCTTTGGGCGTCACTAGTTCGCGGTCACCGCCATGCATCCAAGCCGCACATCCGTGATGGCCGCGGCACTCCCGTGGATAGTCCGCGCCACGCGCCCGTGTGGCCCATTCAGGTGGCGATCAGATAAAAATTCCCCGCTGGCCGTCCATGTGGCGTAGAGTTAGGCACGCACGTCGTGTGTGGACGTTTGGAAGGAGCGCACTGCATGCCTCGCAAGATCGCCCGCTACGGATGGATTCCCGACCTGCCCGATCAGCGCGACCACCTCTACGCCGCCCCGCAGGGGGTGCTCACCAGTCTGCCGACGCAGGTTGACCTTCGCCAGCAATGCCCCCCTATCTTCGACCAGGGCCGCATCGGCAGTTGCACCGCCAACGCTATCTCCGGTGCTTTCCAATTTGCCGAAATGAAGGAGCAGCAGGCCCAAGCCTTCATGCCGTCACGACTGTTCATCTACTACAACGAGCGCGCGATGGAAGGAACGGTCGGCCAGGACAGCGGCGCCCAAATCCGCGACGGTATCAAGACCGTCGCTCAGCAGGGAGTCTGCCCAGAGAGCGAGTGGACGTACGACCCGAGTCCTTTTCCGCCTAACCCCAAGTTGACCCAGAAGCCGACCGATCAGTGCTACGCCGACGCCGCGCAGCACACGGTGAAGGCCTACCAGCGCATCGTCCAGAACCTCACGATCATGAAGGGCTGCCTCGCGGCCGGATACCCATTCGTGCTCGGCTTCACTGTGTACGAGAGCTTCGAGAGCCCCCAGGTAGCGCAGACGGGACAGGCGCCGATGCCCGGTCCGAATGAGGCCGTCATAGGCGGACATGCCGTGATGGCTGTTGGCTATGACGATGCCCAACAGCGCTTCATCGTGCGCAATTCCTGGGGAACCGGTTGGGGCATGCAGGGCTACTTTACGATGCCCTACCTGTATTTGTCACAGCCATCGCTGTCAAGTGACTTCTGGACCATCCGGCTGGTGTAGGGGTCCAGGCCCTCAGGCCGTGACGCGCACGGCGAAGGTGAGCGTCTGGGACTCGCCCTGCTCCCAGTGCCGGTGCGAGCGAGCCGTCAGGGTGGCGCGCCCGGTGCGCACGGCCTGAAATCGCCAGCAATGGCGACCGCCGCTGCCGGGGCGATCTGCCGATGGCTCGTAGGTGTCGTCGAGCGCTGTGCTCACCGGCTCGCCGCTCCACTCCATGTACCAGCGATAGCCGGTCGTCGGATTCTCGCTCAGGCACAACTCCAGGGTGTCACCTACAGCCAACCCCGTGTCACGACCTGCGTCGTGCTCATCAATGTGAGCCATCCTTCAACTCGTCCCACTACCGCCGCGCGGGCCGGCGACAGGCAGAAGCGACCGCTATTGCGCCTGTCGCGCCACCGAGTCTTCCGCGACCAGCGCTTCACGATCATCCTGAGCAGGTCGTGGGACGCCGTTACGGCTCTGCATGCTTCGGTCGAGGTAGTCGCCGACCTGACCCAAGAGGCGGCTGAATTCCATCGGGATGACGAACGTGCTGCTCGGACTTGCTCCGAGCGCCTTGAGGCCGTCGATGACCTGCAGCGTCATCGTCTTGGAATCGACCAGGTGGGCCGCGCCGAATACCGTTTGCAACGCCTGAGCGGCGCCTTCCGCCTTCAGGATGGCGGACTGCCGATCACCCTCAGCCCGAAGGATCGCGGCTTGCTTTTCCCCTTCGGCCACGGTGATCGTCGCCTGCCGCTTGCCCTCGGACTCCAGGATGGCAGCGCGCTTGGTCCGCTCGGCCGACATCTGCCGGTTCATGGCGTCCTGTACGTCTCGCGGCGGGAGAATCTCACGAATCTCCACCGAGGTGACTTTGACGCCCCAGCGCTCGGTAACCTCGTCAAGTTTGCGGCGCAAGACTTCATTGATCTCTTCCCGCCGCGCCAGGACATCGTCGAGCAGAATGTCCCCAATTACTGCGCGCAGCGTGGTCGCCGCGATGCCCTGCGAGGCCCCGGCGAAATTGGTCACAGCGACGACGCTAGACAGCGGATCGATCACCTGGCGGTAGACCAGGAAATCGATGGAGATGGGCACGTTGTCCCGGGTAATGCAGGATTGGTGCGGCACTTCGATGAAGAGCTCGCGCAGGTCGACCATGACCGGACGATCCACAAATGGGATGAGCAGTACCGGCCCCGGTCCCTTGGCGCCGAGGACCTTACCCAGACGAAAGACTACCAGCCGCCGATATTCGCGCACGACGCGAACAGTCTGGCTGAGCACACCGGCCAGAATCAACAAAATAATGATGATTGCGACGACGGAGCCGATCATTGCAGCGCCTCCAGTTCCCGGCTGACGCCGGCAGGGTCAACGGGCTCGACCTCCAGGGTCAATCCTCGTCGCGACAACACTCGCACCCGCGCGCCGGGACTGATCGGGCCATCGCTCGCGTGCGCCGACCAGAGCTGGCCCGCCACGCGAATCGTCCCCGTCGGGGCCAACGCCGAGCTGACAACTCCCAGCGCGCCGCTGATATGCTCGATCCCCGTGATCGGTCCACGCCGGGAGATGCGGATGGCCGCGCCGACGATCAGGACGCTGACCGCCAGGGCCAGTCCGACCGCCGCCACCAGCACCGGTAGGGCCACTGACGTCGCTGGCAACGCCGGCGAGTGGGGGCCGGGCGGATTGTAGAGCAGCAGCGAGCCCAGAACGAACGAGACGATGCCGGCCACCGTCAGCAGTCCGTGCGTCGCGGCCTTGACGTCGAGCACGAACAGGGCGACTGCTGCCATGATGAGGAGCACCCCACCCCAGTTCATCGGCAAGGTTGAGAAGGCGACGAAGGCCAGGATGAGGCAAACCGCGCCCGTGACGCCCGGTGCTATCGCGCCCGGATGGAACAGCTCGATGAGGAGCGCGTAGAAGCCTACGGTGAGCAGCAAGTAGGCAACATTCGGGTCGACAATGCGCTGGAAGATCAGCTCGAAGGGCGTCATGTCGACGTTCTGCACGGTCCGACCTGCCGTATGGATCGTGACGCTATCCGACCCGACGTTGACCGTCTTGCCGTCGACCGATTGCATCAATGCCTGCAAGTTTGGAGCGAGCTGATCGGCCACCTGCAACAGTACCGCCTGCTGAGCATCCAGGGAAACGCTCTTCGTAACCGCGGCATCAAGCCACGCTTGATTGCGCCCGCGCTTTTTGGCAATCCCGGTCATGTAGGCGACGGCATCGTTGGTGATTTTGTCGCGCAGATCACCGCCGATATTACTGCCGTTGCCATTGACAGGATGGGCCGATCCGATGGTAGTCGTCGGAGCCATGGCCACCAGGTTGGCCGCCTCCGTGATGAAGACACCCGCTGATGCCGCGCGCGCGCCATCCGGTCCCACGTAGGCGATCGTCGGGATCGTACTGCTGAGGAGCGCCTGCACGATCTGGCGCATCGACGTGTCCAGGCCGCCCGGGGTATCGACCACGAGCACAAACGCCGACGCGTGCTCGGCCTCCGCGGTGGAGAGCGATCGTTGGAGGTAACGAGCGCTTACCGGGTCAACCGCGCCGGAGAGGTGGGCAACCACCACCGGTGGGCCGGGGCTGTTCGCGAACACAACACTGGATAGGATGGCCAGGCTGGAACCGAGGATGAACGCGAAAATAATGGCGCGGTGCGATCGTGCGAACGTCGACGTTGTCGGGCGCATTGCGCGGCCCCTTTCCTGGAGCTGGTGACCCAGGTACTCGCGTCTTGAATTGTAGTACATGCAATTCTACCGCGCCGTGCAAGCGGTGGCACGAACTGACCACTCGTGCGACATTCGCTGGTGAGCGGCGGCGATCGCTGGGCTAACGCGAGACGTCGCGCGAGAAGGCGGCTACCGGCGGCCGCCGCGGCGGGGCGGTCCCGCGGGCGCTGCAGCTTGCTCGGGATCGCCGGGATTCACCGGCCGGCGGCGGCTCTGTAGCCAGGTGATACGGCCCCGCGTGAGGTCGTAGGGCGACAGCTCAAGGAGCACGCGGTCGCCCGCGACGACGCGAATAAAGCGCGTGCGCATCTTGCCACCGATGTGAGCGATCACGCGGACCTTGTCCGCCTCAGGAGCGGCGCCTTGCTGATCGAGCTCTACGGCAAAGAAGCCGTTGGATAAGGCTTCAACGACCGTGCCGCCAACTTCTACACCAGATTCCTTTGCCATAGCTCTCCTTGCCCTGCAACCAGCCGGCTCGGACGGGAGCCCGCCGAACCTCGGCAGATACCGCGCTACGCCCCGTTGGTCGCCGCGACGGTTATGCGCACCATCCGCGACGGAGGCGCGACACGCATGCCTCTGCTGGTCAACCGCTTATCCGGCCAACACCTGGCAACGGACATGTATTCGCGCTCATGCTACCACGTCGACGC
>CALBSQ010000373.1 GCA_937967325.1 uncultured Chloroflexota bacterium
ACCAACCGCCCATGGTGCTGCCGGAGTCCTTCGCCGGACGGTGCGCTCGGATTCCCGGCACGCCGTCCAGCAGATCCCAGAAGTAGTTCATCGCTTGCTGGATCTCGGCGACGCGAGCGTCATACTGCCGGAGCTGGACGCGGCCCACGGCGGAGCTCATCTGGTGCATGCGGTATTTGTAGCCGCCCAGCGGCAGGCCGGCAAACTCGCCCAGGGAGTCCGTCTGCAGACTCTGGTCGTAACGCTCGTAGTGGCCGAAGGCCAATGCTCGCTCGTAGATCTCACGGTCGTCGGTGGTGAGCATACCGGCTTCGCCAATAGCGAGGGACTTACCCGACATCAGGGAGGCGGCTCCGACGTCACCGATACTGCCCACCTTGCGGCCCTGGTAGAGGCCACCCTGGGCGTGGGAGACGTCCTCGATCACTTTGATGCCGTGGCGGCGAGCGATTGCCATGATGGGGTCCATATCGGCCGGGTGGCCCATGTAGTGGACGGCCACGATCGCCTTGGTGCGATCGGTGACGCGGTGCTCAATGTCCTTCGGATCGATGCACAAGGTCTCAGGATCGACCTCCGCGAAGATCACCGTGGCGCCCAGGCTGAAGGCCGGCAGGACCGACGCCCAGTATGTGACACTGGGACCGATGATCTCGTCGCCCACGCCGACCTTGCAGCCAAACATCGCGGTCTGCAAGGCCGCCGTTCCGGTACTTAGCCCGAGCGCGAACGCCGTGCCTTGCCAGGCGGCGTACTCCTGCTCGAACTGTTTGGTGACGTCGGTGCCGGACATGCCGCCCCGGCGCAGCACCTCCAGGACGGCGTCCTCATGTTCCTTGGTGATAATCGGCCACTGGAACATGTCGCCGGGGTCGATCTGCCTCGCCTTGGGGCCACCTAATGCGGCCAGTCGCGTCGCTGTGAGCATTGTGTCTCTTCCTTTCCCGTTGCGCTGCCCACCTATGCGGGTAGCCAATCTAGCCGCTCCCGACCAAGCGGTCATACATCAGATTCTGGCAGCCTCTCCGCTGTCATCCTGAGCGCAGCGAAGGACCCCTGGCCGGTCAGACCAGCCGTAAGTCGGTCCTGCGCAATGCGTCGGCACTGCCAGGGGTCCTTCGCTGCGCTCAGGATGACAGCGGAAAGCTCGGTGAAGCTTTTCCTGAGCCTCCTGCGCGGCCGGCCGGAGGGTGGCAGCGCAACCTGCCAACGCGTTGCCGTTACCAGTTCCATTCGTGCCATTCAGCCCACCGCCAACCGCGCAGCGAGACGCGCCGCCGAGTCGGCCAGTGCCTGCTCGGTCGCGGCAGCAAAGCCGGCGGGCCGCTCGCTCATCTTCCAGGCTACTACTTCGTAGCCGCCTTCGGGGATCGCCGCGGCGGTCGGGACGTAGCCAACGGTGCCGTGACAATAGCCTTGGACGAGCACGCGGCGCTCCGGCACCCCAGTCGCGGCGGCTACCTGTCGCCGGACCAGCCAGCCGGTCTCCAGGAAGATCTCGCCCGGCAGGCCAACCAGGTAGATGCCGCCCAAGCGGAGCACTTGCACTTCGCCGGGCCAGCTTGGCCTGCCGGCCTCGTTTTGCTCCAGCGGCAGCTCGACGCGCTCGAGGGCGGCGCCGAGCGGACCGGCCAGGTCGTCCATGTTGTCCGACGATGTCGGATCTCGCACCCGTTCGCTGGCCTGGATGACCGTGCTGCCCAACTGGCGGCCCAACGCCTCCAGCTCCGACCATGTGGCGCTGCGAAAGCCGCCTTGCGGCGTCGTCAGGTTAGGGCGAATGTTGGCGAAGCAGCCGGGCAGATACAGGACCAGCGTTCCCCGATCGTCGGTTGCACCGGCATAGGCGCGCTCGACGAAGCGGCGGGCCGCGCCCGGGTAGTCCGCGGTGAACCGGTAGTTCTGCGCTCCCATGGACGTGGGGTGGCAGGTATAGCGGAACAGCAGCGCCAACGGGGTACTGCCGGCGGCGAGTTGCCCGTCGAGCTTAGGATCGATGCGCAACACGGAAACGGTCCGATCCACCACGCCTTCCAGGTTGGGGCGCATGACCATCTGGCCGTCAGGTTGGCGCAGGCGGCGATTGACGTTGAATTGCGCCTCCCCTTGGCCAAGGCCGAGCGCAACCGGCTGCAAGTGCAGGCTGGCGGAGTAAACCACGCCGGCGATCTGCTGTTCCAGCGCGGCGATGTAGGCGTCGTTGGCGGGCAAGGCGGATCGTGGATACAAGGCTGGGCCGCCGTGCGTGTGCGAGCAGCAGAGCAGCACTCGCTTGCCAAGTGCCATGCCCTGCTGGTCGATGAGCGCGCGGATGCGTTGCACCTGCTCGTCGCGGTAGGAGATCAGGTCCGCGGCAACAATGGCGACTCGACGGGCCGGATCGCCGGAGCCGTCGTCCAGCAAGAGGGCTGTGGCCACCAGATCGTCGTGGATACCTTCCGCCGGACGCGTCCTGGCGCCGAAACCGCCTTGCCAGGTGCTCTGGACTGGCGGCGTGATGACCGTGCGGGCGATGCCGGCCTGCAAGGACGGTACCATCGCTACACCTCCGTGTTCGGCTGTAGGGGCCACCGAACGGCATCGGCGTCCGCCGCCATGGCAACGCGCCGCGCCGTCGCAACGAGGATATCCTCCGCCTGTGTAGCCGGCGGCGCCGGATGGAGCCAGAAACGGTAGGCCACCGTCTCGTAGCCGCCCTCGGCCAGCGCGGCGGCGGTCGGCACATAGCCAAGCTGGAGACCGTTCGCATAGCCTAACACCCAGGCCGGCTCCCCCAGCGCCGCACGTACGCGCAGACCGATCTCAAGGAAGATCTCACCAGGCATCGCTACCAGACGGAGGGGCCCGAGGTGCAAAACCTGTACCTCGGCTTCAATGCCACGGGCCAGGCTACCCTGGTCCAGCCGCGAGAGCATGGAGCGAGCCCAGCCCTGATTCCAACGCGACCCGCTTAGCTCGGACTCCAGCATCTCCCGATCCGGAAGCGGGCCGAAAGGAACAGTGACGCTCGTGCTGGCCGCGGCCATTGACAGTCCACTCCCGCGCGGTGCCAGCGCGCGGGACTGCTCCGCGGCGCGAACGACCTCTCCCCCTACCGCGCGGCCAACGCCGGCTAACTCGGACCAGGTCGCGGAGCGGAATCGGCCTGCCAGGGAAGTGAAATTGGGCCGGATGTTGCCCGCGCAGCCCTGCAGGAACATGGCAACGGTCCCAGCGGTGGCGCCATAGGCGCCCTCGATGAAGGCGCTGGCCTGGCCTGGCCAATCCGCGGTCAGAAGGTAGTTGTCGCCGCCCATCGCCGTGGGATGGCAGGCCAGATGATAGAGCACCGCCAGCGGCGATCCGTCTGGAGCGTCGTCAACGTCCACTCGCAGTACGCCGATTCGGCGATCCAATACGCCGGCGGGATTGGGCATCGACGTCACGCCGCCGTCGGGCAAGGGGAAACGGCGATTGACATGAAAGGACGCAGCCCCTTCGCCCAGCGATAACGTCGCCGGCCGCGGCGTGCGAGCGGCGGCGGCAACGGCGCCCGCGATCAGCTTCTCGACAATGGCGACGTACTCCGGGTCGGCCGGCTGGTCGGCGGTCGCGCCGTCGCCTAATCCAAACAAGTCAAGTGTGCTGGGCCCCCCATGCGTGTGCGTACAGGAGATCAGCATCCGCTCGGCGGGGATGCCGGTCAGCGCTGCAGCCCGCGAGCGGATGTGTTGCACCGAGCGGGGCTCCAGTCCGATCAAATCGGCAGCGACCATGGCAATCGGGGCGCCGCCAGGGCTGGTCTCGAAGACGACGGCTCGCGCATACAGATCATCGTGGATACCTTCGCACGGTCGGTTCCGCGCGCCAAAGCCGCCCTGCCATGTCCCGATGGGCGGGGTGATGCACACCTTCGCAGCGCCTGCTCGAAGCGAAGGCCCAGCAGCAGAGCCGCGTGACGACTCAACGATGCGGTCCACGGTCGACGTCTCCGATCGGTCCGTCACGACGGCTGAAGCAGGTTGGCGTCGATGTAGTCGGTCACCGCTTTGCCGTAATCCGCCGCGGTCAGCTTGCCTTGATCGAACAGCGGGAAATTCTTGCCGAGCCAATCCTGGACCTTGTTCCAGCCCGGATAGCGCTCCTGCACCTGCGGGTCGGAGCGCTCCGTCATCTGGGCGAATGCAGTCGGGTCGACGCCAATCTGCTCCTTGTAGGTCGAGATCGCCAGATCGGATGCGCCAATAACGGGTGAAACGGCATAGTGCGCGGTGAGCGGAAAGCGCGCCGCGTGGGCAGGCACACTGAGCCACTTCAGCAAGGTCCAGGTCTGCTCCGACAGTGGGGTCTTCGTCGCCTGCAGCGCCTGCGCGTACTGTCTCCCTGAAATGTTCTTGCCACTTGCATGGGGCAGCGGGACAATGGCCCAGCGGAACGTCAGTTTGGGAATGTAGCCATAGATCACCTGCATACCGATCTTGCCGCTAATGAAGATGTCTCCCTTGGCCCCGATGGACTTCTTCTGATTGGCGTCAGGCTGTACTTTGTACCGATCACGCAGATCCTTGAAGAACTGCAGCCCTTGCACGGCCTTCGGCTGGTCCATTTGCAGCCGATGGGACTTATCATCCCAGGGCCACTGCCCGAAGTAGGTAGGGCGCTCCATGCCGCCGGTATCGTCGCCACCAAGGCCGCCGCCAAAGCCAAATTGCAATTGATCCGGCTTGGTCAGTTTTTGCGCGTACTCCAGGAAACGGTCCATGGTCCAGCTTGCATCCTCGGGATCCGCCGGCGGATAGGAAAGGCCGGCAGCGTCGAGCAGGTCCTGATTGTAGGCCAGCGCATCGACCGAGATCCCAACCACGGGCATGGCCCACAGCTTGCCGTCCTGCGTGAAATAATCCACCGCGAGTGGCACAAAGACCTTCTGAGGATCCATCTTGTCTCGCGCCATATAGGTCGAAAACTCCATGAGCGCAGACTGCACGTCAAACCAGTAGCCCCAGCCGTTTTGTGTGAGATTGATCGGCTGCCCACCGGCTATGCTCGCCTTGAACTTCTCTTGCACGTTCGTCCAGGAGGCGCTGCCTGAGACGTTCTCGACGGAGATGCCCGGGTTATCCGTGGCGAAGTCGGCAAAGATCGCACGCTCGACGTCGAACCGTCCGGGCGAGTCCGGAGAAATGTAGGTGAGCGTCACCCCCTTGGCGATAGCGCCACCGGCGGCGCTGGAAGAGGGCGACACCAAGGCCGAGGTGGACGAAGCGACAGACGTCGTGGCCGAAAGGGAGGCGGCGCCGGTGGAGGCTGTCACGGTGGCGGCCGCTGAGGATGCCGAGCCTGTCGAGACCGTAGCGGACGCGTTCGCCGCGCCACTGGTCACCGGCGCGGACGTAGCAGACGACGCCGTCACTCCTGTGGATGTCCCCCCGCAAGCAGTGAGCAGGGCTGCGCCGGCGATACCCGCCAGCGACGCGACACTTTGCCGCAAGGCCTTTCTCCGAGTCAGCAAATATCCCATGAAACACAACTCCCGTTTTGCCGCGCTTGGCACGGTGATCCTGGTGCCTTCGCAACGGACTTCCAACCGCGGCGCGTCCCCTTTGCTACGGAGGAACGATCTTCCAGACCTCACCGCGCCTAACCGGCCCTAGTCGCCGAGGAAGCCGCGGGCTATCTCCGGCACCTGCTTGAGCAGATCATTGAGCGGACCGTCGACCTGCTGCGCCATCTGGACGGCGCTCATCTTGCCTTGCAGCACCTGCGTGTATGCCGGTGTGAACAGCTTGACCATTTGGGGATAGATGGTGGTGACCGGGGTGTACTTGTAGTGGTTGTTCTCGAGCATGTCCAGCACCATCGCGAAATTGCGCCCCTCCGTGCCAGGCACTTGCGGCTTGAGGAAATCGTCCGACTCCGCGACCTTGCGGTACGGAGGCACGCCGAGCCCGGCCTTGGCGACAAGCTGACTCTGGCCGACTTGTCCGGTGACAAAGGCCGCCAGGGCAAAGGCCTGGTCAGGCGACTTGCTGCCGGCCGCCACCATCACCGAGTCGGCCGGGTTGCGCGTGAATGCTCCCGCTTTGCCACTCGGCATTGGCGCCATGTCGTAGTTGACGTTCTGCTTCTTGGCGGCGATGTAGAAGGCGTCGGTGACGTTGTTCGCCCACATGCCGATCTTGCCATTGATAAAGGCCACCAACGAATCGCCGAGCGCCTTGGCTTCGTCGGCGTTGGGGTGGACGTGGTACTTATTGATGAGATCAGCGTGGTACTGCAGACCATCGGTCGTCTCCGACAAGGTGATCGTGGACTTGGTGTGATCAGCGCTGAGGATGTCGCCGCCGTTCCCCCAGATGGTTTCGAGGCTGTCGCGCCAGTCGTTCGGCCAGACCACGCCAAAGGTCTTGTCGGCGCCGTTGCTGGTGGTGAGCTTCTGTGCCCGGGCGACCAGCTCATCCCAGGTCCAGGAGGGGTCGTCCCATTTGGCCGGCGGCAGTGGCACGCCGTGAGCATTGAAGACGTCTTTGTTGTAGAAGATGACGATCGGCTGCAGATCGAGCGGCATGATCAGCAGCTTGCCGCCAATGTGCGCCTTGTTCCACTCCTGCGGAAAGTAGGTGTCGGCGGTGATCTTGGCACGGTCAGCGAATGAGGTCAGGTCGAGCAGCATTCCGTTGGCGTAGAAGCCAGGCATCCACTTGGTCTCGATGTCCGCGCAGTCGGACGAGGTGCCGGCGGCTGCCAGGACCACCAGCTTCTGCTGGAGATCTTCACTCGGGAACAGCTCGTAGCTGACTTTGACGCTGGGGTTCTGCTGTTGGAACTGCTGCACGACCTTCCCCTCCTCATCGGAAAAAGGCTTGCTGGTGTTCTGGGTGGTATAGCGCAACTGACCGGGAGCCGCCGCGGCACGACTGGCCGATGAGACCGGAGCACTACTGCTCGCGGCTGAGGACACCTGCGTGCTGGCCGCGACACTGGTCGATGCCGCCTGGGAAGAAGACGCGCTGGTCGTGGCAATACTGGAAGCCGCGGAACTCGACGGCGCGCTGCTTGATACCGCCGCGCTCGTAGACGCCGGGCTGGTGGCCGAGGCGCTCGTGACGGCCGCACTCGTGGCGGCGGCGCTCGTCGGGGCCGCGCTCGTGGCCGGCGCGGACGCGGACGACGCTGCCGTTGTCGCGGCCGTCCCACCACAGGCGGCGAGCAGCGTCGCGCCGGCCAGCCCGGCGACTGTCCCGGCAGCCGCCCGCAAGATCCCACGTCGAGTCAGCACTTGATCCATCGATGCGGCTCCTTCCTATCACCCATGCCACGTCTGACCGGTACAACCGGCGAGACCAACCCGACAATGGTATAAGGTACACGGTATGCGGTCAAGGGGGCAGCGAGACACCATGTGTAACGCCCGGAAGCGCCGACCGGCTGACCGGACGCTAAAGCGTCCGGCTCACATGACGAAGCCCCTACGGGGCTGCCCGGCGGCAAGGCCCCTCCATGATAGGGGACGAGCGCGCGGTCCGAGGAGCCTCGAAGAGGCTTTGTCCGGTGAGCCGGACGCTTTAGCGTCCGGTGGGCTTGCCGGCGGGCAATAAAGCGCCGGGACGGATGGCCTCTCAAATTAGTTGCCGCGCCAACGCCACAGCCCCGCTGACAATCCGGGTCTCGGTGTCGGCGGCAAATGGGGCGGGTCGGTGGTAGTTGACGTGGGCGCTGGCGGACTCGTAGCCGCCTTCGGCGTAGGCTTCTGCTGTGCAGAGGTACCCGACGCAACCATTGGCATAGCCTAGAACCAGCACCTCGGCTATGCCGGGCGCACCGGCCAGTTGGGCTTCGATAGCCTGCCCGAGCTCGACAAAGGGCTCCCCACCGATGGCGACGATGAGGAATGGTCCCAGCCGGAGCGCCTGCACCTCGCAGGGCTCACCTTCGGGGAAGCGGCCGTCGCGCTCCAACCGCGCCAGCATCTGTTGCTTCCAGACCTGCTCGTAGCGCGAGGTGGACGCCAGCAGGGATTCCCACGTCGGCAACGTCCCGTAGAGCAGCGGTACGTCCCAGCGGGCGCCGGCCAGGCCACCATCACCCTCCCAGGTTGGCGTCTCGACGCCCGGCTCTCGGGGAATGCCGCTGCACTCCTCGGCGGCACGAACGACCTCCGCGCCGAGCGCTCGGCCCATGCGGTCCAGCTCGACGCCGGTGACGCTGCGAAAGCGGCCCTGCCCGTCCAGGGGCGACGGGCGCACGTTGCCAAAGGCCCCCGGCAGGAACAGCGCTTTGGCCTGGCCGTCGTAGGCGTGCTCGATCACCCGCCGCGTCGCGCCGGGATAGTCGGCGCCCGTGGCCGAGTTCGTGGGAAATGAGGTGGGGTGGCAACACACCAAGAACATGACGCCGAGCGGCAGGTCCGCGTCGTGATCGGCGGCGTCCAGACGCAGCACCCGAACTCGCCGATCGATCGGTCCGGCCGGGTTCGGCAGCATCTGCAC
>CALBSQ010000374.1 GCA_937967325.1 uncultured Chloroflexota bacterium
GGCTGGTTGATCTCCCAGAGGTTGCCTTCTGGATCGGCAAAGTACGCCGTGCGCAACCCCCAGGGCTGGTTGGTTGGAGATCTGAGCAACGTGACTCCCTTGGCCTTGAGCTCCTCGTATGCGGCGTCCACATCCTCAACACCAGCGGCCAAAAGCACCCGAGGACCTCCCTCGATCTTCAGCACATTGGCCTCCTCGCTGATCATGTGGGCGGCGGCTGAGACCTCCAGCAGGAGAAAGTACACGTTTTCCATCTGGAAAGAGGCACGCTCGGGAGTGCTCTCTGTCACCTGAAGCCCGAGCGTGTCCCGATAAAACGTCAGACATCTGGCCAAGTCTCGTACGAGCAACACCGCCGCGGCGACACTGTGAAACATGGTTTACGCCTCTCTTTCTTTGTCGAGTCATCACGGAGTCCATGCGCGCGCGTGAGCCATGCAGCTCTCCATTCGTTCATGCCGAAGCGCGTCAGTGCTCGACAAGCAACAGGGTAGTACAGAAGGAGGGGCAAAACTTCTCCCATCTTGCGCTTTTTGCCTGGGTCTAGCGTGGGCGCATTGTGCCATCATGCGTCTCGCTCAGGGGTGATTGGTGCTGGCAGAACAATGAGATGCTCAAGTGTTACCAGGGTACGCGCCTCACGCAGAAAGCCCTCGTGTTGGTTAGGGTCGTGGAAGTGGCGCTCCAGCAGCAGCAGCTTGATCACACGCTTTTGCTGAAGCAATTGATGGACTCGACGCTTGGCCCTGCTCCATCGATCACCCGAATCGCATCAAGGCGTAAGGTGAGCAGTTCGGCTTCTGCCTGAAGCGTCTCTGCCCTCACATCTGTTTCTCCTGCCGCGTGGCTCCATTCCAGGGCGGTGGTGACGAGCTTCATCAGATAATCCATCTTCACCCGGCCACTGTTGGTTGGATCAAGGACCGGCTGGGTGAGCCAGGTGTAGATGGCTACTGACCACTGGCGTAAGTTGAGATGCGGAAAGGGTTCACGGTACGCCGTTTTCAGGGCTGCCAGCATCTCTCGCACTTCTTCGCTGGTATGCCCTGCAATGCGACAGAACAGTTCCAACTTGTCGAGGCGGCGGCGGAATTGGATCCACGCGGTACTTCCCTTTCGGCGCGACGCGGCTGAGCGGGGGGAACACCCGAGCCACCGGCTGTTCACCGGGCAGACGCGGGACATGGGCGACGACCAGCTCTACTGGTTCAAGAGGCGGTACCTTGATGCCACGATCGGCCAGTTCCAGTCGCCGGACAGGGCACAGCCCAACCTCAGCAAGGGACCCACCGAACCCCGGTCGCTCAACAGCTGGGTCTACGGGCTTAACAACCCGCCGGATGTCCCGCTGCCGAGTCCATCCATGTTTGCTTTCTTGAGCTTGGCACTCTTCCGGCACGTTCTTGGCGCTGCTCCTATGGACGCGAGGCCCGGGCCACCGCACAATAGCGTGGTGGTGGACGGCCAACGAGACCAGGAGCTCGCGCGGCGGGGCTGGCGCCGACCGGGAGAACGGTCAGACCACTGATCAAGCGCCGGCGATCCTCGAGCGTCGTTGGCCCGAGGTCGGAGATGAGGAGGAAACCATGCTGATCGGCATCGACGTGAGCAGTGCGCAACCGGGCGTGGACTGGGCGGCGGTTGCCGCCAGTGGGCGCCAGTTTGCCTGGACCAAGGCGACCGAGGGGACGGGCTACACCAGTCCCGAGTTCGCCAAGCAATGGGCGGGCATCAAGGCGGCGGGGCTGGCACGCGGGGCCTACCACTTCGCGCGACCCGATCTGGCCAACGGATCGGCGGCGGAGGCGGACTACTTCCTCCTGAAAGTCGGGGATCTCGAGTCGGGGGACCTGCTGGCACTCGACCTCGAGATCGGCAGCGGACCACTGGCGAACTGGGCCATCACCTTCCTGGACCGCGTGACCGCGGGCGCCGGGTTTCGCCCCATGCTCTACGCCGCGCCGGCCTTCCTCCAAGCGACCGGCTGCACCAATAACCCGCTGCTGGGGGCCTACGGGCTGTGGCTGGCGGACTGGACCCCGCTGCCGCCGAGCCCGCCCCCCGGCTGGTCCTTCTTGGCGATCTGGCAGCACACCAACCAGGCCCAGGTACCGGGCGTCGCCGGACCGTGCGACGAGGACTTCTTCAACGGCGACCTGCCGCAACTGCTGCGCTATGGCAAGGGCGGCGTGGTCGATCCCCTGCTTGCCCAGCATGCCAGGGACTGGCGAGTCCTGCGCGTCGAGAACGGGCAGGACCCGGACGACTGGGGAGCCTTCCGCGCGCACGAGGCAGCGATCGGCGCCCCCGATCCCGGCGCGGTCCCCGTGCCGGGCTGGCCTGCCGGCTTCGGCGGTCCCGCCCCCAACGCCAATAACCCCAATCTGTCGGCGCAGGCCCGCCTCTGGCGCCAGGTACGCCGGAACAACGGGCAGGATCCCGACGATTGGGCGGCGTTCGAACACTATGAGATCGCCATCGGCGCACCGGACCCCGGACCGATCCCGGTCGTCGGCTGGCCCGCCGCATACGGTTGACGACTGGCGCCTTTCACGGAGTTCGGTAGCGAGGCGTCAACCCACCCGTTGCCAATCTCGCGCCAGTTACATCGGAGGTGTTCCCCCTCCCCGCGTCCTCTCAAGGACAGGCAGACGTCTTGACCGGAGGGATCGCTGTAGGGGCTGGCCTTGTGCCTGCCCTTCCCGCTGCACCAGCCGGATCTGCCACCGGGGCCGGCCGCCAGGGCGCTGCGCGCCACGATTAACGCGGCCGGCACAAGGCCAGCCCCTACACACATGCCCCGCATCTGCCAGATGCCTGCCCAGCTATGCCCCGGCGCGGGGAGGGGCCAGGGGGTGAGGCTCTCTATCCGCCTAAATCCGTGACCGCGCGGGCAAGCTGCGTGTCGGCGCCGCTGGCGATCTGGGCGCCGGTCAGGCCGCTTTCGCTGTCGGGATAGGTCGGGCTGACGTTGTCGGGCAGGGTCACGACCTGGTCCGGCGTGATGCCATGGTGCCAGATCAGGTGGCCGTCCGGCGTCAGCCATTCCTGCGTGCCGAGCAGCACCTCGGAGCCGTCGCTGAGTGTGTAGGTCCCGAGGACCGTGCCCGTGCCGAACGTCGTCGCGCCGACCAGCGTCCCCCGTTTCTGGTCCTGTAAGGCCCCCGCGGTGATCTCCGCCGCGCTGGCGGTCCCCTGGTTGAGCAGCACCACCAGCGGTGTGGTCGGCGCGAGGCCGCCAGGCTTCACCGGGTCGGGGTGTTTCGTGCCGTCGCGGTTCTGCTCGAGCAGCACGTTGCCCGTGGTCAGGAACTCGCTCGTCACGGCGATGGTCTGGTCGAGCAAGCCGCCCGGGTTGTCGCGCAGGTCGAGGATGATGCCGGAAACGTGGTCGCCATTGGCGGTCTGCAGCGCCGCTCGCAACTGCGCGTCCGCCTGCTGGCTGAATTGGACGACATGGATGTGGATGAGCGACTTGCCGTTGACCTCGAACTCGTGCGCGTCGACGGCCGGAACGGTGATGGCGGCGCGCGCGATCATCACGGTGAAGGTGTGTTGCTCCTTCGGGCGAAGGATCATCAAGCTTACCGCGCTGCCGGCTGGCCCGCGGATGTCCGCGCTCAACTGGGTAAGCGTGAGTTGCGCCGTGTCGTGCCCGTTCACGTCCAGGATCACGTCCCCGGCCTCAACACCGGCCTTCTGCGCCGGCGAGTTGGGCAGCGGAGCGACGACAACCGGCCGGCCGTCTTTCAGGTTGACCTGGATGCCGATGCCCACGAAGTGTCCGGCGAGCTGGGAGTTTTCCTGCTGCACGTCGGCGGGGGTCAGAAAACGGGTGTGGTCGGTGTCGCCCAGCGAGCTAAGCATGCCTTGGATGGCCCCATAGATCAGCTTCTGTGGGTTCAAGGCCGATGGGTCCACGTAGTGCGCGTCGGCAAGATTCCACACTTGCCAGAGTAGCGGCGCCACCGCGCGCGCCGGGGCCGGCTCCGTCCGTCCGCTGGTGGTGGCGATCAGCCAGCCGGTCCCGGCGCCGGCCCCATAAAAGACGAGCGCAATTGCCACGTATGCCGCCGGTCGCCACCGACCGGCGCCCAATCCCCGCCAGAGCGGACGAGCGCGGTTTGGGCGTTGCATACGTGCTCCCCTCGTAGCAGGAATGATGCCACGACTGCCCTGTGTCTCTCGTGCAAGACGATGGTACCGAATCCGGCGGGCGGTGACGGTGTCCCGTACACTGTTAGCTCAGGTAGGCGGCGGAGGTCACATGGCCGACATTGAGGCGCTCAAACAGGCGCTTCCCATCGAAGCGCTTATCGGTGAGTACGTCCCACTGCGCAAGGCGGGGGCGTCGCTCAAGGGTCTCTGCCCGTTTCACCTGGAAAAGACTCCCTCCTTCACGGTGAGCCCGGAGCGAGGCAGCTTCCGCTGCTTCGGCTGCGGCAAGGGTGGCGACGTCGTCAACTTCTACATGGAGATTGAGAAGGTCGACTTTCGCGAGGCGGTGAGCCGCCTGGCCCGCAAAGCCGGCATCGAGGTGGACGTCGAGCGCCGCGAGCCGGTCGACCCCGATCTCGAGGAGATCGCGACGCTCAACGAGGCTGCCGGTCTGTTCTTCCAGAGCGCGCTGCTGGCTGGCCCCGGCGCCGCGGCCCGCGCCTACGTGCAGCGGCGCGGTCTCACGCAGCCGACGGTCGAGCGCTTCGGGCTGGGGTGGGCGCCTGCCGGCTGGGACAAGCTCCTGCGCCATCTCCAGTCCCGCGGCCACAGCGTCGAGGCGTTGGAGCGTGCCGGCCTGGTGACTCGCAATGCCGAGTCGGGCAGCGTCTACGACAAGTTCCGCGACCGCCTGATCTTCCCGATCCGCGACGCGAAGGGACGCTTGACCGGGTTCGGCGGCCGCGAGCTGGACGGCTCCCAGCCCAAGTACCTGAACTCGCCGCAGACCAAGCTGTTCGACAAGGGCAGCGTGCTCTATCTGCTGCCCGCTGCCCAGGAGGCGGCGCGCAAGGGGGGCCGAATCGTGGTGGTCGAGGGATACATGGACGCCCTCGCCGCGCACCAGGCCGGCTTCGGCGATGTCGTGGCGAGCCTGGGCACGGCCCTTACCGACCGCCAGCTCCGCCTGCTCTACAAGGCGGCGCGCAAGGTCGTGGTCGCGCTGGATGCCGATGCCGCTGGTCGGCGCGCCGTCGAGCACACCATTCAGCTCGCCCAGCAGGTATTCGACCGCCGACGCATCCCGCAACTGTCCGGGCGGCTGACCTCCGAGCGCGCGCCCGGCCGCTACACGGCCCAGGTGGACATGACGCTGCACGTGGCGGCGCTACCGGCGGGTCAGGATCCCGACGAGGTTATCGCGGCCGATCCCGAGCGCTGGCGAGCGCTGATCGATAGCGCCAAGCCGATCGTGGAGTTCTTCTTCGAGCTGGTGGCCGCGGATTCAGGCGACAGCGCGGAGCGACGCCAACGCGTGAGCGAGCAGCTCTTGCCGGTCATAGCCGACATCGCCGATCCGCTGGAGCGAGGCCACTACGTCGATCGCCTCGCCAGCCTCCTCGACATTCCGGAGTCGGTCATCGTGTCCGCGATCGAGCAACAGCGCCGCCGGCCACCGGAGCGACGCCCCGTGAGCACCGAAGACGCGACGCCGGAGGCGGTCGAGACGCCCGTCTCCGGCCGCGCGGCCGCGCCGGCGCTGGTGTTCACCGCCGAGCGCGGTCGCCAGCGCTACGTGCTGTCTATGCTCCTGCGCTATCCTAGGATCATCGCAGGGTACGCGGACGCGCTGGCGACCTTGCGGCCGGAGGACGACCGGTTGGCGGCGGCCTGGGATAGGGTGCTGACCCAGCGATCGGCGCAGACCATCGACGATGTCGCGGCGGCGCTCCCCGAGGATGGCCCGGTGACCCGCGGCTTCCTGGACGCGGTGTTGCGGGACACGGCCTTGTATCCGCCACTGGACGAGCCGCGACTTCGCCTGGCGCTGGACGACGCCATCGCGCTGCTGCGAGCGGAGCAATTGCGAGCGAAGATCGCCCGCGGTCAGGCCAGGCTGCGCTCGATTGCCGTTGAGGAGCGCCCCGCCGTCATGGCCGAGCTGGCGGCGCTGGCGAAGGAGAAAACGGCGCTGCAACGATGATCCCGGACCACATCCGTCGCGAGCTGGCGGTCAAGACGCCGTCCAAAATCGTCTTGCTGGTGCTGGACGGGCTGGGCGGTTTGCCCGTTGGCGATAGCGGCAGGACGGAGCTGGAGCAGGCGCGGACACCCAATCTGGACGCGCTGGCCGCCCGTTCGACGATCGGCTTGAGCACACCGTTAGTCGCCGGCCTCACGCCCGGCAGCGGCCCGGCCCACCTTGCCCTGTTCGGCTACGACGCCCTAGAACACAACATCGGCCGCGGCGCGCTGTCCGCCCTGGGCGTCGGCTTCGAGCTGGGCCAGGACGACCTCGCCGCCCGCCTCAACTTCTGCACCGTCGACGCTGCAGGCCGGGTCACCGATCGCCGCGCCGGTCGCATCCCAACGGAGGTCAACGAGCGCCTCTGCGCGAAACTGCGCGCTGCGCTGCGCCTGCCCGGCTACGAGCTGCACCTGCTCACGGAGGAGCAATATCGGGCCGTAGTCATCTTCCGCGGCCCGGGCCTTGATGACCGGCTGACTGACTCGGATCCTCAGCACACCGGCGGGCCGCCGTTGCCCGTGGAGGCGCTGTCTCCCGAGGCCGCCGCAAGCGCGGCGCTGGCCAACCGTTTTGCTGAAGAGGCCCGCCGTATCCTGTCGGATGAGCATCCGGCCAACATGGTCCTGATGCGCGGCTTCGCCCGCCATCCTTCCATGGCCACGCTGCCCGATCTGTTCAAGCTGTCGCCGGCCGCCATCGCCGTCTACCCTATGTACAAGGGTCTCGCCAGGTTGGTCGGCATGGAGGTGCTGGGCTCCCCCCACAGCGTGGCCGAGGAGGCGGCGCTCTTGCGCGAACACTGGGGGCGCTACGACTTCTTCTATCTGCACGTCAAGCCGACGGACAGCGCCGGCGAGGACGGCGACGCGGCTCGCAAGGCCGGCGTCATCGAGGAGTTCGACGCCGTACTTCCCGACGTGCTGGCGCTGCAACCGGATGTCCTCGTGATCACCGGCGATCACGCCACGCCGAGCACGCTGCGCAGCCACAGTTGGCACCCCTTACCATTGCTGCTGCACTCCGCTCACGTCATTCCGGAAGGGCGGGCCGAATTCTCCGAGCGCGCCGCCGCCCACGGCGGCCTCGGCCATCTCCACCACCACGACGTGCTCGACCTGGCGATGGCGCACGCGCTGAAATACGACAAGTTCGGCGCGTGATGTTCCCCCCGGCCATCGTCGTCGCCGGCGGCATCAACCTTGATCTGATCGTCCGCACGGCGCGGCTGCCGCGGCCGGGGGAAACGATCCACGGGCGCGATCTTACTCAGGCGCCGGGCGGGAAGGGCGCTAACCAAGCGGCAGCGGTGGCGCGTCTCGGTGGCGAGGCGCGCCTCATCGCCCTGGTCGGCGACGACGAGTATGGCCGGCGCCTCCTCGACTCCCTAGCCGACGATGGCATTTCGGCTCTTTGGGTTGGCATCCAGCCGGGGCCATCCGGCGTGGCGCTGATCGCCGTGGCCGACGACGGCGCCAACAGCATCATCGTCGCGCCGGGCGCCAATGCCGCTGCCGACTCGGACACGGTTCGCGCCGCCGCGGACGCCTTTGTGGGGGCTCGCGTGGTGGTCGGGCAGCTCGAATGGCCATTGCCGGCGGTGAAGGCCCTGCTTGAATCCGCCGAACCCGGCGCGATCCGGCTGCTCAACGCCGCGCCTGCCTACGACGCCTCGCGCGAGTTGCTCCCCCACGTGGACTGGCTCGTCGTGAACGAGACCGAAGCCCAATCTCTGTCGGGACTGGCCGTTTCCGACGTCGCCACCGCCGCGCGCGCCGGCGAGCGCCTGCGGGAAATCGGCGTCGGCAATGTCGTCGTGACGTTGGGCGGTGCGGGGGCTGTGCTGCTAGGAGCGGGCGGCGCCCTGCACCAGCCGGCTCCCGTCGTCCACGTCGTTGACCCTACGGCCGCTGGTGACGCCTTTGCCGGAGCGCTAGCCGTGGCATTGGCTGAAGGGGCCGACCAAGAGTCGGCACTGCGCTTCGCGGTGGCCGCCGGTAGCTTGGCCTGCACGATACTGGGCGCCCGGCCGTCGCTGCCGCGGCGAGCAGCGGTCGAAACGCTGCAAGCGGCAATGCCACCCGGAGGGACACTTTCCTGAGGTTCGGCTGGGAGGCACAAACGTGACGCTGCTGGCGGATGCGGCGACGGGGCCCTCACCCCCGGCCCCTCGCCGCATCCGCCAGCAGCGTCAAACCTGAGTGTCGCGCATCACGCCTGGCCATGCGGTAGGCTCATTCCGCAGTCGAAGCGCATGTCCCGCCTCGATCGGCCGAGAGGAGGCCAGATAGTATGAACGCATTAGAAGGCAAGGTCGCCATCGTCACCGGCGGGAGCCGGGCCACGGGGAGGGAAATTGCCCGTACCCTGCTGGCCGAGGGCGTAAGAGTCACCATTTGCGCTCGGCACGCCGAACGGTTGGAGGAGGCGGCCCGAGACCTGCTGTCCACGGGAGGACAGCTCCTGGCGCTGGCCGGCGATGTCGGTGAGGAAGCCGATGTGCAGCGCATCGTGGCAGAGACGGAGCGGGCGTTCGGCGGCTTGGACCTGCTGGTCAACAATGCGGCGGCGGGCGGGGGCGGGACCACCGAGGAGTGCGACCCGGCCCGTTGGGACCTCGTGATGGCGACCAACGTTCGAGGTCCGTTCCTATTCTCTAAGTACAGCGTCCCCATCATGCGCCGACGGGGCGGCGGGAACATCATCAGCATCGGCTCCGGGGCCGGAAAGCAAGGCTATGCCGGCATGCCCGCCTACTGCGCCTCCAAGTTTGCTTTGATCGGCTTCTCCCAATCGTTGGCGCTGGAAGTCGGCGATGCCGGGATCAAGGTCGCGGTGATCAACCCGGGCAGCATCGCCACCGATCTCAGCATCTCAACCGGCGAGCGCCGCCCGCGCAGCGGCAAGTACCTGTTTCCTGCCGATGTGGCCGCGGCCGTCCTGTCGCTGCTGCGGCAGAGTCCCCATGCCTGGACTCAGGAGATGAACCTCTGGCCGTTCCGGGGGGACGACGCCTGAGGGACCACTCAATCGGGCTGCAGTATTTCACCCGGCGCGGGCGTATGCGGGGAGCGCGGGCGTCCCGCCCGCCCCGGAGCCGCGCGACTTCAGGTCGTTCTCCTGGTTAGTGAATGGTCGCCGGACGATGCCGTAGTCGGGCGGGACGCCCGCGCTCCCCGCATGCACCCCGGCCGATTAAGCAAAAAGGGGGCCCCCATCGGCGCCCCCTCGTTCGGCCGTTGCTGTCGAGCTAGTGCGCGCAGCTCCGCGCCTGGCCGCTCGCCCCGTCCGTGCGGAACGACTGGCCACAGCCGCATGATCCCGTCGCGTTGGGATTGTTCACCACGAAGCCGGCGCCCATCATGCTGTCGACATAATGGACCTCGGCGCCGTTGACGTACGGAAAGCTGTCGCTGTCGACCAGAATCTTCACGCCTTCGGCCTCGCTTACGTCGTCGTCCCCATTGATTTCGTCGTCGAGGGTCATGCCGTAGCTGAAGCCCGAGCACCCGCCGCTGGTGACAAACAGTCGCAGCGCGAGGTCTGCGCGCTCATCCCGTGCGGTCAACTCCTTGACCTTCTCCGCCGCCTCCTGAGTTATGGTGATCATCCGACTGTATTCCTCTTCCGCTAGGGCGTACGGCCTCCACGAGAGGAGATCCGGGCCACACTCACCGACCGTTCGCCACCACCCTATGTCAAACCGAAGTCTACCATGGCAAGCGCGAGTTACTCCCCTGATCAACCTATTTCGAGATCGGCAATGGCCTAGATTCTTGGCGCGGTCGGGCCCTGCGCGGTCGCCAAGGGGCTCGCCGGAGCCCGGCCGACAGGGGTAGCGGCCAGTCAGCGTTACGGCGCCAGGGACGGCTCGGGCTGAGGATGCGCCAGCAGATCCAGCCAGCGTCGCCAGTTGGGCGTCGAGGCCGGCTGAGCCGCGGGCGCTGCCTTCAGAGAAGCGGCGGGCGTTGGCGCGGGGGCCGCCTGCGCGGAAGCCGCCGCCATTTTCAATTGGACAACATGGTCACCCGGCTTCATCAGCCCGAGCTGCTCTCGCGCGGCCAACTGGACGTAGGCAGGTGTCTTCTCGTAAGCAATCTCCGCTTGCAGCGCACTGTTTTGCACTGCAAGCGTGGTCGTCAACGCGCGATTGTGCTGCACTTGATCGGCCAGCGCGCGATTGTCGACCACGGCCCGCGAGGTGCGGAGTCCGAAGTAGATCGACACCACGGCCGCCAGAACCGCGAATACGTGTCGGTAGGTGGGGCGAAGCATGTTCGCTACCGCTTCTCCGCCATCGCGGCCTCGGCCAGCACCGTGTAGCGAGCGCCGTCAGGGAATAGGTCACTGCGCATGAGCACGACCTGGCGGGCGACAAAGGGCCCTCCAAGATCCCACGATTGGCTGCGAAGGGCCGCGCTGAGCTCGGCGGCCTGGCCGCGTAGGAGAGGGCCGCGCAGCCGTCCGAGACTGACGTGCGCCCGGAACGGTCGCTCATCCACGGCAAAGCCCGATGCGCCAAGCACGTCGGTCAATCCGGCGTGTAACTGCTCTAAGGTTGCCATGTCCCCACGCAGCGGCGCGACGACGAGGCGGGGACGCTGGGCGTCGGGAAACGGCTCTGGTTCGGCGAGGCGAAGTGTGGCGCTGCGATGATGGTCGGCCTCCGCGGCCAACGCCGGCCACGAAGCTGCGAGTGATCGGCGGGGCACCTCTCCGAGGAAGGCGAGTGTAACGTGCAGCCCCTCCGGCGCCAGCCAGCGCACCGGGAGCGTCGCCAGAGCCGCGTCGGAGCGGAGCGACTCCAGCAATTCGGCGGCCGGAGGGACCAGGATGCCGATGAACGCTCGTACCAAAGGCTCGTCCGCCGGATAGTCGGACGGCAATCTTGAGGCTGCCTGCATCGCCATACCCTCTGTCCAAGCTCACCCTGTCGAATCAGAGTACAGTTACGCCATGCGCTTGGCGAAGGCGATAGCCAGGTGGGGGTAGGCGGCGTTGGCGCCGCGGGAGTGGCGCCGGGCTACACTTCCAGGGCGGCCACCTGAGGTAGGGAGATTGGTCCGAGCGGCTCGCCGTCCGGTCGATGCTGGCGAAAGCGGCCCCGTGTCGCCGCGTGCTGAGTGTAGATCCACGGCCAGACACGCTGCGCCCACCGATGGGACCGCTGCAGCGCGTCGCCAAGGCCGCGATCCTTGAGCTCACGATCGACGACGTCGCCGGCATGGGGATCGGTAAAGCGGCGCGGGAGGGGCGATCCAAACCCGTGGCAATAGTGGACCAGCTCGTGGGCGATCGTCACTCGGCAAATTTCGTCGGGGACGTTTGGGTAGCTCAATAAGCGGTTGATCCCGATCAACGTCGAGTCGCCGGCTTCCGAGAGCGCGATCCAACCAAGGCGCGTTTTGGAGGGCCGAAAATAGGCAATGTGTACGTCATTGACCGGCGCAACGTCGGAAAAGTGACCGGTCCACACCTGCCACAACGCCGTCTCCAGCCAGAACCGCGAGCGCACGTCCACTCTATTCCCTCGACCTACAAAACGGTCCACCATCCCACCGTGAGCCTAGCTTGCCCATCTGGGCGGCGCGGTACATGATGCGGCACACTGTAGGACGGATGGGAGCAAAGTACCAGATGCCGGGAAGAACACTGGCGACGTGCGGGCGCTGGCTGGCGCAGCACGCAACGCCTCTCTCACTGCTCGTCTTTGCCGCGCTGGCAGTGTCACCGGCCGTCTACCGTGTGTGGCGCGCGCCTTATCAAGTGCGCATCGTTAAAGTGGCGCTGATCAGCGCATTTTCCGGTCCGTTGCAGGACCGCGGCAGCGACGACTTGGCAGCGGTTCAGGTCGCCCTACAGGCGGCTGATGCTCCGTCGAAGCACAGCTCGCACTTCTATCTCCTGACCGCCGTGGACGATCGTGGCGAGTCCGGCGCTGCCGCGGCCGATCAGGCCCGGGCGCTCGCCGCTGATCCTGGTGTCGGCGTTGTGCTCTGCTGTACGACGCAGACAGCGCTGATGTCGGCGCAACCATTGCTTGGTTCCCGCCAGGTGCTGCTGCCACTCGTCTTTGATGCCCAGCCGATGGATAGGGCCGAAGCGACTCTCGCGGCACGTCAGGTGGGCGGCGGCCATGTTGCCCTGATCAGCGACGTTACCTATCCAGCGGATGCGCGCTCCGGCGATCTGCTGCCGGCGTTTCGAGACGCCGGCTTTGATGTTACGGTCATCTCGGTGAATTTTGCCGGCGGCTCTGTCCCCGCTCAGGTTGCCGGGGAGGTCCTGGCGTTGCAGCCTCAGCTTGTGGTCCTCGACGCCGGCCTTCCGGCGTCCGCCGACCTGGGGCGGGCGCTGCGAACCGCCGGGGTAGCGGCGCCGCTGATGGGCGACGATCGCGTAGACGGCGCGGAGGCCGCCCGGGAAATGGGGGGACTCCAGCCCTGGTGGTATGTGAGCATGGATCGAGCGACGCTCTTGCAATCCACGCCCGGCGATTTTGTCTCCTCCTTTGTGAAGGCGCAAGGGCATCAACCGTCCACCCAGGCCATCCTGAGCTATTTGCAGGCCCGCTCGGTCATGGAGGTGGGGGTGCGTCGCCTGAACAGTTCGGCGATTCCGGTCACCCTGTATGGCGACGGGTCCGGCGACTACCCTCCCCCGGCCATTGCCAGCGTCACTCCGGCAACCGTTTCCAGCGGCGCAGTGCGCTGATGCGTACCATACCGCTCATTACCGCCGATGTCAGGCGCGTGAGCCTGCGTTACGACAGTCTCTTCACGCGCCCATCGTTGCAGGAGCATGCCCGCGAGTACCCTGACCTGTGCTGGACAAGCGAGCAGCGCGAATACATCGTCGGGGGTCGCTGGAAGAGCCGAGACGACGTGGGGGAGATCCTGGAGCTGAGCGGTCCCGCTCGCGGGCTGCGGGGCCTACTTTCCGGTCGGGGCAGCGACGGGGAGTGGCTGCCCCGACGAGCGGCGCTCGTGGAATCCCTCGTCGACGCGTACCAACGTCGAGGCGCCCAGCTCGTGGTGCTGAGCGAGCGCGAGGCGGAGCGGAATGCGCACGCCTATCGGTCCTTGGGATTCGCGGCGATCGAGGACGTCGTCTACCTGCGCAAGCCGGATGCGGAGGCGCCGGCTCCTCGACAGCGATTGGTCCTTCGTGCTTGCACCTTTGCTGACTTGGACGACCTCCTGGCCCTGGAGCGACGGGTCTTTCCCTGGCTCTGGTGGTATGGCGTCGACGAGTGGTTCATGATCTCGATGCTGACCGATGTAGAAACCATCCTGGCCTTTTGGGAGGGGAACCTCATCGGCTATGAGACCCACACGGTTCGGGGTTGGAACGGCCATCTCGACCGCATCGGCATCGACCCGGCGGTGCAGGGTCAACGCTTCGGTGAGGAGCTGCTCTTGCATTCCATCCGACGAATTGGCGAGCTCGGCGGTCGCAATGTCGGCCTCTCGACGCAGCGCGCCAACGCTAAAGCGCAGCGCCTCTATCGAAAGTATGGCTTCCGACCCACGGGACAGAGTCTCAACTTTTTCGGGCGCGTTGTGGACCCGGCCATCCTCCCCTTGTTGCCGGCGGCCGGGCGATAACGGATCGCTCGATCCCGTCATGCCGGTCCTCGCGCCCCTACCCACGCCGCACCGAATGGCATGCCGCACGACAATTGGCCCAGGAGTGTGTCGGCCGGCATGAAGGCCGCGCGGCAAACGGCCCACCAGTTCCGAGCCGGGGTTCGTCCTCCCTCCTCATCCATCACGGGACATAGATTCGGGCGCAGGGCCACAGCTCTCGCGGCGCCGCAGATTTGGTTTGACGAGCACACGCCGTGGCTCCGGCTGGTCGCCGTGCAGCACCGCCGCCAGGAGCGTGGCTGCCGCGACGCCGAGCTCGTGCAGGTGCGGGTCAAAGCTGCACAACGGCGGCATGGTATAGGCGGCAATGACGTCGTCGAAGCTCAGCAC
>CALBSQ010000375.1 GCA_937967325.1 uncultured Chloroflexota bacterium
TCGGCGCTGACGCCGTGCTAGGCCGCGGCCTCGGCGATGGTGCGCTCGGCCATCTCCCGCGGCTACCAGCCGCGATTCTGGAGGTCTTGCGCGCCGCCCAGCCCAAGCCGCTGGATCAGGTCGAGCGCTTGCTGTGTCGTGCGGCCATCGGTGAGGGCTAGGTAGAGCAGGACGTTTGCCAGGGCTTCCATTTTGCCTGGCGGCGCGGCGGCTTGAAGATGCTGGTGCAGCTTGTCCGTGAGGGCAACGGCCTTCGCAGCGGGCGTGGTCGGCACGGTGGTAGCTCCTCCCTTATCTGGCAATCGGCAATAACGGGACGGCGGCGCGCAGCGCGGCCAGGGCTTGCGCCTGCGACGCCGGCGCCAGGCCGGAGCCGGTGAAGTAGGCGCGGTAGGCGGCGAGCTGGGCGCCGGTGAGGTCGGCGACGGTGGCGATGTCGAGGAAGGTGAAGGCGGCGTCGAGGCAGGCGTCGACCACGACGCGCCAGCCGGCGCTGAGTGCCAGCGAGGGCGGCATGGCGTCACGTATTCCCCTTCCACGGAGGCAGTGACTTCGCGGGCAGCCCGGCGACGCGCTCCAGCAAGTAGGCGCGCGCCTCGTCACAGAGTCGGCGCGGATTGTGGCGCCCCATCCGGAACGCAGGGTGTCGCGGGGCGGGAGAGCCCGGCAGGCGGCGGTGAGTTGGTCGTAGGGGAGCGGCTGGTCCAGCACCGCGCTCGGGGGGCTGTCGGCGACGAAGTACCGTTGGCAGATGCGCTTCCGCCAGTCCGCGTGCGCGTCCCAGTGGGCGTGGACGAAGTTGGGCTGTGCCAACGGGGTTACGAACGACAAGAGCATGGCGTGGCGGTCACCGCCGCTCATCTCCAGGGATTGGAACGCCCGGTCCTTGGCCTCGTCCGGCCAGCAGAGGTGGTCGCGATGGGCGCGGATGTAGGACAGCACTTGCTCGTCCAGCGACGGGCCAGGAGGGAGCCGGTCGAGGATCACGTTGGGGCGCCCCGGGAATCGCTGCACGGCGTCCTTCTGCAGGATCCGTTCCGCCACGTGGAAGTAGGCGGTCAGCATATAGGGGGAAGGCTGCGGTTGGCGCCGATCGTAGCCGAGGAAGAACAGCTGGCTCCCCTCCAAGGCGTAGCGGCGCACGTCGGGTCGGCAGGTGCCCCACGTCAGGGGGAGCGCGCGCAGATCAGGGTCGTGCCCGCGGTCAAGCCAGCCGCGGGACGCCTCGGCCATGTAGACAAGGAGGTACGCATGGACCCCCGGCACTGTCGGCTCCTTTTGCTGCTAACTGCCCTTATCTGAAGCATACGGCTTGCACGCCAGTGCACGGCATGGCTAGCACGATCCAGCTAACCTTGCAGAGTATCGGCCTGGCGACTGGAGAGGGATACCGAGCAGCCGCGGAGAAACGGCTCGTCGGTCATTGCGGTCTACCTTCAAACCTGGCAGGCAGGACGGAAGCGCAAAGTACATGCCGCTTGTGAGGATCCGATGGCGTCGCCCCCGCCCGACGTTGAACCATCGGACTGACATTTCGGATGCGCTTGGAATGCGGCTTCAGTTATGGGTGGACCTCAGCGGGGAGACGGGCCAGGATCGCATCGTAGAGCTCGTGGGCGGTGGCGAGCGCTTCCTCTACCTCCGGCACGGTTAGCCCGCTCGGTTCGCCGGGATAGCGAAAGCTCCAGGCAAAGACAGTCAAGCGCTCGGCGCGCTGGCACACTGGTTGGAGCGACGGGTCGAGGTCAACGCATAGCTGGCCGACCTCGGTGAGGTCGTGTGTACGACGAAATGGACGATCCCACCACTGTAAGTATGCCTTCAGGGTCTTCTCGGCGAGCTGCTAGTAGTGGAAGGCCGCGTCACCGGTCAGCGGCGGCTGCGCAGTGAGGTCATGTTCGGCGGCGCGGAGATCGTCTCGGGCTTTGACCAGCTACTCACGAGAATCTGCCACCCGGCGTGGGTCAGGCGGCATAGAGCAGCCTTCCTTCACACATAATTGTTGCCGGCAGCGACGCTTGGAGATGCAAGCGACTGTCAAAGCGCTCCGTCGTCCAAACAAGCACGTCCGCCGCCGTCCGCGTATCCCACAGCAGGCTATGCGCGCGCTGCCCCAGGCGGTAACCAGGCTCGCTGGTCTCAGCTACCAGAACCATCAAATCGTAATCGCTGTCCGGCCCGGCGTCGCCGCGGGCTTTGGAACCGAACAGGTAGACTCGCTCCGGCTGAAAGGCCTGGACCAGTCGGCGCACCATCTCGGATAGGGTTGGTTCGCGCTCGAGCGTATGCGTGTCCGGCAACTGGACCGGATCCGCGTTTGTCATGCTCGACCGTTCTTGATTTGCCATGGGCCGCTTTCCTCTATGCACCAGGGTACCCCTTTCTTCGTGGCTGAGGTACCCTGGCGCCTGCTAGGGCGCCATCGCAAGCGGTCTGGAACACACGTACCCAGCGCACCGCACACTTTGCCCGCAGACCGTCGACTGCTCTATTGTAGGACTACGCGACTTGTCAGAGGCGCGGCGTCGTTCAATGTCGTCTTCCTATCCAATCTCCAATCCTACCGGGTAGTCTTAGCTCCGCAACAGAGGGGAGCGAGCAGTTGGAGATCGAGTTCCTGGGGAGCGGCGGCGCCTTCAGCACACCCCGCCCTGGATGCGACTGCCGGGTGTGCGTGCAGGCTCGTGCGTCCGGCGTACCCTACAGTCGTACTGGGCCCAGCGTCTTTGTCCACGGGCCCGATGTCCTGATCGACACTCCCGAAGAGAGCAAGGAGCAGATCAACCGGTCCTCAATCAAGCGAATCGCGGCCTGCTTTTATTCCCATTGGCATCCAGATCACGTGGCCGGGCTGCGCGTGTGGGAGGCGCTCAACTGGGATACGCGGCACTGGCCGACGCAGCATCGCCGCACCGACGTCTATTTGCCCCAACAAGTGGCCAGCGATTTCAAGAGTAAGACCGGCTACTGGGAGCAGCTCAGCTACTTCGAGCGAATAGGATTGGTACGGCGGATCGTGCTACCGGACCATGAGACCGTCCAGCTCGGTGGCGTCAGCATCACCCCGTTCCGGCTGATGCAGGACTACGTTTACGCATTTCTGTTTGAAGGCAATGGGAAACGCGTACTCATCGCTCCCGACGAGCTTCTCGGATGGCAGCCAAGCGCCGAGCTCGGCCACCTGGACTTGGCGGTGATCCCGATGGGCGTCCTGGAGTTCGACCCCTTCAATGGTACTCGGCGCATCCCAGCCGAGCATCCGGTGTTGAAGAGCGAGGCAACCTATGCCCAAACGCTGGCCATTGTCCGACAGCTCGACGCCCGCCGCGTCGTGCTCACCCACATCGAAGAACCGGACGGGCTCAGCTACGACGACCTACAGCGGCTCGCGGTGCGCCTTCAGGGCGAGGGCCTCGATGTGACGTTTGCCTACGATACGATGCGCCTGGCGGTATGAACTACGTGCCGCGTCACCGTTGCTTCCGCGTGTCCAGAAACGCCACCAGATCCTTGGTCTCCTGAGGCGTGAGGTTGGCGGCGAACGCCGGCATGTTGGTGCCGCCGTTGAGGATGCGGATGGTCATCTGGTCGCTGGTTAGGCGGTCGGCGACGTTGGTCAGGTCCGGACCTC
>CALBSQ010000376.1 GCA_937967325.1 uncultured Chloroflexota bacterium
CCCCAGACCCCTAGAGCGCGGCAAGCACTTCGTTGAGATAGCGATAGGCGCGCTTGGCTTCGTTGTCGACCTCCTCGACGGTGTCCCGCGCGGCCAGTGTCTCCACCACGCAGGGGCCGCTGAAGCCGTGGTCGCGCAGGATGCGGAACACGGTCGGGAAGTCGACGTCGCCATCTCCGGGCGTGACGTCGACGGACCCGCGCAGGCCGCCGGTTTCGTCCTTCACGCACATGGCAACGGTGTAGGGAGCAAGCTCGGCGAGCCGTGCCTCCGGCCGCTCGTTGGCGTAGTAGAGCAAGTTGCCGGGATCGAAGCACAGGCGATAGGCCGGATGATCAACCGCGCGCAGCGTCGCCAGACAATCGGCTGCCGTGGTGGTCACCCCGCCGTGCGGCTTGACCGCGATGGTGACAGCGCGCTCCTGGGCATAGGGAGCAAGGCGGCGCATCAGGGCGAAATAGCGCTCGTAGCTGTCCAGCTGATGGACCCCCATCTCCAAGAGGTAAGGTACCTTGAGTCGGGAGGCGTGATCGACAAGCCGCGTGCCAGCCTCGTAGGCCGCATCATCGCCATCCTTCAAGGACAGGCTGGACGGCAGCATCACCAGATGCAAGCCGTGTCGCTGGATGAACTGATGCGCCTCATCCGCTTCGGCCGTGCTGGCGGCCGCGCTAATGAGCAACCGCCGCTGTTGTCCCAGCAGCACGAACTCGGTGAAACCGGCGCCGGCGATGCCTCGCAATGCCTGCTCAAAGTCAAACCGTGTGTAGGGGCGGTTCATGCAACCAAGGGGTACTTTCAAGATCCGGCTCCTCCTGATCCGCGACACCGGCGCCACCCTGGACCCGGCCAGCAGTATGCTGGCGACCATTTCGTTTGGCGTCAAGCCCTGGCGGTTACACTTCAACACCCGCGACGTGGACAGCGATTGGTGGACTGCTGGACCTCCGCCTAACGCTCACCGTCGCTATTTTCGCAATGGCGCTTCTGCTGGTGTTGTTCCGCCCCCGGCAGCTCTCTGAAGCGATCCCGGCGCTCGCCGGCGCCGCGCTCTTCGTATTGGTGGGCGCGGTTTCTCCCCGTCACGCCGGTCAGGCGCTGCTGAGCCATTGGAATCTCTTTCTGTTCTTTCTGGGTCTCATGACCATTGCCGCGGTCGCCGACACCGCCGGTGTATTCGACTGGCTGGCGCAGAAAGCCGCCTTGCTCTCCAGGGGCAGCCGTCGCCGACTGTTGCTCAATGTGTTCGTTCTCGGAACCGTCATGACCGCGTTCCTCTCCAACGACGCCACGACGCTGATCCTGACGCCCATCGTCTTCACACTCGCCACGCGGTTCGGGTTACCGCCGCGGCCGTACGTCTTCAGTTGCGCGTTCGTTGCCAACACCGCCTCCTTTCTTCTGCCGGTGTCCAATCCGATCAACGTGCTGCTGTTGGATCGTTTTCCAATACCCTTGTCCAGCTACTTCGTTCACCTGCTGCCCGTGTCCGTTCTGGCAATCGCCATCAACCTGGTGGTATTCCTCATCCTATTTCGGCGCGAGGTACGAGGTAATTTTCGGTTGGCCCGCATGGACGACGTAGCCGCGGGCAAGGCGCGCCCGATCTTCTTCCGCCTCGTGTGCGCGTGGCTCCTTGCCACCGCTGGCATCTACGTTCTAGCCGCTGCCCGGCAATGGCCAGTCGGACTCGTCGCGGCGATGAGCGGCACGGGTTTGATTGCTGCTGCGTGGCTGGCCGGAACGCTATCCTGGCACAACCTGGCAAAGGAGATCTCCTGGTCGCTCTTCGGCTTCGTTGCCGGCATGCTCATACTCGTGCAAGGATTGGAGGACGCCGGGATCACCAAGGCGTTAGCCAGGTTACTCGAGCTTGGCGGCCACAGCGCCTCTGGCGTTGCAATAGCATCGGTCGCGACCGCGGCGGTGGGCGCCAATGTGATAAATAACCTGCCGGCGAGTCTCGTGCTCGAGTCCGCTATCGGCCATACCGGCGCCGGTAGCCAAACGACCCTGCTCGCGTTCGGTACACTGGTGGGAGCTGACCTTGGGCCGAACCTCACCGTCGTAGGATCCCTGTCGACAATGCTCTGGCTGCTGATTCTGCGGCGGCGGGATCTGGAAGTGTCGGCGCTTGAGTACCTGCGCGTTGGAGCGATGGTGACTCCCATCATGCTGCTTTGCTCGGCGGCCGTGCTGTGGCTAACCAGCCGTTAGTCGAAGGGGGACGGCATGCGCGTGGCCTGTTGCTGTGACGGCGATGGTTCCGTCGAGCTGGTAGAGCGAGTGCTCGGACGCGTCGGCCCGATCCGGGCGCTGTTGCTGGTTCATTGCATCGACCTCGGTCCCGATCGCGACGTCCACTTGATCCAGGAGCGCCTATTGGGCCGGCAGCACATTGCCGAGCGCCACCAACAAGCAATGACGGCCAGCGAGGAAGCTCGTGCCGCGGAAATCCTGGGCGACGCGGCGGCAGAGGCCGTCCAGACGGGGTTTGGCGGTACTATCGAGAGCCAGGTGTTGCACGGGCGACCAGAGCGCGAGATCGTGCATTGGCTGGAGACCACGGCAGCGGACGCGGTCGCACTCTATCCCCGACCGCCGGCGCGACAGTCACCAGCCGGCCCACGCTCCATCGGGCACGTCGCTCGCTACATCGTCGATCACGCGCCCTGTGACGTGCTGTTGCTGCGGGGGCCTGGCCCCTGGCGCCTTCGCTAGGAAGGGAGGGGCTGAACGAGCGGTTCGCTCGCGAGCAAGAAGGCGCGCTCGCAGGCTCGCCTGACTTCGTTCGCTAGGCGTGCCACGTCGAATGGCGTCTCGACGTACATGTCGATGCACATTTGACGGATACGCTCATCGACCGGCAGGATTGAGTAACCCGCAATGACGGCCCCTTCATTGCGGCGGCGAAGCACATTCACGGCGTCGCAGACGCCCGGGCCGCGGCCGTCGAGGTTTAACACGAGTGCCGCGAACGACGCCTCGCGAACCAGGCGATCCAGCCCCTCGCCGGACGTTTCCGTCACGGCACAGCCGGCGCCTTCCAGATTCACTCGCAAGATGCGACGCATGCGTGGTGAGGAATCCGCCAATAGCACTTTCGGCATCCCCTGCGTCGGCATGTGCGCTCCTATGATGTGGGGACCAGCGACGTACCAGTCAACTTGATAGAAGCCAGCATACGCGCCGCCTGTGGCGAACGGATGGCCGGGGCGGCGTGAGCCGTAGCAAAGGTGTTGCAGACGGCAACACGACGCGACGCCGCACTGTTACACGGTCGGCAAGGAGAAACGGAAGGTACTGCCACGCCCAACGTCACTCTCTACCCAGATCTTTCCGCCGTGATTGGTGACGATGCCACGAGCGATGGCCAGACCAAGTCCAGAACCGCCGCCACGACGACTATCCGTCTGATCCACCCGAAAGAACCGATCGAAAATGCGCTCCAGGTTGTCGGGCGCGATACCCATACCCTGATCATGTACCGAGACGGTGATCCATGGCCCTGCCACTTGGATATCAATACCAATCACGCTGCCCGGTGGCGAATACTTCGCCGCGTTGTCGAGCAGATTGCGCACGACTTGTTGAATACGGCGGCCATCGGCGTTGACCAGGGGGATGTCAGGGGGAGCGTCGAACCGAAACTCATACTCCGGCGCGTGCTCCCGACCGTCGTGGACCGCCTTCTTGACCAGCGGCGTGAGGCGAGTGGGGTGGAGCTCCATCGCCAGCGTCCCAGCCTCGAGGCGCGACGCGTCCAGCAAGTTTCCCACGAGGTCCGCCAGATTGTCAGCTTCCTCCTCCACGACGGTGAGGAACTCGCGACGGCTGTCCAAGTCAAGATCGAGGTCGTTGCGAAGCAGGGTGCCCACATAGCCCTTGATCAGGCCCAACGGAGTACGTAGCTCGTGCGACACCATTGAGATAAAGTGCGACTTCATACGATCGAGTTCCGACAGTTGGCGGTTGGCTTCCGCAAGGCGCTCCGCGCGCTCCGCGGCTTCTCCATACAGCCGGGCATGGTCGATCGCGATCGCCGCCTGATTCGCAAATGTCCTGAGTATCTCAATACTCTCCTCGTCGATGGTCCGCTCGGTGACGAGGTTATCCACTAACAGGACGCCGATCGGCCGGCCGCGAACGCGCAGCGGCAGGGCGACGCTGGCCCGCCGATCGAGCGTCTGGTCAAGGTAACGCCGGAGGCGGCGAGCCTCGGCCCGCGCGCGGAACACGCCGACCCAGCCATCAAGAGCGACCTCGGCCAGGGAGTCGTCGTCGAGCCGCAGCGGGCGCTCAAATTCGCGCCAGTCGCCGATCCGGCCCTCCACGTCACTTGCCAGGTCGCCACGGATGACTTGCGCAGCTTCATCGACCAGCGCAATCCCGCAACGGTCGAAGCCGAGGCGGCCACCGACCTCGAGGATTATGGCCCGCAAGATCGCATCGAGCTCCAGGCTGGTCGTGATTGCGCGCCCTGCCTCGTTCAAACCGAGCACCTGCTCCGAACGGCGACGCAGTCCTTCGTAGAGGCGAGCATTTTCTAAGGCGATGCCCATCTGATCGGCCAACGTTTGCAACGTCGCCACGTCCCGGTCGTCGAAGGCGTCGTTGTGCGCGCTCTGCACGTCCAGCACTCCCGCCACTCGCGACCCGCAGCGGATCGGCACGGCCACTTCGGCGGCCGTTTCCGGGAGGCCGGGGTAGGGAAAATACCGCGCATCGCTATTCACATCGTTCACGACCAGCGCGTCGCCGGCCGCCGCTACCGCGCCAACGATGCCCTGTTCGCCGATTCGCAGCTGCGTCCCCACCGGCATAGGACCGGGGTGGCCGCCCGACGCCGCCGCCAACCGGACGCTATCGCTGCCCTCCTCGGCCAGGAAGATCGACACGCTATAGCTGTGGAAGGTTTCACGAAGGACCTCGACAATGAACGGCAGCAACTCCTGAGTCGTACGCAGGCTGCTCATCTGACGCGCCACGGTGTTGATGGCGCGCAGCTGCTCCGCTTGGCGCTGAGTCGACTGATAAATCTGGCTATTGTGAATGGCAACGGCGATCTGATCGGCCAAGGTCTCCACAAAGGGCACGTCGTCTTCTTCGAATCCATCGGGGGTCTCGCACTCGATGCTAAGTACCCCGATAACCTTGTCGCCTACCTTGAGCGGTACGTCGAGCTCCGATCCGGTGTGCGGACCGGGAGCCTGCACAAAGTGCTCATCGCGACTGGTGTCGTTGGCCAACTGGGTGGTGGTCGTGAGCGCTGCCCAGCCGGTCATGCCGGTTCCGACTTTCATCCAGAGGTCCGGCCAAGGATCGGGCGCCTCCGAGCTGTACGCCGCTCTGTGGAGCATGTGCGACCGGATGGGGTGGAGCAACAACACCGAAACGTGCTGATAGTGAAACGCCTCCCGAACGAGCTTGGTCGTTTCCGCCAGCAATTGGTCCAGGTTCAACAGGGAGCTGGCGCGGCGTCCGACCTCGTTCACCGCCCACAGCCGGCGGGTCTTCTTGCGCTCACTCTCCAGGATCTTGGCGTTCTGCAGGGCCAGGCCGGCATGATCGAGAAATAGCGTGAACAGGGCAAAGTCGTGCGGCGTGATCGGTTGATGGGTGGACCGCTGGCGCGAGGCGCTCAGGACGCCGATGCGCTCACCCGACACGGTAATCGGCCCGAAGATCGTGGCGTAGTTGTGATGTCCGTACTTTTCGAACGTCTCGCGGTCCAGCCGGGGATCCCAGCCATCCACGACTTCGACCTTGCCGGTACGAATCACGTGGGACAGTATGTCCGGCCCATCCAGCGGCCGGCGAATCGCGCCAATGATTTCTTCGGCCTGGTTGATGCCGAGCACGCCATGGATCAGGCCCGAGCGGAGATCGACCAGCGAGATTGTGCCCATATCGAAGGCGAGCGTTTCCGTGACGGCGCGTAGGATGATGTGCAAGACGTCATCACGCTCCAGCGAGCTCGACAGCGCGCGTCCCACCTTGCGCAGCGCATCGAGCTCGTCGGCCCGACGCTCGAGGCGGCTCTTCAGCCGTTGCAGCTCCTCGAGCTGCCGCTCAGAGTCCGTGG
>CALBSQ010000377.1 GCA_937967325.1 uncultured Chloroflexota bacterium
AAATAGAAGCCCACCGCTGAGCCGAGTAACGCGGTCTCGGCCGGAAGAAGCAACTGAAGCGGCTTTGTTGCCATTAGATCTTGACGAGTTCACGGAGTCGCCCGTCTCGCTCGATGAGGACGTGCCCACCTTCGGATCGCGTATCCTCGAACCACTTCTCGAGAGCGATGGCATCCCGCAACGTATCGGATAGCGACTTGCCTTTGCGGCGCGCCAGATCCTCCAGAACTTCGTAGGCGCTCTGCGAAAAGATGACGTTTACTCTGCGTGAATTCTCCACCTCAGACTCCTCCTGGCTGGTGCTTTGTCCCGACGCATGGATTATACATCAACTTTACGTGTGATATGAGTTGCCGATCCGTATATGATGTGCAGAAACTACTCCTCACCCGTGTTGTCAATTTGGGTTGCCGGCGGACTCACAGGGGTATAATTCCGGCGTCAGGAGCAGCGATGGCGTACCAATCCCTCTACCGCAAGTGGCGGCCGCAGACGTTCGGCGCGATGGTGGGGCAGGAGCATGTTGGTCGCACGCTCTCCAACGCGGTTCGCGACGGCCGGATGGCCCATGCCTACCTCTTCACCGGGCCGCGCGGCACGGGGAAGACGAGCGCCGCCCGCCTGTTAGCCAAGGCGCTCAATTGCTCCGAGCGCGACGGCAGCGAGCCCTGTGATCATTGCCCGTCGTGTGTGTCGATCAGGGACGGCTATTCGCTGGACGTGCTGGAGATCGATGGCGCTTCTAATCGCGGCATCGACGAGATCCGCGACCTGCGCGAGCGCGTGGGGATGGCGGCCACGACGGGCGAGTATCGCTTCTACATCATCGACGAGGTCCACCAGTTGACCGAGGCGGCCTTCAACGCCCTGCTCAAGACGCTGGAAGAGCCCCCTGCGCACGTCGTCTTCATCCTGGCGACGACGGATCTCCACAAGGTGCCGGCCACCATATCCAGTCGCTGTCAACACTTCAGCTTCCACCGCATCAACGCCGCCGGGCTGCAAGCTCGTCTGACGCAGGTCGCGCTGGCTGAGGGTATCGACGTCGAGCCGGCCGCGATGGCGCAGCTCGTGCAGGTGGCCGACGGCAGTTTGCGTGACGCGCTGTCGATACTAGATCAGGCTGTCACGTACTGCGGACCGGCGATTGTGTCCGAGCAGTTGGGCGCGATGCTCGGGTTGGTTCCGGCGACGGCGATCGCCGAGTTCGCCGGCCTGCTGAGTCACCGCGACACCGCGAGTGCGCTGCAGTTGCTGGAACGCCTGGCCGACGAGGGGACAGACTTGCGGCAGCTCAATCGCCAGCTCATCGACCATCTGCGGGACAGCCTGACGGAGCTGGCGGGACGGCCGGGCGTTCATCTCGATGGGGCGGCTGTGGGTACCGTCTGGACGGTGCCGCGCCTTCTGGCCACGATCCGCTCCTTCGCCGCCATCGACTTCAGTGCGCGGCTCAGCGTCGTGCCGCGGTTACCGCTGGAGCTAGCGGCCGTGGAGGCGTGTACGGCGGCGGAGCTGTCGCCGTTAGCGCCTGCTGCCGGCACGGCCGTCACCAGCCCCGCGCAGCCTCAGGTTTCGGTTCCGCCGGTCGCGCGATCCGCACCTCGGCCCGCCACGGCAGCGGTGTCGGCCGCTGCCGCTAGTCCGCCGGCTCCCCCAGCGCCGCCGCTGAACAATCGACGAGGAGGAGCGAGCGGCGCAACGGCGGTTCCGCCATCACCAATCCCTGCGTCGGCTGATCCCGCTTCCGCTGACGGCGCACTGGGCGCGCCCGTGGTTGTCGATGGAGCGGCGTTCGAGCGCGGCGCTACCGCTGCTGCTTCAGTGCCGGATGAACAGCGGCGGCGCTGGGACCGGGTGGTGATAGGTCTGAGGCGAGCCAATCCGATCGCCCAGGCGCTGTGTAATTCCTGTCAGTTTCTGGGCATCGACAACCAAACCGTGCTATTGTCGGCGCAGGGCAATCGCTTTGTCATGGACAAGCTCAACGATCCGAAGACGCGCGGCGGCGTGGAGCGAGTCGCCTCGGAAGTCTTTGGCGTCGAGCTGCACGTCCGCTGTGAGCTCCAAGCGCCGGCCGAGCCAAGTCCGGCGACGGTACGCTCGCGGCCTAAGGATCTCGTGGCCGAAGCCGCGGGCGACCCCACCGTGCGTGCCGCGCTCGACGCCTTCGGCGCGCGAATCGAGAGCGTCGTACCGCTCGAGGACGAGCGCGGCAGGTCATAATGAAAGTCGGCCTGATCTGGCCGGCGCGGTGCGCGCAGCAGACGGATGAAGGGAGCGGCTCACCTTGTACGGCAACCAACGGCAGATGTTGCAGCAAGTTCAGCAGATGCAGCGGCAGATGCAGAAGATCCAGGAAGCGCTGGGATCCGAGACCGTCGAAGGGACGGCCGGCGGGGCGGTGACCGTGACTATGAACGGGCAGCTCAAGGTCACGGCAGTTCAGGTTGCGCCGGACGCAGTTGACCCAAACGACGTGGCGATGCTGGAAGAATTACTCACTACGGCAACGAATGATGCCATTACGAAAGCGCAAGAACTCGCGGCCAAGCGTATGGAACCCCTCACGGGCGGCCTGAAAGGACTCGGCTTGCCGCCAGGAATGTTCTAAGGCGGGCATTGGCACGCATCAGTGCCGGCGCTTCAGGTGGTACCATGGGTTGAAAGGGACATTCACGTGCTTGACAGCCCAAGTGTGGCCCGCCCGGTCGCGACACTCATCGATGAGTTCGCCCGTTTGCCACAGATCGGCCCCAAGACGGCTCAGCGACTGGCCTATTTCATGCTGCGCGCACCGGTAGAGCGGGCCCAAACTTTGGCTCAGGCGATCCTCGACGTCAAGGAGAAGATCGTCGTCTGCGATCAATGCTTCAACCTGACCGAGGAAGTGCCCTGCGCCATCTGCGCCTCGCCTTCTCGTGACCATTCCATTATTTGTGTGGTGGAAGACCCCATCGACATTCTGTCACTGGAGCGAACGCGTGCGTTTCGGGGGATCTATCACGTCTTGCACGGCGCGCTCAATCCGCTTGAGGGAATCGGTCCGGACGAGCTGAAGATCGCGGAGCTGATCGCCCGTGTGCGGCAGGGTGGAATCAATGAGATCATCCTAGCAACGAATCCGACGCTGGAAGGCGACGCTACCGCAGACTTCATCAGCAAGGAGCTGCGCCGTGCCCAGCTTCAGGTCCCGGCAACGCGCATCGGTCGCGGGCTGCCGGTCGGCGGCGACCTGGAATACGCCGACGACCTCACCATCAGTCGCGCTTTGGAGAGCCGTCGCCCGATATAGAGGTCTGCCCACCCCATGTTTGTCATCGGCACCGCCGGTCACGTCGATCACGGCAAGTCAACCCTGGTCTATGCCCTCACTGGAATGGACCCCGACCGCCTGGCCGAAGAGAAGCTGCGTGGCATGACCATCGACCTCGGCTTTGCCTGGCTGAGCCTGCCCAGCGGCCGCGACATTAGTATCGTGGATGTGCCCGGCCACGAGCGCTTCGTCAAGAACATGCTTGCCGGGGTCGGCGGCATCGACGCGGTGCTGTTGGTGGTGGCGGCGGACGAGGGCGTGATGCCGCAAACGCGGGAGCACCTCGCCATCGTGGATCTCCTGGCGATCGGCAACGGGGTCGTTGCCCTGACCAAGCGTGACCTCGTCGACGACGACTGGTACGAATTGGTCCAGGAGGATGTGCGGCGAGAGCTCACTGGGACGGTACTTGGCGGCGCGCCCATCGTTCCCGTATCGAGCACCGTCGGAGGTGGTCTGGAGGCGCTCAAGTCGGCGCTGGACACCGCCCTGGATGGTGTCACGGCGCGCGAACCGGCGGCGGCCCTCCGGTTGCCGGTGGACCGCGTGTTCTCCTTGAGCGGTCACGGCACGGTCGTGACCGGGACGCTCATGGACGGGACCATTCGCGTTGGTGACGAAGTCGAGGTGCTGCCGGAAGGCTTGCGGACGCGAGTGCGCTCGCTGCAGACGCACCGGCGACGAGTTGTCGCGGCAACTGCCGGGAGTCGGGTGGCCGCCAACCTGGTCGGCCTGGATGTCGAGCAGCTCAAACGCGGCGACGTCCTGGGTGCTCCCGGATCCTTGCACCCGACGACTACCATGGAGGTGACGCTGCGCCTGCTGGCATCGGCGGACAAGCCGCTGCGCTCGGGCGACGAGCTCATGCTGTACGTCGGCGCGGCGGAGATCCCGAGTACCGTTCGGTTGCTCGACGGCGCGTCGGTTGCCCCCGGCCAAACGACGCTGGTGCAGCTCCGGCTGTCCGATGCCACGGTCGCCCGCCGCGGTGATCGGTTCATCGTCCGCCGGCCCTCCCCGGCGGAAACGGTCGGCGGTGGGGAGATTCTCGACCCACGGGCACGGCGGGGCAGGAGAGGCCGTCACAGCTCGGCTGCCGAAGACGCCCGCGACGAGCAGGGACATGTGCTCGACGTGCTGGCTAGCCGCCGCCTCTGGTCGATCGCCGACCTGGCAAACCGGCTGCAACAGCCCGAACCCCTGATGAAAGCGCCGCTGGCCGCGCTCAAGGCGCGGGGGCTAGCTATCGTCGAAACGGACTTCGCGGCGACCAGTGAGCGGTGGCAAGGGCTGGAAAGCACGGTCGCCGGCGTGTTGTCAACTTTCCACGTCAGTCATCCGCTGCGGCCGGGGATGCCAAAGGAGGAACTGAGGGAGCGCCTGGGTGTGGCCCCGACGCTGTGGCCGTCGGTGCTGCGAGACCTAGCCGGCGGCGGCGTGTTGGCGGAGGAGGGGGCGCAAGCGCGGTTGCCTTCGTTCCAAGCGCGGCTCTCCCCGGCGCAGGCGCAGCGGGTCCAGGACGTGTTGCTGGCCCTCACCGCCGGTGGTTCCAGCCCCCCAGCACTCTCCGAGCTCATAGGGGAGCAGGCGGGCGACGCGGCGCTGTTGAGCTATATGGTCGAACGTGGTGACCTGGTTCGGCTCAACGAGCACATCGCCTTCCCGCGGGAAACCTACCGATCAATCGTGGAGCGCCTGATCGCGGAGCTGCAGCGCGGCCCGATGACGGTGGCGCAGGCGCGCGACCTGCTTGGCGTGAGCCGTCGCTACGCGCTGGCGCTGCTCGAACACCTGGACGCGCGCCGCGTGACCCGTCGCAACGGCGACGAGCGTACCCTGCTCCGGCTGCCCGATTGGCTGACACCGGCGCGTCCGGCGTCGTGAGGGGTACGTACCGCCAGCCCGCCGTCACGCTGGGGCTCGTGACGTTACTAGCCGCCGTGGCTCGTTTCGCGCTCCTCGATCGTGCCGAGTTCAAGTACGACGAAGCGCAGGTCTCCTCCCTGTCCTTTCTGCTGGTCCACCGGCACATGCTCCCGGCTACCAGTATCCTCACATCTGGTGGTTTCCATAACTCGCCGCTCCTCGTCTATCTCCTGGCCATCCCGATGCTGCTGTCGGCGTCGCCGCTGGTCCTGACCGGATTCATCACCGCGCTCAACGTGGCGGCGGTGGGCGGACTCTATCTCTGGGCTCGTCGCCTTCTGGGGGAGCTCGTCGCCGGTCTGGCCGCCGTGCTTTTCGCCGTAAGTCCGCTGGCCGTCCACTACTCGCGCAAGATCTGGGCGCCGGACGCCATGCCACTCTTCACGGTACTCCTCCTATGGGGCCTCTCCCTTGCTTTCGTGGACGCTCAACCGTGGGGAATTGTGCTGACGTTGGTCGCGCTGGCCGTGCTCATCCAGTTGCACCAGGCAGCGCTCGCCTTGGCCGTCGTGGTCGCAATCCTGGCGATCTGCTTTGGCCGCCGGCTGCCGTTTCAGCGCGCCGGCTTCTGGGCCGCCATGGCCGGCGGCGGCGCCGGTAGCGCGTTGCTGTTGCTACCGTATGGCGCGTTCGAGTGGCACGCCGGCTTCGCCGATGTGCGGGGGATGGCCGCACAGGTTGGGGGGACCCCGGCGCTGACCGCCGTCCCCTGGCAAGAAGCCTGGCAGCTCGTCGCCGGCTGGAATCCCGAGCTGTTTTTCGCCCCGCTGGCGGCCCAGGAGCACCCCTCCCTTGTGGGCAGTGGGCGGGTGGACTGGCTCACGCTGGCGATGGTGGCCCTGGGCATTGCCGCTTGCGCACTGTGGGTCGTGCGCCCAGACGCGACCTGGCTCAATACGATCGGCACTCGCAAGGGCGACTTCCGTCCGTTGGCGGCGGTGCTGCTGCTCGGTGCGCTGCTCCCTCTGGCCCTTTTCACTCGCAGCGCGGCGCCCGTATTCCCTCATTATCTCGTCTTCCTGACCCCGTTCTGGTTCCTCCTGGCCGCGATCGGTGTAGCCTTCGCCGGTCATCTGCTGCGCCTGGCCGCACGCTCTCCCTTGCCTCAGGTTGGCGTCGGCCTTATCGTCGTCGTCTTGACCGTCTCCGCGGTCACTCGCTCCATTGCCTTCGATCGGAACTTGGCCGCTCATGTCATCGGAGGCGACTACGGTGTGCCCCTCAGCGAGACGCTGGCAGCCGCGCGGGCGCTCCGCGGCGCTCTTGATCCGACTACCGCTTCCGGCGTTCCGGCGGCAGGCCATCGTGCCGTCATCGGCGCCTCGGACAGCGATGTCGCCGCCGTGTTCAGCTACCTGGCCTTGGCTGGTCTGGCGCCCCCAACGGCCTTGGTCGACCCCAACCGAGCTCAGGTGTTTCCGGCTCGGGTACCTGACACCTGGTATCTGTTCACCGCAACGGACACCCCGGCCTTTCGGGCGACAGCAGGCGTCGCGGCAGCGCAAGGGCATGGCGCTCCACTGGTACGCATTCCCGCTGGCCCGGCTTCGGCCTATACCCTGATCGGCCTTGATTCCGCCGCGCTGGGGGTCGGTAGCCTGGGAAAGAGCGTATCGGTGCGGCCCATCGGTCCGTTTATGGCCGGTGGCGAGCTGGAGCTAGCCGGCGCCAACGTGTCGGCTTGGCGCGCCGGCGCGCCACTGGACGTTACCCTGCTTTGGCACGTGAACCAGGCGCGCACGTTGGAAACCACGCCGCTCAAGCTGTTCGTGCATCTCTATGACAGCTCGCGACGCACGGTTGCCCAGGACGACGCTCTCGGCTACCCCAATAGCTACTGGCGGGACGGCGACCGCTTCCTCACTTGGTTCCATCTGCCGTTTCCGACTCCGCCCAGCCCTGGCCGTTACACGCTGGTGGCCGGCGCCTATGCCGTTGAGGGAGTGCGTGCCCTGCCGGTTCGCGGACCGGCGGGCCAGGACCTGGGCGGCGAGATTCCGCTGGGGACGGTGACCGTGCCGGGCTAGGCCTGTTGCGATTCAAACAGGGGAAAGCGGATGGGGCTGGAATGCCGGGGGGCGGCGACTGCGGTCTGCCGCCAGAGCACGCGACTGCGGTCGGGACATCGTGGCAGAACGCTTCGACATTCTGGAGACGCTCTTTCCTCAGGAGCCGGTCGACGCACCGCAGTCGCGTGCTCTGGCGGCAGACCGCAGTCGCCGCCCCCGGCACTTCCGCCGCCGACAATAGGTCCCTATCTGAATCGGGTTGGGCCTAGGCCACGATGGCGTGCCCAGGCAGTCCTTCCGACTGGGGCAGGTCGAGCGCCGCGAGCAGTGTCGGGAATATGTCGAGGAGTCGAATGCCCTGCCGCTTGCCGTTCGGGCCGTGGTGCGGCCAATGCAGCGCCAGCAGTCCGTGGTCGGCATGATTGCCGGTCGATAGCCCCGGAACGGGTGGCAGGAAGAGGTCGGTGTGGCCAACCGTACCAACGCCCCGCCAAGCCAGGTTACCGAGCGCGCAGACTAGATCCGGCGGGACACGATGCGTTGCTCCGTATATCTCCTCCGGCTTGTAGGCTCGGGTACCCATGATCCTGCCGTCAGGGCCGACCAATTGTTCGAGCTTTCGCTTCAGCTCATTGCGGAGCTGCTCGTAGACGCGCGGCTCGACGGTACCGGAATGGTCGCGCCCGCTCACGTTGAGCATCAGGCGGACGGTGGGGCCGCCTTCGGCCCAGGCCGTCGTGTGGGCCCAGTCCACGTTGGCGCGCTCCAGCGGTACGGCCTCGCTGAGCGGCTGCTGAAGGCGCAGCAATCCTTCGCGAATCAGCCAATCGTTGATGGCAAACCCGCCACGCGACGCCCGAGCGCCGTGATCAGATACGACCGCCACCACCGTTTGCGAGTCTACGAGTGCCAAGGTCTGCTCGATCTGCCGGTCGATAACGGCATAGTGCTCGCGCACCAGCTCCTCGTCGTGCCAGAAGGCGTGCTGCACCCGATCGATGCTGACGTCGACCAGCATCGCGAGGCTCCAGGGCATTGTGGAGATCAGGGTGCGCAGCACCGAAAATCGTTGCACGGCCAACTCGTGGGCGGACGCCTGCAAGGTTGACGCGCCGGCATCGGCGCGATGATGCCGAACGTCGAATTGGTAATGCCCGACCCACCGGTTGATCTGGTCTGAGAGATCGGGTGGGCTGGTGAACACGGGGGAATCCTCCGGCGTCAGGGAGCAGGAGACGGATACCCCGTGGACCGACTGCGGCGGATAGCCCGGAGGGACCCCAATCACTATGGAGGCTCCGGATTCCCGTCCCACGACATCCCAGAGCGCCTCGTGGGGCATAGAGCGCGACGTGACCGGCGAGGGGCGGGCATAGTTGTATTCGGTTCGCTGGCGTGGACCGTAGATGCCGAGCATGCCGGGATCGCGTCCGGTGACGAGCGCCGGCCACGCCGGGACGCTGATTGTCGGGAGCGTCGATTCCAGCTCACCCCAGATCGAATTGGCGATGAGGTTGCTCAAAACCGGCAGACTGCTCCGAAAGCGATCAAACACGAGCTGGGGCGAGGCGCCGTCCAGCCCGATGATCAATACTTGCCTGGCTTGGTGCGCCATGCCCAGCGTGCCCTTTCCGCGTTGCGCCCGCGCTCTGGTGAAGCTCAGCGCCGGTCTGACAATGCCCCTCCCCAACCCCTCCCCAGCAAGCTGGAGAGGGGCTGTTCATCCGCGCGGGCGGCAGCGCACCGCCGTGGGGTCTGGTCAGAGGATAGCCTACATTTCTTTCCGGTGTATACGCGTCGGAGAGAACGATGGATGCAGCGTGCAACGGCACAGCAAGAGGATGAAGGGCTGAGGCGCTACCCCGCTGCTCATCGCGGCAAGAAGCGATCCACGACCATCACGCCGTAGAGCAACGCCAGGTAGATGTTGGAGTATTTGAATAGGTCCCAAGCCTGATTCGTCGTAGCGCGACGGAGGAGTTGCAGGGCCTTGAAAAGAAAGATGGCGCCTAATGCCGTGGAAGCGACCAGATAGAACACCCCCATCGAGCGAGTGAGGAACAGCGCCAGGGTCGTGAGGAGCAAAAGCGCCGCGTATTGGACGATCTGCCATCGCGTCTCGCCGCCGCCCCGCACTACCGGCAGCATGGGGACCCCGGCGGATTTGTAATCCTCCTCGCGCACGAGTGCGAGCGCCCAAAAGTGGGCCGGAGTCCAGAAATAGATGATGGCAAACAGGAGCACGGCGGGCAACGCGACCTGGTGCGTGACGGCAGCCCAGCCGACCAGTGGCGGCACAGCGCCGGCGGCGCCGCCGATGACGATATTTTGCGGAGTGACCCGCTTCAGCCAGAGGGAGTAGACCAACACATAGAACAAGTTACCCGCCAGCGCCAACAACGCGGCCAGAGGATTGACCGCCAGCGCCAGGAGCGTCACGGAGGCCACGGTGAGCGCCGCTCCGAAGGCGAGGGCGGGCCCGGTGGCGACGCGGCCGGTGGGAAACGGACGCGCCCGCGTGCGACGCATCGCGGCATCGAGATCGCGGTCCAGATAGCAGTTGAAGACGTGCGCTCCTGCGGCGGCGAGCGTTCCCCCCAGCAGGGTGAGCGCAAAGAGGCGAACGAACGTGTCAACGGGGATGGGTTGCAGACGATCCGCGACGAGCATGGCGGCGCCGGTCGGCACCAGCAGGAGCGGAATGATGCGCGGCTTCATCAAGCTGAGGTAAACGGCCAGGACAGTGGTAAGGCCGTTGCCATTCCGGCGCTCGCCATTGGCGGGCACCCGTTGAAACCGTGGGCGCGCCCACAGATACCACACGCAAGCGGCAAAGAGCACTGCCACGACGCCGCCGAAAACGCCCGTCGTCAGCGCTGGTACCTCGATATTACCCAATCCCACGGTCCAACCCGGCTTACGCCGGCATTAGCCAATCACTCTCAGGGCGAGCGACAGCAGTGGCAATCCACGCGCCGTTCACTGGATCAAGACCTCTCTCGGCGCTTGCCCCCTATCCTCCGCCAGAGTATCAGACATGAGCAGACCGCGTGCCCCGCTCTGTCCGCCCCAATGATACTACGCGGTGCCTCATTACCGGCTATACCCATGGCAGCGTATTTCCGTGCCAGCCCGTAGATTAGCTGGGGGATGTCCAGCGGACGGGTCTCGGCCTACCAGACTGTGGTTCCCAGCGACGGTACAATAACAGGCGCGTCGGCCGGGGTCGTCCATTGGTCCCCGAGCTGCCGGCTATGCCTCCGTAGCTCAGGGGATAGAGCTGCCGCCTTCTAAGCGGTCGGTCGCGGGTTCGAATCCTGCCGGAGGTGCTGGCTCGCTGCGCTCGCGGCCGGGGGGCAGAGGAGAGCGGCGCTTGGAATGATGGATAGCAGCACAGAATCGTCGTTTCCACTTGGGTCGCCGTTCTTCCCGTACCAGCTCCCCCTTGCTCCCCTGCCCCTCTGC
>CALBSQ010000378.1 GCA_937967325.1 uncultured Chloroflexota bacterium
CTCCAGTCCCTCCGGGGCCTCGACCCCCGCTCGCAGGTCGACCCAGGTGCGCATCAAGAGGAAGGCCGGCGCCACGGAGGCGTCCGGCGCCGCCGGTAGCCCGGGGAGCAGCACCAGGAACAGCGGGAAGTGCGGATCTTTGGCGGCGCGGTCCAGCGCGACGCTGGCTTCCTCTCGCACCCAGTCGCCCAGCCCCGCGGCGCCGAGGCAGACGGCGCAGGCGGCACACTGGTGCAACGCGGCGACGATCTCCTCCTGCCAGCGCCCGCCCGGCGTGAGATTCCAGACATCGAGCCAGGGGCGTAGCCCGGCGTCCTGCAGGCGGCGGCCAATCGCCTCGACCGCCGCCGTGTCGCGGCTGTTGTGGGAGAGGAAGACGTCGAAGCGGGGGGCGGCATCGCCGTCCATCGCTGCCTCCGCCGCCGGATCGGCGCACCTCATGGCGCCAGACGGTCGAGTCAACGGCGCTGGCGCTGAGGATCGAGTATATAGAGCCGCGAAAACGCCGCGGCGTCCTCACCGGGCCGGGCGGCGCGGTAGGCGAGGAGGAGAATCCGGGGGCTGAAGCGGATCGCTCGCTTTTGATCGTGGGACGGAAGCCCGGGTACGACTCCTGGAAGCGCCTGTCGCGCGCATCGACGAGCGCCCGGACCCGCGGCTGGAACAGGAGGTGGGCGCCGCGCTCCGTCCACCGCCTCTGCTGCTGCTTCACGACGCGCTTCCTGGCGACGGCGTTGGCGGTGGATTCGACGAGGGCGGTGGAGCTGGTCTCGCCGTCGGGCCATCAGCGGGCGATCCGTGCCGTTGGAGGGCATCCTGCCGCTATCGACGATAGCGTTCGCGGAGTTGCCGGACGGTACGGAAAGGGAAGTCCGGATCCCGCCGCCACTGCGCGAGATTGGCGATCGAGATGCCCACGATCAGCGCAAGCCAGGCCCAGGCGAATGGGCCCCTAGTGGGGAGCAGAGAGAGCACGCCGAAGGCGATCAGGTCGATGGCGATGAGCATAACTGCCAGCAGTCCAAGTCGGATCGACCGGCGTGCCGGTGACATCGCCCCTCCGTGCAGTAGGGGTAGTGCGAAGGAAGCTGTCACCAGCCGCAACGCGGCTCCGACGAACCGGACCATGAATCGCGCAACCGCGCGTCGGGGCTGCCCAACAGCCCTGTTCCGTTAGCGGCGAAGTGCCACTTCCCTCTCTGGCAAGCGCACTCCGACCAATTTCCCCACCATTTTGCTGGTCTGCGCCCGCGTCGTAGCGTGTTTCCAGCAGTCGGAGTGCCGACACCAGCCCTTCTGGGAACTTGTGCTCGTGGAATCTGGAGCGACGGCATCACGTGCATTTGGAGCACCGGGACCTTGAAACGGCACTGGACCGAGGCGGAGTTAGGCGAGCACTGGGCGCTCGCCCCGGACGAACTGGCGCTGCTCGCCAACAAGACTGGCACCACGCGGTTGGCCTTCGCGGTAGCGCTCAAGTGCTTTCAACTGGAGGGGCGGTTCCCGGAGAGCGCCCAGGAGTTCCCCAGGGGCGTCGTCGTGCCCGCCGGAGGGCGGCTCAGTCGATGCAGCCCTGGTTAGCCGTGCCGAAGGTGTTGCTCACCCACTGGTTGCTGTCGCAGTTCGGGTTGTTGTCCTTCAGGTCGACGAAGTTCCCAGTGGCCGTGTTAGAAGCGAGCTGATTCGCCGTGGCGCCGACGTCTACGAGGATGCCCTGGCCCAGGTTGTTGTTGCTGGTGTTGGCGTCCACCCGGTCTCGCGAGGACCGGAACCCGATGGCGATGCCTTGGGCGAGGTTCCCGCTCGTCGTGCTGTTGGCCACCGTGGTGGCCGACGCGTCGTTCAGCGCGATGCCCGCAGTGTTGTCCAAGGCCCGGTCGTTGACGAGACGGCTGCCGTTGACAGGGATGGGACCGCAGGCGCCGCAGACGCCGCCCGAGCCGATCGTCACATCCCCCACCACGATGCCCAGCACACGGTTCGCGCGGGCCGTGACGCCCTGAATGATGGCGCCGGGGCCGTCGTCGGCCACGCCGTAGTAGAAGCCGGTCACCGTGCCGTCCACCACCCGGGCATCGGTCGCCGCGGGCGCGATGTAGACACCGACGCTCCCCCCGGCGATGGCCTGTCCCGGGCCGGTCAGGGTGTGACCGCCCAGCTCGAGCTTGACGTCGGGGGCGATGATGCTGATGCAGGCCCCGGAGGCGGAGGTGGCCACGTCCCGGGTGAGCTGATAGGCGCCGGGGCTGGAAAGCGTAGCGCAGCCGGAGATGAGCGGGCCCGGGGCGGCGGCGAGCGGGGCCGCCCCGCCCAGCGCCAGCAGGGCGCCGAGGACCAAGGCGAGGGACTGGGAGCCGGGACGCATGGCGTGGCCTTCCTTCCGAGGGTGCATCGGGCGTGTGTGCCCGATGCACATTCAGCCGCGTGCGGGGGGAGTATAGGGCAATCCAGCGGGCGGCGCAAGGTGGCCGCGGAGTTGCGAAGTTGGCATGTCGCAGGTCAACTTCGGCGCGGGAACTACTGGCAAGGTCGAGCGCAAAGCCCTCTGCGTCTACTCCCAGCTCAAGACCTGCTCCTCCTCGGAAGCAGCCGCCATGATCGAGGGCGTGCTGCGCCACTGCACCGACATGACCGTGGGGAAGAACTACGTGGACTCCCACGGCCAGAGTGAAGTGGCCTTCGCCTTCTGCCACTTACTGGGCTTCCAGTTGTTGCCGCGGCTCAAGAACTTGCACCGCCAGAAGCTCTACCGGCCCCAGACTGGCCAGCCGGACAGCTTCCCCAATCTCCAGCCGATCCTGACTCGCCCGATCAACTGGGCGCTGATCCGCCAGCAATACGACGAACTGGTCAAGTTCACCCCCGCGCTGCCCCTGGGCACAGCGGACGCCGAGGCGATCCTGCGCCGCTTCACGCGCACCAACCTGCAGCATCCCACCTACCAAGCGCTGGCCGAACTGGGCAAAGCGGTGAAGACCATCTTCCTCTGCCGCTACCTCCACGCGGAGGAGCTGCGGCGCGAGATCCAGGAGGGGCTGAACGTCGTGGAGACCTGGAACAGCACCAACGGCTTCATCCTCTATGGCAAGGGGGGCGAGTTCGCCACCAACCGCCTGGACGAGCAGGAGTTGATCATGCTCTCCCTGCACCTGCTCCAACTCAGCTTGGTCTACGTCAACACCCTGATGATCCAGCGGGTCGTGCCGGGGCCGCGCTGGCAGGAGGACCTCACGCCGGAGGACCTGCGAGCGCTCTCTCCGTTGCTCTACGCCCACGTCAAACCCGTACGGCACGTTCCGTTTGGACATGCAGGCGCGGCTGCCGCTCGAGGAGGCGGCGGCATGATGCCCCTCCGCACGCCGGCGAAGGAGAAGGCCAGGGAGCTGGCCAAGGGGTTGCGCGGAGAGCGGCCGGACTACGCCTACCTCAAGCAAATCTTCCGCGAGCTGCGCGCCGGGCTGGGCATCACTGTCCCTCGCACGCCGAAGCGGCTGCCCGCTGTCCCCAGTGAGGAGGAACTGCGTCGGTGCTACGACGCCGTCTGGCACGCCCGCCGAACCGGCGACGTCGTGCTCATCAAGACGCTGCTCTACACCGGCGCACGGGTGGGCGAACTCGTCCGCATGCGACTCGCCGACGTCGACCTGGACCGCTGCCAGATCCGCATCAACCAGGGCAAAGGGAAGAAGGATCGGGTAGTCCCGTTCCCCGATCCCTTTAAGGAAGCGCTGGCGCTGCACATGGACGCGCTGCGGACCAAGCACGCGACGTATCTCTTTGAGTCCTCTTGGAAGAAGCCGTACAGCGATCGTGGAGTGCGCCGGTTGCTGGAGCGCTACGCCACGGCAGCCGGGATGGCGCGCAACGTCTCACCCCACCAACTCCGCTGCTTCCTGTTCACCTGGCTCAAGAAGCAGGGGATCGACGACGCCTTGATCCAGCCCTACTCCGGCCACGCCAGCAGGAAGTCACTGGAAGTCTATTCCCGTCTGTCCATCGGCGACGCCCAAGGCGAGTACAACACCGCCATGGAGCGCTTCTCTGTCTGAGCGCAGATTGCGGCTGGTGACAGCTTCCTTCGCACTACCCCCAGTAAAAGCATAGCGGAGACTAGGGAGAGGGGCGTTCTGGGTCGATTGCGGGCCATTCCCAACTTCCCAACTATTCGGTCGGGCCGTTGGGTAGAGCGAGGGGGCACAGGTTCCGAGAACGCCGCTTCTCGGAACCGGCTAGTTATTTTTCCCCTTGACAAGCCCCCCGGTCGGTTCCATATAATCGTCCTATGCCCCGGTTATCGGAACCGGTTTCGGCCAGCCGTCGGCATTGACCCCATGGGGCAAGAGCTGCCATAGTGGGACGACCAGCCAGAAAGGCGGCACTACACACGTATGACGACACGAACCAGCCCAGCGGCGGTAGCAACCGCCCCAACCAGCGCCCAGCGCTTCCCAGCGGCCGCGGCAGCCACGCGCGCGCTCCCCGCTCCCCTCAGCTTGGAGGAAGGGCTCGCCCGGTATGTCGAAGCATTGACCGGCCGCAACGTCAGCCCCCTCACCCTGCGCGCCTACGCGGCGGACGTCCGCCAGTTCTGCATGTGGTTACGCGCGACCAATGTCGCCGTCAGCCGGCCCGACCAGGTGCAGCGGCAGGACCTGCGCGAGTACCTGGCCGAGCTCGCTCGGCAGGGGCGCTCCGGCGTGACGCGGGCGCGCAAGCTGGCCGCCCTGCGCGGCTACTTCGCCTTCCTGCTCGGCGAGGGCTGCGTCCCGACCTCCCCCGTCCACGGCATCGAGACGCCCAAGAAGGAGAAGACCGGCCGCACCACCCTGCGCCTCGATGAGTACACCAAGCTGCTCTCCCTGGCCGGCGGCCATCCCCGCGACTTCTGCATCCTGACCGTCTTCCTGCAGACCGGCCTGCGCGTGAGTGAGCTCTGCGATTTGCGGACCGGCGACGTCGACCTGATCGCCCACACCCTGACCGTCGTCGCTGGCAAGGGCCAGAAGGCGCGCACCATCGCGCTGGAGAAGAAGGCCCTCCAGGCGCTCAAGGGCTACCTCAACGCGCGGCCCCGCGTCCTGGAGGAGCGGCTCTTCCTCAACTACCGGGGCGAGCCCCTGGGCGAGCGCGGGGTGCGCAAGCTGGTCGCCAAATACCTGGCGGCCGCCGGCATCACCAAGAAAGCCAGCCCCCACAGCCTGCGCCACACCTTCGCCACCTACAAGGCCGAGAAGGGCGTGTCGCCCTTCCAGCTCCAGGAGTGGCTGGGCCACGCCAGCCTGAACACCACCCAGATCTACGTGCATATGGCGAGACAGAACGGCAAGAAGGTGATGGAGGCCACCAGCCTATGACCACCGATGTGACGCCGAAGCAACCAGCAGCGACGATGCCGGCGTTCCAACGCTACGCCCGCTTCGTGAGCGTGGACCCGGGCAAGAATCGCTACCGCTTCTATGTGCTGCGTTGGCACGAGGACCTGTTCGGCCAGACCGTGCTGGCGCGCACGTGGGGCCGCCTGGGCACGCGGGGCAACACCCGCCTCTTCTTCGTCGGCGAGCGCGAGCAGGCAGCAAAGGCGATCGAGCGGCTGGTCCACCATCGGGCCTTGCACGGCTACGAGCTCGTGGAGAGCGACTGAACGTATGAGCAACGAACAGCAACCACACCATCGCGAAGAGGACCCGTACTACAACGTCGACGAGCAGATCGGCGAGGTCCGCTTGTGGGAGCGCGACTGGATGCTGCGGTTGCAGGCCCACGTCGGCGAGGAGGCCTACTCCCGCGGCGAGGGGGAGGAGATCATCCCCTTGCAGCAGCGCCGGGGCGTGCGGACGTACGTCCACGCCAAGCCCTATATCCTGCAGCCGGATTACCGCGTCACCGTCGCCCTGCACGACCGGCCTGACCCGGGCGGCAGTATCGGCACCATCGCGGGCAGCGAGTGGGCCGGCATGCGCCGCCAGCTCGTCGGCAACGCCCAGGGCTGGTACTACCCCGTCGAGCGGACGATCATTCTCTGGGAGTGCTTCTTCGAGCACCCCTTCACCTCGCCGGACAAGCGCACCGAGGATCCCAACCTGCGGACCTTGTGGCGCGGCTTCGAGCGGTTCCTGATCGAGCGCTGCCCGGGCGCCCGGCAGCTCGTGACGACCTATGATGATCCGGTGTACGAGACGCAGGCCTACCAGCGCTTCCTGGGCGAGCTGGGCTACCGGCGGCTCAGCACGGTCGCCTTCGGCAAGGAGGTAACCCGGCCATGAGCGAGCGCTTCGCCAGGCCACCACGGGCGCTGCGCCGCAGGTGGCGCGGCGGCTGCAAGGCAGCAAGCTACCAGATCGTCGCCGTCTCCCAGGAGCAGCGCGCCGCTACGCACACCGGCGCGCTGCTCGATCTGGAGCGCGGCGCAGGCCGCCATGTGGTAGCGGAGACTTCGGTCCTCGTCGAGCTGGTGACACTGGTCGGGCGCGAGTTGGGTCGCCCCCGCTCGCCGCAGCGGCTAGGCGTAGTTCTTGACCACCTCCTCCACGCCGGCTAAGGCTTTCTGCAGGTCCTCCGCGTTCATCACTGGCGTCATCTCGATGCGCGCGTTCAGCCCGAAGAAGAAGCGCTCGGCCGTCTCCGCCACCTGGGACGACTCCCGCATGTCGAACACGATCAGCCCGGCCCGCTCGCCGCCCTCCGGGAAGAAGTAGGTCGCCTCCGGCTTGAGTTCCTCCATGAGCCGCTGGAAGACCTTCCCCACCTTCCCGGTCCGCACGACCTCGTTGCCCGTCTCCACCGGGAACCGGAACTTGACCATGACGCGCATCACACACCTCCGAAGGATGCTCTCTTGGCTGCACCAGCCAGGAACAGTCTACACTCAACGCGTGAGGACGTCCTGTGCGGATGGCCCGGCTCGCCGTCCTGATTGTTGTGGCGCTGGCGCCTCCAACGCCTCGCCGTATCGATGGCCAACTCTGGGCGGGATACGGCCGCGCTGCCCACCGCGCCGGCCGTTCGTCACCAGACCCTCGGATGAGCCAAAGTAGTTGACGTTCATCAGCCTCAGCACGGTCGCCTTCGGCAAGGAGGTGACGCGGCCATGAGCGAGCGCTTCGCCAGGCCGCCGCGAGCGCTGCGACGAGTTGGGGTGAAGCTAGACAACCTGGCCCTGGTCCCCGCCAGCATGCTGGCTTCCAAGGGGGTATGGCAGGGCCTCGCCAACCGCCTGCCCAGGGGCGGCGTGCTGATTCTGCTGCCTACGAGCCATCGAGCGCCGCGGCGAGCGCTGGAGAAGGTCGCTGCCTTGCTCAGCGGTAAAGGGCGCCGGGTGACCACGCTCGACGCCATCCGCGTGGCCTGAGCTGGTCAAGCCCCAAACAGCTTGATTTGACAAGCAAATCCTCCCTCGCGGCTCCGTCAGCATCCCTGCACAGGCGCACCGGCGTGTTTGGCGCAGCGGCGATCTTGCTCTCCCCCCTTCGTTTCCGCCTTGGTGGCGGGCGACATCTCAGCCTTGCCGTTACTGCCCCACGCGTATTGTCGCAACCACGGTGATGCAACTCTGGCGCCAAAACTCGCCTTAGGGCCTGTTCTTTACCGCCCGGATAAATGGTCGGCCGTCTTCCTCAATCCGATCGAATACCCACCCCTGCCGTTCGAGACCTTGCACAACCGTCAGGACCTCTCCCTCTGCCGGACTATTGGCGGGCGGGATTGCAACCTTGCCCTCGAGCTGAAAGATACTTCGGATCATTGCTCTCGAATACTCAGGTGACGGGGATTGCGTGTCCATGCTCTTCCTCTCTGTCTTGGTGCCGGTGGTGAGGTTCGGCATCACGGTAGCCGAAGTGTCTCAGCGTACCTGACTGCCATGACGGCCACATCGTATCGTGCCTGACGCTTAAGACCGCCTCGACGGGCAGGAGGTGCCGAGCATGACGACGTCCGCCGACGGCCAGTGGGTTACCCTGGCGCGGGCGACGGGGCCGTTCCGAATCAGTGATCGCACACTCCGACGCCAGATCGCGGGCGGACGTCACCTCATCTGGATACCAAGTGATCCCGACACTGCGTCTAGCCATCGTGGCCAGCAAAACGGAGGAGCGGCCGGCAGGACCGCCAAGACTGCCGAGACGACGGCTATAGTCGTCAATCAGGATGCAGTGACAGCCACCCTCAGGGAATGGTGGTCGCTACTAGGGACGGAGGGCGAACGCGCCAGCCAAGCCGAGCAGGCCGCGGCGATGTGGCAGGTGTGGCGTCGAACCCAGGCACGAGCGTAACCCATGCTGCCACGGGCGCGAAGATGGCTCCTCGGCGAGCAGCCCCAACCGATACCGCCTGTGCTGCCGACCGCAACTCTGGATCTCGACCCCTTCAAGGCAATCGCCGATCTCGCACAGAAGGAATATGCCAACGAGAACGACCGGACCAAGGTGCTCGACGGTAAAGCCGGCCCGCTGATCGGTGCGACTGGCGCCGGTATGGCCTTCATCCTGGGGGCCGTCGTAAGACCACCGGACACCATCAATCCATCGAACGCGCCGGTGACTATCGCCTACTATGCCTTCGTCGTCGGAGCGCTCACCCTGCTCTTCATCGCCGAGGTGTTCTTTCTCCAGTCCGTTCGCCTACGGAGCCAGTTTCAGCGGATTGACGTCTCCGCGTGGGTAGACTTCTCCGTCATGCAGCGCCCGAGTTGGAAGATCTACGCGGATCTCGCCGCGACCTATGAGGCCGCTCTAAGGATCAACACTCGGTTTAATGACGAGAAGGCCAGGCTGCAGGCCTGGGGCTTCCGTTTCCTGCTTGGGGGTACAATCGTGTTGCTCGGCGTGCCGAGTACGGTTATGTACTCCGTGGCGGCGAGGATGCTCGCGGCGGTCCCTTGCTCCGGCTGGCTCTGAGAAAGGACGGTTCGAACGATGGGCGATAAGGACGTGAACCGACCGGCCCAAGCTGTCCCACCGCCATCCGGCAAGCCGAGCCCGATGCCTCTGGAGTCCGTAACAAAGGGTGGACCGAAGCCGGATTACAGGGGGATGGTCGAGCCTGATCTCACCACGGTGGCCAAACCCGACACGACCCAGACGCATTCAGGTCGTAAGTAACCACCACTCCCTGTCCCTGCCTTCCTGGGCCAACCTGGCCCGTTGTGGGGCATTTCGGGACGCCGATTCCACCACACCCTCGTCAGGCCTGAGGTACACATCGAGGGATGCCGGCTCGCAACGATAGCGAGCGCCGAGCGTGGGAAGCTTAGGATTAGCACCCGGTCTTGGACACCTTGCCGGTGTCGAGTAAAAAGAGGAAGGATTAGGTGGCACGCGCCTGGCCGTTGGTACTCGTGATGCTCCTCACCGATTGCGGCGGGACCGCAACAAGCACGCCGCCTGCTGCGGTCACTGCAGTTCAAGCGCTCTCCGCGAGCGTGTCGAGTGCCGTGGTTTCTGTCGCCAGTGGACAGGCATCGCAGTTGGCGTCGGTCTTGCCCACAGCGGCGGCCGCCGCTGTTCCTACAGTTGTGGCGGCGGCTGCGAGCATCGCGGCCTCGGCCTCGGGTCAGGCAAAGACGGCGGCAGGTGCGGCCTTGGTCATTGGCCAGCTGAAGGCTGCGGGGTTACCCATTGACGCTGTCACGGCGTATTCGGCAGCCGACGACCCGAATCACTTGCTCGGTCGGCCCGGACAGTACATCTCTAAGGCCATGTTCCACGACAGCCGGCTCGATGTTGGCACGGAAGTCGGCAATGGCGGCAGTGTGGAGACATTCGCCAACGCGGACGACCTCCAGAACCGCGCCAAATACGTCCAGGCCATCGCCAGGTCGTCGGCGCTCTTCAGCGAATACGACTACTCCGCTGGTCGTACATTGTTGCGGGTATCAAGCAAACTGACCCCCGATCAGGCCGCTGCGTACGAGAAGGCCTTCCAGGGTGCCGCACAATAGGCCCCTCCTGTGCATGGCGCCAATCAGCGTACGTTTTGGTTCCAATGATTGTCGGACGCCTAGCACAGCGCTACCAGTCAGACTCTTGGCGTCGCGCACACGGCGCGAGGCGGAGCAGCGGCGACCGACGGCTGGGGACCTCGCCGGGGGCGCCCGTCCGGGGAGGCGCCTCGACCAAGGAGCCACTGGACGGCCGCCCGGAAGTGGCGCGGAGGCGAGGATCGGCGCCTAGCCGCTGGCCAGCACCTGGTCGCCGATCTGCTGGAGCTGGGTCAGCGCCGTGCTCGCGCCGGTCGTGCCGGCGACGAGGCCGCTCCAGATGGGCTTGGACTTGGCGCTGAAGTCGGCGAACTTCACCCACGGATACTGGCCGCTCAGGTCGGCCACGGTCTCCAGTCCCGTGAGTTGCGGGTACTGCGCCAGCACCCCCTTCCAGGCGGCGCTCTGGTAGAAGGCTTTCCGTCCGGCGGCACGCTTCATCACGCCGGCAAAGTAGCGTTCCAGGGTGTCTTCGGCGTTGACAAAGCTCAGCCACGCCCAGGCGGTCTCCTTCTGCCGGCTTTGCCCATTCATGACCCACTGATTGGTCCAGGTCTGGCTGGCGGGGTGCGGGCCGAGCGGCCCCTGCGGCACCGGCGCATAGGCCCAATGGAGCTTGGGGTTCTTGTCGAGGATGTAGCCGGCGGTCCAGGAGCCGGACATCACCATCGAGTACCCTTCGTTCTCCAAGGCCGCGTCCTTGGCCTCCGCCGCCAGGTGGTACTGGTTCTTCAGGTCGAGGGTGAACTGCAACGCGCCCTGCCCGTGCTGGTCGTCCAGCAGGACATGCTGGTAGTTCTGGTCGAAGAACTGCCCCCCATCGGCGTAGAGCCAGGGCAAGAAGCTGTCGATGCTGCTATACCCGGTGGGCTGGAAGCCGCCGCGCACCACCTTGCCGCCTTGCGTCTTCACCAGCTTCTGGGCCGCGTCCAGGAACTGGCTGTAGGTCCACTTCCAGGTGAAGCTGCGCGATGGGTCCAAGCCGACTTCGGTGAAATGATCGGTGTTGTAGGCAATGACGTTCGTCGCCGGACCGTCATAGGGGATGCCGTAGTGCTTCCCCTGGTAGGTATTGTAGAAGAGCCCCGTGTCGACGAAATTGCTGAGCGCCATGTCCGACGTTGTCGCGAGGTACGGATCGAGCGGCTCCATCAGGCGCTGGCCCATCAGGTCGTAGATGAACGCGACGGAGACCTGCGAGGTGTCGTGTGGCGTGCCACCGGCCGTGTTGGTGATCCACTTCTCCTCGACGCTACTCTGACCGGTGAGCGCCCCGAGGAAGGTATAGCTGATCGTCACCTCGGGATGCTTGGCCTCGAACTCGCGCTTGATCCCGTCGAAGTACGTCTTGAGCACCGGCGTGTTCGGTTGCCACCAGTCGAGATGCTCCAGCGTGATCTTCTGGCCCGGCTTCGCGCCGGCGCTCGACGTTGCCGCGGCGCTCGTCGCCGCGGCCACCGACGACGTGGACGTAGCCGCCGCGGCCTGGCTCGCGGTCGTGGCCGCCGTGCTGGAGGCCGACGCGACGGCGCTCGTCACGCTGACGGTGCTGGGGGCCGGCGCGGTCGTGGTCGTTGGGGCCGCGGCCGGCGCGCTCGCGCCGCAGGCCGCCAACAGCGCGGCCCCGGAGGCCAGACCAAGGACCGTCGTGGCCGACGACAACAGGGAACGACGGCTGACACGCACGCGAACCGGTCGATCTTCCATGCTCGTGCTCCTTCCGGCACTGCAGCGCGACGACGATGCGTCAAGGCCACAGCCGAGCCAGAATTATATGCGGCGCCGGGACATAGTCAAAGGACGACCTCTCCGGGCGTTTGCGCGGCCCAGCTCCTCCCCGAGCTCACTCCCCTGCTCGCCCGTGGACTGTCGGTGGAGACCTTGGCCGAGCTGCTGGCGAGCTGGTACGAGAGTGTGGCGACGCAACTGGCCAACTTCCCGGCGGACCTGCGCATCGAGCAGTGGCTCTTCGAGCGCTTCCCCGGGCTACGATCGGTCCAGGAGCGCTCCTTGGTCCAGGAAGTCGGGCGCAGCTACCCCTTGCTCGCGCCGGCCGTGGCAAGATTGACACCGCCGAAGATCTATCGGCCCACGCTGGCGATGAACGCCGCCCAGGCCGTGCAGGTGAGCCGACTGTGCCGTCGACCGGAGCTGCTCGACCCGTTCGACCGGGCTGGCTTGGCAGACATCGGCGAGCGCCTCAGCCAGCTGGCCTTGGACCCGGCCGACCAAGGGCATCGCAGCGACATGGCAGCGACCACCGCCTGGGCGAAGGAGCTAGGGCTGGCCGGCTGGTATCAGTGGCTCCCCTCTGCCTAAAGCCGGTGGCCCACCGCCGCATCAGGGGGCGCCTGAGAGACGGCCCACCGCCTCTGGTTGGCCCAAAGGGCTCGCTGGTAGCCCCGGTGTCACCGCGTGCATGGTGGCCAGAGAGCAGGAGCACCTCCAGGGGAGCCACCATTGCTCGTCATCATAGTCGTGCTACCGGCCGCGAGCCGCTGTCGTCGAGCAGCGCAATCGCGTCGAACACGTCGTCTTCCGCATGCTCCGCGACCGGCCAGAGCGGGTGGCGCGGCCGCCGTGTCGGCCGCTAATGCGACGCTAATGCCCCGCCAACGTCGTTCTAACAGGCCTTCCGTATCCCATGCATGCGGCGTCGGGGTCGTGGCCGCCACCGCGGGGGCCAGCGGCGTCCGCGAGCGGTGAACGGAGGGAATGACCCATGGCCAACGGTACGATGCAGCGCACGGGCCCGGCGCGCCGCCCGGAGGAGGGCTACGTCCCCCTGCACCAGGCGATGCAGCGCCTGTTCCAGGACAGCTTCCTGCTCCCCTCCTTCTTGGAGGGCACGGCGGGGGCCGCCGGCACGGCGGGGACCAACCTGTGGGAGACCAAGGACGGCTACCTGGTGCAGCTCCTCCTGCCCGGGATGCGCCCGGAGTCGATCCAGGTCAGCCTGGAGCAGGGCGTCCTCAGCGTCGGCGGGGAGCCGGCCTGGCAGGCGCCGGAGGACGCCAAGCCGATCTGGCAATCCTTCGGCGGGCAGACCGGCTACCGCGTCCAGGTCCCCGCCGAGGTCGATTCCGCGGCGGCGGAGGCCGACTACGCCCACGGGGTGCTGACCATCCGCCTGCCCAAGGCCCAGCACGCCCGGCCCCAGGCCATCAAGGTCACCGCCAGGTAGCGATCGGTCGCGGCGAGCGCTGGCGACACGAGGGGGAGCGGCTCCCATGGCTCCCATCGGCGGAGCGTCGTGGTGGCGACCGTGGCAACCGAGGGTGACCGGGTGAAGGAGGGACAGACGCGATGCAGCTCAGCGCGCTCAAGGGGATGCCGGTGGTCAGCCTGGGGGACGGGACCAAGGTGGGCGCGGTGCGGGATGCGCTGGTGGACACGGCGGCGCTGCGCGTCGTGGCTTTGGTGCTCGAAGGCAGTAGCGGGGCGTCGCGCTTGCCGTTCGCGGCGGTGCGCCGGATCGGCGCCGACGCCGTCATGGTGGAGCGGGTCGAGCTGACGCAGGGCGCCACCGGGCAGGCGACGACGGAGCAGCTGCGCAGCCTGGAGGAGCTCGGCGGCCTCAAGGTCGTGGACGGCGCGGGGACCTACCTGGGCGACGTGCAGGATGTGGACTTCGGCGAGCAGGATGGCCGGGTGCGGGAGCTGGTCGCGCAACGGGGCGGCATCCTGGGGCTGGGCGCGACCGAGGCGCGGCTACCGGTCGCCGCGATCCGGGGGATCGGGACCCAGCTCGTGACCGTCGACCTGGCGACCACGGCCGGGTAGGGACCCGACGCAGCGACCCCGGCTCCCGCGGGCGACGTCGGTCGTCGGGCGCGCCTAGGGGGGCGATTGCTCCTGCTCCAACTCGGCTGCGAGCCGCGCGCATTCCTCATGGATCTTGGCGAACGCAGCGGCCAGCTCGGTATCGAGCTCCTGCACGAAGGTGGGGCGGAGCTGGGCGGAATGGTGCAGCATCAGGACCACCCCACCCAGGTGCTCGCGGCAGCCCTGGAGGAGCAGCTCCAGGTAGGCGCTGCTGCGCCCCAGTGGTTCCACGGCCCTCCTTCCCTTCGTCCCCGGCCGCCGGGGCGTGCCGACCGGTCGCGAGGCGCGGCGGCTCGCGGCGGGAGCGCTGGCGGCTACCGCTTGGCGGAGCGCACCTGCTGCTCCGCTCGCGGGGGCAAGGCGCCCCGGCAAATCGTGCAGACCAGGGCGCTCAGCGGGTTCTGCTCGCCGCACGTGGGGCAGCGCACCGGCTCGGCTACCGCGGGGGGCGGCGTCCGCTTGCCGCGGAGCTTGTCCCAAAGGCCCATCCTGACCTCCCTCCGGCATGTCGGGCGTCCGACGGCGAAGGCAACATCGCTCCTGAGCATACGGCGGCGGCGGCGGAAGCGCAATGCCGCCCCCGACCGCGGCGGTGATGAAACGTGCATCCGAGAGGACTACCGACGCGGGCAGGGACTCGGGGGCGGGGCCACGGCCGGCTGGATTGGACCGGCTAGCGCTGGTCGTGTGCCCAGCGGATGGCCCCTCGCCCTCGGGCCGGGATGGTAGGCGCCGGCCCGCCGCGCTTCGCCTTCCCCAGGCGCCCCCGAGCGTGCCTTGGACCTCGCGCCGGCGTGCCCGACGCCGGGCCATGCTACCCCACGCGGGCCACGGCGTCACGCCCCATCGCTGCCAGGGATGCCCCTACAGCGGTCTAGAACGCCCCTAGACGGCTCCGGACATTACAGCGGCTATGCGAATACCCTGATGCGCTGCTCTTCCAGTAGGGCGGCGACCGTATCGCGCTCAGGGAGGTCGTCCAGGTTCACCCCCCGGCTAACACAGAGGAGCTCGACGCCGATGGGTGTGCCGGTAGCGGCATAGTCGATCCGGCGCTCCCGGTCGATATCCTCGCCGTAGGCGTACGGCAAGTCGCGCAGGGTGATGTAGGCCGCGTCGGCTTCCCGGTCGTAGCGTAGCGTCGCCGTCATGGTCCAGCTCCCTCTAGTCTCCTGTGGTGATGATATGCGGGGGCGTCGAATCCTTCAGAACGGCTACCTTGATCCGCCGGCCGTTCGGGCGACCGATGTAGATCGGATTCCCGTTCCGCCCGGTATACGACGTGTGAAAGTTCATCAGGACGTCCTCTACCTCCGCCTCGGTGATGAGCCGCTGGGCCATCCGCAAACGGGCATGCCATGTGTACGTTGGCCGTGTCACCGCGTCGGGATCCCGCACCTCTTGGGCTGCCTGTGACTCTCAGTCTAAGCCGTCCCCTGCCATCTGTCCACCGTGGTAGACAATTCGGGATGGCTATATGGCCCGCCCGAGCAGTCGCCGCCACCAGGACGCGCGCGACGACTCCGGCCGGGTCTGGGCCTGCGCGAGTAGCGTGTGCAGCTCACGGACCTCGCCGCGGCGGGCCTCCGGTTTCCCACGCGACTAGGCCACCTCGGCGAGCAGCGCCGCGCGTTCCCGCTCCAGGCTGGCCACCGGGGAGGCCGCCGGGCTGCCCATGTCCCGGGGGTCCGGCCCGGCCGCGCCACCTGCCCATGGGCTGGCCGTGTCCAGGTCGACGTACCATTGCCCCTCGACCTTCACGCCGGGCGGCTACAGACAGCTCGGCGAGGCTATCCGGGATGCCCCGGACGGGTCGCCGGCGCGGGATAATGGGCGATCCAGACGCGCCGACGTTTTGAGGAGGCCGCGATGCAAGAGCAAGAGCAACCGCGAGCACCGGTGGTGGAGGTGCACTGCGTCTTCGACCGAGCGGTCGATCCCGCCACCGAACGAGCCATCCGCGATAGTTTGCACACTTTCTTCGAGCGGCAGGCCGGCTACGCGATGGACATCGAGGGGGCCGTCGGCGGGGCGCCGGGGACCGACGCCACCATTTCCTACACCAGCGCCTGGGCGAGCAACGCCCAGGCGTCCGCCGCCGCCGAGAGCGCGGCCGCCTGGCGCGACCGCAACGCGGGCCGGTTCGGTTGGGCGACGTGCGATATCCGATGCATCCCCGAGCATGAGGACTGACGAGGGTTTCGGCACCACGGTTGCATCGCCCGGGGCCGCGTTTGGGGCGCTTTTGCCGCCAGCGTGGCAAGGGTCGCCGTGCGGATCGTCAACTCCCGGGCGGTAGCCCGCGTCGTCGCGTCGCGGACCGTCTGAAACATGTGCTGTCCGACGCGGCAACCAAGGTGGCGACCGGCGCCCTGGTGGAGCTGGGCCGCCTGATCGTCGATCATCTGGCGCGGCACTGGCCTCTCCGCTAGGGTCGCTGGCGCCCTCGCGTAGCCGAGTAGCCGCGGCGCTTCCAACCAAGCTCGGACATTGCCGGCGGCTTCGGCGACGTCGACGCCCTCGGGCAGGACGATGGTGCGCACCGGCCGCCACGGGGCGTCGGTCCCGCCCGTGCGCTCCTCGAGGTGCAGCGCCCGATCGCTCTTGCCGAGACGCTGCATCACGATCCGGTAGTCGCCGATGGTGGCCGCGTCCATGCGTTTTCCCTCCTGCGTTGCCCGATGGAGCGACCAATGGGCCAGGATGCCCCACAACGCCGCTCTCCCGCGTGTCCGCTATCATTGGCGGTCGGGACAGGAGAAGCGGTAGCGCCATGGCATTCAGCTATCGGAATCGTACGGGGCAGACCTACTCCCGGCACGGCCGGAAGGTGCAGCGGCGCAATCGTCGGGAGCAGCAGAGCTCCTCCTTCGCCAAGGACGCCGCCGGCTCGTTGGACGCGGTCCCCGACGGCGACGAGGCAGCGGAGGTCAGCACCTCCGGGCCGCCGGTGCTCAGGAAGGCCGCGGCGCGTACGGCCGGGTAGGTGCGGCGTGGTCGCCGTCGGATAGAAGGGAGGATCGAGATGGACACCATCGGGCGAGTCGTGCGTGCGCGAGACGGCTGGTACCTCGTCCGCGGCGCGGCGCGGCGGGGTCCCTACGCCAGCGAGCCGAGCTTGCGGCCGGCGCCGCCATCGACCGACACGACGACCGGGTTCGCCGGCAGCGACGGCACGGTCATGGCCAGGGACCAGGAGGAGTGGGAGACCGATCAGGGCCGCGTGTCGCTGGTCCGAGAAGTGGCCGACACGATCGACACCGAGCCGCGGGTGCGCGCGTATTTCCTGGACGCGGGGTAGGCCGCCCTGCCATCGCGCCAGGACGCCAGCCAACGGCGGTCCTCACCCCGTTGACCCGTCGGCGCGCGGAGCAGATCCGGCGCGGACCCCGGGTCAAGCGGCAGTACCGGCGAGGCAAACGGCGATGAGTTGGCGATCCCCTCGGACACATCCGAGAGGTAGGCAGTATCGGACATATCGGCTATATCCTCCATATCTGCAAGAAGAGGTGCACGGGGACAACGCGAGCAGGCCACGCCATGGCACGGGGCTCTTCCAATCACTTGGCGAGGTTTGGTGTGCCCGCGATGAGCCGTTCGCTCGCCGGCGGCCCACCCTAAACTCAAGCCACGATGAAACCCGCAGGGTTAGCCTCTGGGTGCGATGTAGATCTCGTCGTGGCTTTGGTATAGCGAACGGTCGCGCGTCGCCCACGATCGCGATCTGGTGGATGGTGACGTTGGCCCAGGGATGGCGCGATGTGAGGAACCCTCACCCGTAGCCCCACGCTGGTACACTGCATGGATTCAGCGTTTCCGCCTATCCCTGCGACGTAAACCGACACCGCCGATGCGCCTGGTAGCCGTGTCGTCAAACATCCGTCCCGTCGCAGCTCCGCTGGGGTGACATCGCTGTTGCCGTGGCACGCCCAAGGAGGCTACTCGGTGCTGGTTCAGGGGCTCCTCTCGCTGCTCCTGTTACTCATCTTGCTCATCGCCGTAATTCGGGTGGCCGGTGTTGTCCACGGTGGGATGGACGGGGGCACACGCCACGGCTAACGCTCCTGGCTGCCGCGTAAGTCAGCGGCAGCCAATCGAGAGCCTGGCCCCGGGATTGCTACGTTGATGGTTCTGGCTTCCGACACCCTAGACGGGACCGGCTATGTCTCTGCCCCGTTCAGCCCGGCTCGGTTGGGACCAGATGCCGGCACGACTCGACAGCGCCTATCTGCATGGACTGCTCAGCCTCCGATGGACCCTCGATAGCCAGACGGACCAACCGGTCTTTCGGGCCGCCGTGCCGATGGGGCAACGAGTCGCCGATCTCCAGGTGACCCACGGCGATGGCTGGACGGCGACTTGCCGGCTTCACCTCACCGGAGGCAGTGACCTGCTGTTCGACTCTGCCATCCATGGCGTCCAGGACTACATGGAGGCCCTCGCCGTCGCGGAGCAATGGGCACGGGAGGAGCTGAAGGCGTAGGTGGCGGGATCACCCCCACCGAGCCTGCCGGAGTCGGCGCCCTCGCTGACGATGCTCTGACACGCTCCTCCATCTCGGTGACAGTTTGCTCAGGATGGGCGCGAACTGCTGGACTGGCGGCATGCCGCCCGACTACCATCGCGCCGCGACGCAACGACGCGTTGGAGGAACGGGACACGATGGATTGGGCACGTGAGGCGCATCTGGTCCGCGAGGCTGGGCGGCTGGGACGGCTCCGGCATCGGTGGCGAGTCCACCAACTGGAGACGGACTACGCCATGTTTGAGACGGAAATCGCCGCTCTGCCGCATACCGTAGTGGTGCGGGTCGCCCCCAGGCTGCATGGCGGCGCTTGGGAGTGCTCCCGCTTAGTCAAGACAGCGGATGGGTTCATCAGCGAAGAACGGGACACGCTCCCGCTGGCTCCGGCGGACTGGGTGGGGCTGCTCGGTGCCGTGGAGCGTTGCCTCGACCACAACTAGACCCACGGCGCCGGCCCCTCCGGATCGAGTGGCCGCATCGACAGGACATGGGGGGATGAGAGAAATTGTCTCTCGGACACGTCCGACAGGTATGCAGTCTCCGATATATCGGATATATCCTACACGGATGCAAGAAGAGGTATTATGGGGGAATCGCGAGCAGACCGCGCCATGGCACGGGGCCCTTCCAATAACTTGGCGAGGTGTGCTGGGGGCGTCGCAAGCCCGCTCGGTGGGAGGAAAGTCCCAGCGGGCGCTTTACCGCCCCCTTGCGCATGGCATCCTGACGAACGATCAGGAGCGCCGCTTCCCCGGTGGCTTGACGACGACCCATCGCGAGGCGCGGCGCTCCCTCCATGCGACGCCAGCCGGGGACACGTCCGGGCGCTCCCGTCCGGTGGCCCTCCCTAGCCCTGCTTCCTGGTGCGGCGTCCGCCTCGGACGGCTCGCTTCAGGATCTCACCGACCCGGAAGGCCGCCACGCGCCTGGCCGCCACCGCGAGGTCTTTGCCGGTGCGCATATCGCGCACCCTGCTCGCTTGGCGCTGCCTCGTGTAGAACGTGCCGAAGCCCGGGAACTGGACGGTCTTCCCCTCCTTGAGGGTGTCACTGATTAGTTCCTGACTGGCGTTGAGCGCGTCCGCGACCGCCCGCTGGCTCAGTCGCGTTTCCTTGGCGACGCGCTTGATTAGTTCTGTCTTGTACATGTTGCCCATACTCACCTCCTTCCTCCTTGGTCTCCCCTGCCTGCTTCCCAGCGTAGCCCAATTCTGTACTTATGTCAACTTAAGCTAGTACTCCTCGCTAAACCACAGAAAGCCAGCATGCCAGTATTCCGGTAAACCAGGACGCTGGTAAGCCAGCAGACCAGCAACCTGGACTGCTGGCTCCGTCCTATGCCTACTAGACACGAGACTCCTACCCATTTTGCCCCTTGACAGCTACCCCGTCGCTGTTCTACATTGTTAGGTATTAGTGTTTATTCGTCGCTATGAGCAATACTATGGATAACTTTCTCACCACCGAGGAGGTCGCGCGGCGGCTGCAGCTCCACCAGAACACGGTGGTGCGCTACATCCGCGAGGGCAAGCTGCCGGCAACGAAGGTCGGCAAGGGCTTCCGCATCAAGGAGAGCGCGCTCGCCCACCTGGTCGGCCCTGCGGAGGCGCCGGACGGCTCGGCGAGGATCGTCGCCGTGGCCAACCAGAAGGGCGGCGTCGCCAAGACGACCACCGCTGTCAATCTGGCCGCGTCCCTCGGCGCGGGGGCCAAGCGGGTGCTGCTGGTGGATTTGGACCCGCAGGGCGGCTGCGCCGTCTGTTTAGGCTTGGATACCTCGTCGCACCAGAAGACCATCTACGACGTCCTGATCAACAGCAAGGTCGACGTCGCCACCGTGGTGACGCAGACCGCCTTCGGCTTCGATCTGGTCCCGGCGAACATCGACCTCGCCGGCGCCGAGGTGGAGCTGAAACAGGTCCTGGCGCAGGAGAGCGTGCTGAAGCGCTGCCTCAAGTCGATCCTGCAAACCTACGATTACATTGTCATCGACACGCCGCCCAGCCTGGGCATCCTCACCGTCAACGCGCTGACCGCCGCGCGGTATGTGCTCATCCCGGTCGCCTGCGAATACATGGCCCTGCGCGGGCTCAGCCGGCTGCTGGAGACCATCGACAACGTGCAGGCCGTCACCAATCCCAACCTGACGATCTTGGGGGTGCTCGCGACCAAGTACGACGGTCGGACCGTCAACAGTCGGGAGATCTACGAGTACCTGCGGGAGATCTGCCAGAAGGCCGACCTCAAGCTCTTCAACGAAGTCATCAAGCTTTCGGTGCGGATCACAGAAGCGCCCAACTATGGCAAGCCACTCGTGCACCTGCACCCGGAACTCGATGGGGCGAGAGCCTACGACCAGCTCGCCCAGGAGATTCTGGTGAGCACGGCTGGCTAGGAACACCGATATGACGAACCGACGACCGAAGATCTCATTTCCCGAACTGGAGGCGCGCGGCAAGCACGCCATCCTGCGCAGCTCCGAGGAGGTGCGCGCGGAGGAGGCGATGCTGGCAAGCCAGGATGCCGCGATATCGGAATCCCAGGATGCCAGATTGCCAGCAAACCAGCAATCTGGCACTTCGGCAGCGCGGGAACTCGAATCCTCAATAGCCCAGCGCGCGGACAATCGGGATAGCTACACGAAGGTCACGTATCGGATCAGTACCCAGGCGCTGGACGCCATCGAAGATGCCAAGCGACTGTTGCGCCGGCAGTACGGCGTGAGGGTGTCGCTAGAGGACATCGCCGAGCAGGCCATTTTGGCGGCGTACACCGATCTGCTGGAAAACCAGCACGCCAGCACGCTGGTCAGCCAGTTTGCTGGCAATCCAGCACGCCAGAAACGGACGTGACCGAAGGAACAGAGGAACAAAAAGAAAAACGGCTAGCAGGCCAGCCCCGAGAGGCGACCGCCAACCGCTAATCCGTCAGCACGATTAGCATAGCATGCGGCCTCCCTCCGGAGCAGCAGCCCGGCTTGCCGTTGCTAACGGAGGCCCAGTTTTGCTATGCCAGATACACCCGTACCGAAGCGATTTTCCGGCTACCCGCCGGCGCACTACACCATGGTCCCGGACCTGCTCTTTGACGTGCAGCTGCCGGATCTCTCCGGCGCCGAGCTCAAGGTCTTGCTCTATATCATCCGCCACACCTTCGGCTGGAAGAAAGACAGCGACGATCTGAGCCTCAACCAGATCATGCACGGCGTGCGCAAGCGCGACGGCCAGGTCCTGGACCGTGGCACCGGGCTGAGTCGGGACTCCGTCACCCGGGCCATCAAGTCGCTTTCGGACCACGGCTACCTCCTGATCGTCCGTAACCGCAGCCAGGAACGCGGCGATGAACCCACCACCTACGCCCTGCACATCGACCTCTCCGGCGACGAACCGCTGCACGACAGGAGTCCGAATATCGGACACACAAGATACATGGTTCCAAGAGACAATCAGGCAAG